>DASTSX010000281.1:0-17616 GCA_035760455.1 Gemmatimonadaceae bacterium | reverse complement strand
TGGCGTCGAGGGCCGCAGAACGGATAGTATGACGGCGCCCCCGGCGCGCCAGTGCCCGGGAGCTCCGATCACCGTCCCATGCGCGCATCGATCCTCGCCGCCACGCTGCTGCTCACCTCCGCGCTCGGCGCCCAAGGGGCTCCGAGGGCGCTGTGCGCGGCCCCGCCGCGCGACACGACGCACCCGGCGCGCAACGCCGTGCTCCACGTGCCCACCCATGGCGTGCAGGTGCAGGGACTCGCCCTCCTCGCCGCCGGGGCTGGGCGGCATCCGACGTTGGTCTTCCTGCGCGGCCTGCCAGGAAACGAGCAGGGCCACGACCTCGCGCAGGTGCTGGCCTACGTGCGCGAATCGGCCAACGCGCGCACGTTGCGCGTCGACACGAGCCGCATCGTCGTGGGCGGGCACAGCATGGGCGGCTGGGCGGCGGCGCGCGCGCGGTGAGCGACACGCACGTCCGCTGGACGATCATCGAGCCGGCGAAGCGCTGGCCGGCGCTCGGGCTGGGCGAGCTGTGGGCGCAGCGCGAGCTGGTGTACTTCCTCACCTGGCGCGACGTGAAGGTGCGCTACAAGCAGACGCTGCTCGGCGTCGCGTGGGCCATCATCCAGCCGCTGGCGACGATGCTCGTGTTCAGCCTCTTCTTCGGGCGGCTCGCGCGGGTTCCGTCGGAGGGGGTGCCGTATCCGCTGTTCGCGCTCACGGCGCTCGTGCCGTGGACGTTCTTCGCCAACGGACTGACGCAGTCGGCGAACAGCGTGGTGCTCAATCAGAACCTCGTCACCAAGGTGTACTTCCCGCGGCTGGCCATCCCGCTCGCAACCGTGCTGGCGGGCGCCGTCGACTTCGTGCTCGCGTTCGTGCTGCTGCTCGTGTTCCTCGTGGCCTACGGGGTGGCGCCGTCGGCGAGCTGGCTCGGTGTCGTGCCGTTCTCGCTGCTCGCCATCGCCGCGACGCTGGGAGTGGGGCTGTGGCTGGCCGCGCTGAACGTGCGGTATCGCGACGTGCGCTATGCGGTGCCCTTTCTCACGCAGCTCTGGCTGTTCGCCACGCCGATCGCCTATCCCAGCAGCCTCCTGAGCGGACCGGCGCGAACGGTGTACGCGCTGAACCCGATGGTGGCCGTCGCGGACGGCTTCCGCTGGGCGCTGCTCGGCACGCCGGCGCCGTCCGCCGCCACGGTCGCCGCGTCGTGCGCGGCCGCGCTGACGCTCCTCGCGAGCGGTGCGTACTTCTTCCGGCGGACGGAGCAGTCGTTCGCCGACCTGGTCTGAGCGTGCCCGCATGACGCCCGCGATCCGCGCGGTCGGTCTCGGCAAGCGGTACGAGCTGGGACGGACCGTGAGCCGCGACCGGACGCTTCGCGAGTCGATCGTCGAATCGGCGGGAGAGCTCGTGCGCTCGATCCGGCGCGGCGGGGCACCCGCCGAGGATCGCGAGCACTGGGCGCTGCGCGACGCATCGTTCGAGATCGCCGAGGGCGAGGCGGTGGGGCTGATCGGCGCGAACGGCGCCGGCAAGAGCACGCTGCTCAAGCTGCTGTCGCGCGTCACGTCGCCGACCGTCGGCCGCGCCGAGATCCATGGGCGTGTGGGTTCGTTGCTCGAGGTCGGCACGGGCTTCCACCCCGATCTGACCGGTCGCGAGAACGTGTACCTCAACGGCGCGATCCTCGGCATGCGCGGGTCGGAGATCGCGCGGAAGTTCGACGAGATCGTCGCGTTCGCCGAGGTGGAGCGGTTCCTCGACACGCCGGTGAAGCGCTACTCGAGCGGCATGTATCTCCGGCTCGCGTTCGCCGTAGCGGCGCACCTCGAGCCCGAAGTGCTGCTCGTCGACGAGGTGCTCGCCGTCGGCGACGCGGCGTTCCAGAAGAAGTGCCTCGGGAAGATGGGCGACGTGGCGTCGTCGGGGCGCACGGTGATCTTCGTCAGCCACAACATGGATGCGGTGCTGCGGCTGTGCGGCCGGGCGATCCTGCTCGAGCGCGGCCGGGTGTCCGAGATGGGCGGGAGCGGCGAGGTGGTCGCGAGCTATCTCGCGCGCGGGGGGACGACGGCGCGCCCGAACCACTGGATCGATCTGGCCGATGCCCCGCGCTCCGGGTCCGGTGAGGCGCGGTTCGCGCGCATTCGCTACTTCGTCCCCGACGACGAGGCGAGCGTGCCGCGTCCCGACGGCCCGATCACCTTCGACCTGCAGATCGACGCGAACGCCGCGCTCTCCGTCGCGTCGCTGGCGATCTCCGTGCGCAGCCAGACGGGTGTGCTGCTCGTCAACGCGGACGTCGTGGAGAAGGGACAGCTGATCGCGCTCGCGCGCGGGCCGAACCGGGTCCGGTTCGCGCTCGAGGCGCTGCACCTCAACCCCGGCATCTACGGCGTCTCGCTCTGGCTCAGCCACGCGGTGGGGCAGGCGATCGACCACGTCGCGGCGTTCGAGCTCGATGTGCTCGATCTGTCGTCGCGCGGGCTCGGGATCACGCCGAAGTCGATCGTGCCGTGCCGCTTCTCCGTGACCGCGCTCCGGAACGGCGCGGGCGAGTTCGACGGAGAGGGCTGACGCCGATCGCCGCGTCGCGCGGCCGCTGATCGGCGCCGCGCCGCGCGGTATATTTCGGGACGTCAACGTCCGAGGCACCGTGAGCCGGCCGCTCGTCTCCGCCATCACCACGTTCCTGAACGGCGAGCGTTTCCTCGGCGAGGCGATCGAGAGCGTGCTCGCCCAGACCCATCCCGAGTGGGAGCTCCTGCTGGTCGACGACGGATCGACCGACGGGGCGACGGCCATCGCGCGCGGGTATGCGCAGCGCTACCCCGACCGCGTCACCTATCTCGAGCACGCGGGGCATGCGAACCGCGGCATCAGCGCGTCCCGCAACCTCGCGATCGCCGCGGCGCGAGGCGCGTACGTCGCGTTCCTCGACGCCGACGACGTATGGGTGCCCGACAAGCTCGAGGCCCAGCTGGCGCTGCTCGAGGCGTCGCCCGGCGCGAGCGCGATCTACGGCAACACGCTCTACTGGCGCAGCTGGACCGGAGACGCCGCGGACGCTGGAGCGGACTACTACCCCGTGCTGGGCGTTCGCGACGGAACGGTCGCGACGCCGCCGGCGCTGCTGGTGAACATGCTGCGCGGCCGCACGGCGGTGCCCTGCGTGCACAGCTTCGTCGTGCGCACCGACGCACTGCGGCGGATCGGCGGATTCGAGGAACGGTTCCGGGGGATGTTCGAGGACCAGGCGTTCTACGCGAAGCTCTTCCTCTCCGAGCCCGTGCTGGTGGTGGAGCGATCCTGGGAGCGGTACCGCCTCCACGACGACTCGTGCTGCGCGGTCGCGAAGCGCGAGGGCGTCGCGGCCGAAGCGCGGCATCGCTTTCTCGAGTGGCTGGACGGCCATCTCGCGACGACGGGCGCGGGCGACGAGGCCGTGCGGAACGCGGTGCGGCGCGCGCTCTGGCCGTACCGCCATCCGCGATTGGAGCGCCTGCGCCGGCGCGCGTCCAGCATCGCGGGGCGGCTCGCTCGGCGCGCGCGGCAATCGGGCGACTGAACGCGCGGGCCGGCGTGCTCGCGCGCCTTCGCTCAGCCGCAGTCGCGGGCCCTCAGCGGAGCGGCGGTCCGACGAGCGACGCGAGCTTCTGCGTGAACACGTCGGCCGTCCACTCGTGAACCGTGAGCCGCGGAATCGCGAACGGGTCGGCGTCCATCCCGACGGCGAACGGCATGGTCGTGAACGCCGCGTCGAACCCCGCCGAGCGCGACGCGGCCCGCGTGGCCGCGGAGACGTCGCCGTCCTTTCCGAACGGGTAGGCCATCAGTCGTGCCGGCGCGCCGAGCAGCCGCTCGAGCGCCTGCCGGCTCTCCGCCATCTCCGCCCGTTGTTCCTCCACGTCCAGCGCGGCGAGTGACGGATGGGTCATCGTGTGCGAGCCGACGTGCACGCCCGGCAGCGCGGCGAGCCGTCGGAGCTCGTCCGCGGTCATCGGACGGCCGCTGTCGTCGGTCGAGCTTCCGTCCAGTTGCGCGACGATCTCGCGGAGCATCGCGGCGCGCCGGCCCGCGCTCGATCGCCGCATCACGGCGTGCAGGCGCTGGAGCGCATCCTGTCGCTCCTCGCTCGTGCGCAGCGGCAGCGGCGGGTCGCCGCCGATCGCGATCTCGCGATGCTCCGGCGACGCGCCGTCGGCGCGCAGCACCGCGACCGCGAGCTGGTCCCACCAGAAGGGGGTTCCGTCGAGCACGGGCTCCATCGCGACGAACACGGTGATCGGCACGTCGAGCCGCGCGGCGATCGGTGCGGCCGTCGTCAGGTTGTCGACGTATCCGTCGTCGAACGTGACCGTGATCGTGCGGGCGATCGATTCGCCACGCGCGAGCCGCCCCGCGAGCTCGGGCGCCGAGAGCACGGAGCCGAACCGCCGCGCGATCTCGAGCTGCCGCTCGAACGTCGCCGGGTCGACGGCCTGGCCGAACGGGTCCCACGCCGCGCGGGCCACGCGGTGATACACCAGCACGGCGGCCGACGGCCGGCGACCTCGCCAGAGGCGCCGGAGCGCCGCAATCGGCCCGCCGGCAGGCGCGACGTCAGCCACCAGCGAGCGCTTTCGTGGCGCGCACGGTGATCACGACGGGGAAGTACGGATCGTCCACGTCGAGGTCGCGCGCCGGAAGCTCTTCCGCCGCGAGCCCGCTCAGGAACGCGATCGCGCTCAGCACGTTGCCGCGCGCGGCGACGGTGACCGCCGGTGCGCCGAAGACGTCGCCGAACAGCCAGCTCGCCGAGGCGACGGTGAATCGCCAGTAGTCTCCCTGGACTCCGACGCCGCGACTGATGCGGCTCACCGTCGGAAGCGTGGCGAGGAGCACGCCGCCGGGCGCGAGGAGCCGGTGGACCTGAGCGATGGCCGCGCGCGTGTCGCGGATCAGGTGCAGGGTCTGCGTGACGATCAGCACGTCGTACGACTCGGACGGCAGATGATCGGCCGCCGCGAGGTCGGCCACCACCGTCGCGCGGGGATTCGTGGCGTCGATGTCCAGCACGTCGGACTTCTCGACGCCTGTTCCGAAGCGCTCGGTGTAGAGGCGATCCTGGATCTCGAGCGCGCGCCCGCGAACGGCGCCGCGGTTGGCCTCGAGAAACCGTTCGATGTAATAGCGATCGACCGGCGTGCCGCGGTCGAACCCCCAGGCGTCACTCGTCGGCGCGGTCCGACCGAGCGATCCGAGCCAGATCGGACTCGTCAGACGTCGCAGCCGGTGCGCGAGCTCGTGTCCGGGTGCCGGACGAAGCAGGGAACGTAGTCGCCGGAGCATGCTACATGATCGTTCGGCGCGTGGCGTCGCGGAATGGCCGGTGCTCGACCATCACGCGCCGTACCGGCGCAGCGAGCGACGCACGCGCAGGCCGTAGGCGATCCCCGCGGCCGTCCCGCGAAGCACGCGGAGCTCGTCCTTCGCCGTGCGAGCATCGCGCGCGCGAGCGGCGCCGGCCAGGCGGCGCAGGCGCATCGCCGACCATCGGGCGAGCACCTTCGCCGCGAAGGGATCGCCGCCGAGCCCCCAGAGCGCGCAGCACGCGCCGATGCCGTGCCCGTAGCCGAAGCGTGATCGCGTCCGCTGCGCGAGCGGCTGGCGCTCGTGGAAGACGACGGCGTCGGGTTCGTAGCGAAGGCGAGCGCCGGCGCGCAGAAGACGGTAGAGGACGTCCATGTCCTCACCCGACTGGCCCGGCGAGCCCGCCCCCAGCCGCACGTCGTAGCCGCCGATGCGGGACAGCCACTCGCGCCGCGCGACGAAGTTGGCACCCGTGCCGACCTCCCACGGCAGGGCCTTGCCCGCGAACTCGCGTCGCTCGGTGCTCGTGCGCGAGGAGACGGCGTACGTGCCCTCGACGTCGGGTCCGAGCGGAAGCACACGCCCGCTCACCGCGGCGATGGCGGCGTCGGCGGCAAGCTCGCGGTCGAGCACCTCGACCCACCGCGCGTCGGGCACGCAGTCGTCGTCGGTCACGGCGATCAGCGGCTGCGTCGCGGCGTCCAGCGCCGCGTTCCGTGACCGTGACAGGCCGCTCTCGCGCTGCGCGATGTGGCGCAGGGGCACCGGCGACGACGCGGCGCGCAGCACGACCACCTCATGCACGGCGTCGTCCGCGCTCTGATCGACGACGACGATCTCCGAGGGCAGCGCGGTGCCCGCCAGAATCGCGTCGAGACACCGCGACAGCGCGGCCGGACGGTCGCGCGCGGCGATGGCCACGGTGATCGCGACGATGCGAGTCACGGCGCGTGCCGGCGCTGCCCGAGCACCCGGGCGTAGAGCGCCTCGTATTCGGCGGCCCAGCGCTCCTCGCCGAGGTGCGCGGCCGCCCAGCCGCGCGCGTTCGCGGCCAGGGCGCGGCGCTGGTCGGGAGCGCCGAGCAGCCCGACGATCGCCGACACGAACTCGTCGTCGCTGTCCGCGAGGACGAGGTGAACGCCCGCCGACACGTCGAGTCCCTCGACGGCGCGCGGAGAGGCGACGACGGCTCTGCCATGGGCCAGCGCCTCCAGCACCTTCACGCGCATGCCGCCGCCGAGCCGCAGCGGGACGACGACGAGCGTCGCGGCGTTCAGATGGGGCACGACGTCGGGCACCACGCCGGTGACGTACACTCCGTCGCGGGAGGCCTCGGTGAGCCGCGCGGGCGGATGCGCGCCGACGATGCGGAGGGTGACCGCCGGCACCGCGGCCTTCACTCGTGGAAAGATCCGCTCCACCAGCCGGATCGCGGCATCGACGTTGGGCGGATGCTTGAAGTTGCCGACGAAGAGAAGCTCGGGTGCCTCGTCGCTCGCCGGCGCGTCGAGCGTCGCCGCGGGCAGGTGGGTGCCGAGGCCGATGCGGACGATCGGGGTCGTCCCCGCCAGCGGAGCGAGGGCAGCGCGGTCGCGCTCGGAGAACACCACCACGGCATCCATCCGCGCGATGACGCCGCGCTCGTAGCGCGCCCATGCGCGGCGCTGCAGCCGCGCACCGAGCGACCCGGCGCTTCCCTCCTGGTGGAGGTGCTCGCGCGCGGCGAGCACGCCCGCCTCGTACTCCGTCAGGATCCACGCGGCATCGCGGTTCGGGAGCGCCGGCGCGTACTGCCCCATCACGTGGTACTCGAAGTGCACGACGTCGGGACGCCACGATGCGGCGAGGTCGCGCGCGCGGCGGCCGAAGGCCGGTACGCGGGTCCACCCGACCCAGCCCGGGAGGCCGCGCAGCGAGGCGAGCGTGCGCGAGACGCGCGTCGCGAGCGACGCGCTCGGCGGGATGCTCACGCCCTCCGCTACCGCGCAGCGCTCCGTGATCGATTCGTCGGCCGGCTGCTCGTCCTGCGCTCGAAGGTAGAGCGTCGCCACGTCGTGGCGCGCCGCGAGCATTCGGATGAGCTGCGCCGTGACCCGGGCACCGCCGTGGGTGGCATCGAGCCGCGGCGGGAACGGAGCCAGAAACAGCAGCCGTCGCCGTGGTGCGCCGCTCTCAGAAGCGCTCACGTCCTGATGTCCACGCGGGCGAACAGTCGCTCCACGGCCGCGGCCAGCATGCGGACCGTGTCCACCTCGACCGTGGTGCGCGCGGCGTCCGGCCCCGCCTCGTTCTGCAGCCGGCGCTGGTCGAGGCGCCGCAGCGCGAGCTCCACGCGATGGTGCACGACGAGCTGTGGCAGCAGCACCCGATCGATCCCGAGCTCCGTCAGGTAGTCGTCGACGGCGGTCGTCGCGGCCTGCACGGCCGGATCCGGTCGGCCGAGCGAGACGAAGAGGTCGTGCACGCATCCGACCTCGTCATCGGAGCCGGCGCCGAGCCGAAGCGTGTAGAGCCAGCTCGTGGCGAGATGCAGCGCATCGCATACCGCCGGCCCCTCGCGAGCGCCCTCCCAATCGAGGACCGCCAGCTCGTCGGCGTCCCGAAGGAGGTTCCACGCCGCGTAGTCCCGGTGGTGACAGACGATCGGCAGCCCGGACCCCGTGGCGTGCGACACGGCTGCGCTCACGCGCCCGAACAGGCGGGCCTCCTCCGACGTCGCGCCGAGCTCGCGGGCGTAGTCGCGGAGCGGCTGCTCGATGACCTGCCGCCGCGCGTCGTCGTGTGGCGCGAGACGACGGACCTCCGTCGCGCGATGGAACGCGGCAAGCCACGCCATCGCCCGGCGGAGATCGTCGATCTTCATGGACAGGGGAAGGGTGCGGCTCCGCGCGCGCTTCGCCAGGGGCTCGCCCGGGAGAAACTGCTCGCACGCGATCGACAGTGCACCGGCATGCGCCGTCCCGAGCGGAGCCGGGATCACCCGCGCGAGCGCCGGTGCGAGTCGCGCGTGCAGCGCGCGCATGTACGCCTGCTCGTTCTCGGTGCGGCCGACGAACTGCGGCGTCTTCGGCACCTTCAGCACGGCCAGCGGAGCAGGGGACCGGCGCGCGAACGGGAACAGGACCGCCCGATCACCGCCGTAGGTGAGCATGATGGCCGATTCGGCCTCCGCCATGTCCGCGAAGATGCCCGAGACCTCGGGATGTCGCAGCAGCCCGACGGTGGCGGTTCCGCGACTCGCCGCCACCACGACGTAGTGCTCGCGAATCGTGAGGTCGCGCAGGATGGCCGCCCCCGGCGACGACTTCCGGGCGATGTCCCACAGCCGGCTCTCGAGTGCGCGCTCGTTGACGAATGTCCGCCGGAACCACGTGCGGGCGTTCGTCGCGTCGACCGGAATGAAGACGCGCGGTTCGGCGAGGTCGGGCTCGACGGCGTAGATCGTCACGAGCGGCAGCCCCGCCGCCGCGAGCGCCGCGGTGATGCGTGCCGGCGTCGTCGCGCGATACCCGCGGCGACGCCGATCGACCTCGAGGTACAGGACGCCACCGTCGGCGACGGCGCCCGCGATCTCCTCGACCGCGTCGGGTGCATCGGCTGCCGCCACCACGATGTCCGCGCTTCCCGGCGGCGGAAGGCCCTCGGTGATGCGTCGCGCGAGGCCAAGCTCGGTCGCGCGCTCCACGACGCCGGGCACTCCCCCTACGAGCGCGAGGTGGTCCGGCGTCTCGCCGGGGATCAGAGGGAGCAGGAATCGCCAATCCGCTGCGCGCAGCGGTGCCGGCGTCTGGCTCCGCGCCTCTGGCTCGGCGTCGGTGCTCACCGCGTGGTCGGGCGCCGCGCCCGCTCCAGCGCGGCGCGCCAGACGCCGATGTCCTCGGCGAGTTGCGCGCGGCGCGAGGGATCGCCGGCGAACCGGTGGCGCACCGAGTCGGCGAGGAGGCGGCTTCCCACGCTGAAGCGCAGCGCCCACTCGATGCGCTTCACGCGTGGCTCGGGATGGTGCCGCTCGGCGTACTGGATCGCGGCGGCGATCTGCTGCGCGTACATGCGCGCCCGCTCCCGCAGCGTGCTCGCGCCCCCGATGTGCGTCACGCTGGTCACGGGTGCAAAGTGCGTTTCCCATCCGGCGTCGTGCAGCCGGCGCGACAGGTCGACTTCCTCGTAGTACATGAAGAATGCCGGGTCGAATCCGCCCACCGAATCGAACGCCGATTTCCGGATGGCGAGCGCGGCGCCCATCACCCAGTGCACGACGCGGACGCGGTCGTGCGTGCCGCTCGCCTCGTACAGCTTCCGGAGACCGGGTAAGCTGCTGACGAACGGTCCGATCCAGCTATAGTTGAAGAGAATGAAGGTCGGCGTCGGAAACTGGTGGATCGACCGCTGCAGCGTCCCGTCGGGGTTCAGCAGGCGCGGCCCGACGACCGCCGCGCGCGGATGCTCGTCCAGATAGCGCCGGAGCGACTCGAGCGCGCCCGGGCGCAGCACGGTGTCGCTGTTGAGGAGGAGCACGTAGTCGGCGCGACAGGCGGCGATGGCCGCATTCGAGGCGCCGCCGTATCCCGGATTCGACCGGTCGACGAGTAGCACCGCGCGGGGGAACTCGGCGCCGACCATCTCGATGCTTCCGTCGGTCGAGCCGTTGTCCGCCACCACCACGTCGACGGCGCCGTCGGCGTACGCGGAGGCGAGGCAGTCGCGCAGCAGATCCCGTGTGTTGTAACTGATGACCGCGACCGCGATGGAGCTCATCGCCGTGCCGCGGGTCGTGCGATCGCTCAAGGCGAGAGGCTCGTGACGTGAGGGGTCGGATGCTCGCCCGTCCGGCGATGGTCGGTCCGTTGCCGGGCCGGAATCAGAAGCTCGCGCAGCGCACCAGCGATCGTCGCGACCTGCGAGAGCGAGACGAGCGCCGCGTTGCGGATGGCCTTGCCCCGATCGCTGTGGTGCAACGGGTAGGTGAGAATCTGCCGATAGAACTTCGGCGACTCCAGCTCGATCCCCAACCGCCCCCGCCGCCGCGCCATCCCCTCGCGGACGCGAAGCAGGGCGCGTCCGTAGCCGAAGTGCTGGCGCCAGAAGCTCGCGAAGGTGTGCCCGTGCGCGTGCCCGACCTCGACCTCGGGGGCGTATTCGCTCGGGAAGCCGGCTTCCTGCCAGCGTGCGCAAAGGTCGTAGTCCTCGCCCGCCGCGCGCGAGAACCGTTCCGAGAAGCCGTCGAGCATCCAGAACCGGCTCGCGGGCATCGCCAGGTTGGCGGTGCTGAAGAACCGGTGCCCCACGTCGTGGCGCGTGTAGTAGTCGTACACGCAGCTCTGGATGAGCTGGGTGGCCGTCGCGTACGGATCGCGGGACAGCAGGTTCACGATCAACCCGCCGATCATGTGCCCCGGATGCCGCCGCATCCGATCGAGCAGGTGCTCGAGCCAGTGGGGCGCCGGCACGCAGTCGTCGTCCGTGAAGGCGAGGTACCGCCCGCGAGCGTGCCGCGCGCCCTCGTTCCTGGCCGCCGCCGGCCCCTTGCGCGGCTGGCGGATGACTCGCACGGGCAAACGGTTCGAGAACCTGGCGACGACCGGCGCGATGGGCTCCGGGCTGCCGTCGTCGCACACGATCACCTCGAAGGCGTGCCGTGGCAGCGTCTGCTCGGCGAGCGCCGCCAGGCAGTTGGCCAGGCTCTCGGGGCGGCCATGGGTGGGCACGACGACCGACACCGTGGGCGTCGCGGCGTTCGCGGGTTGGCCCTTCGTCGGGCGGATCGTGTGCGATGCGGTCAAGGCCGGACGGTTGGGCGTGAATGGGCAGCGGCGCCTGGCCCTCTGAGTTCAAACACCGGGCCGCCGCATCCGTGCCGTACCGGCCAGGTCCGTAGCCCCCGTGGTTCAAACCTTTGATGGGCCAACCCCGTCAAAAGGTGGAACGAGCCGCTGTCACTCGCTCTCATCGAACCAATCCGATGCCGTTCGCCGTTCCCGTGCGCGCGTTTGCTCTGGCCCTGGCGGTCAGTGTCGTCGTGGCGCCGAGCCTTCGTGCCCAGCGGGCCAACGCGGCCCACCAATCCGCCCCCGTCCCGGCGGCCGGCGCGGTGCTGCGCGCCGGCCCGGTCGCCATCGACGGGCGTCTCGACGACGAGGCCTGGAAGCAGGCCACGCCGATCACCGAGCTGCGGCAGCAGCGCCCCAGCGAGGGCGGCGCCGCGACACTCGCGACCGAGGTCCGCATCCTGTACGACGAGGAAGCGCTGTATGTTGGGGCCCGCCTGAGCGAGCCGATGGGCCCGGCGGGGATCCGCGCTCCGCTCGCGCGCCGCGATCAGCTCCTGGCCTCGAACGGCAACAACGGCGCGTTCAACTCCCTCACGACCGACAAGCTCGCGATCGTCCTCGACCCGTACCACAACCATCTCGACGAGATCTGGTTCGAGATCAACCCGGCGGGCGTCCGCGGCGACCAGTTCAACGGCGACCCGTCGTGGGATCCCGTGTGGGAGGGGGCGGCGCGGCAGGACGCGACCGGTTGGAGCGCCGAGATGCGCATCCCCTACTCGCAGCTCCGCTTCTCGCGGGACAGCGTGCAGACGTGGGGGCTCCAGGTGTGGCGCGTCGTCGACCGCCTCAACGAGCAGGACATGTGGTCGTTCCGCCGGCGCGACGAGAGCGGCGGGCCCGGGTACTTCGGCCACCTGCAGAACATCGTGATCACGAGCCGGCCGCGGCAGGCCGAGCTCCTGCCGTACGTCGTGACGCGGAGCCAGTTCAAGTACGCGAGCCCGAACGACCCGTATCACGAGAAGAACGACACGAAGGTGAACGTGGGAGCGGACATCAAGTACAACCTGACGTCCAACCTCACGCTCGACGCGACGATCAACCCCGACTTCGGGCAGGTCGAGGTGGACCCCGCGACGCTCAACCTCTCGGCCTACGAGACGTTCTACGACGAGAAGCGCCCCTTCTTCGTCGCCAACCGCAACGCGTTCTCGTTCGGGAGCACGAGCTGCATGTTCTGCAGCAACTTCTCCGGGCTCGGGGTGCTGTATTCCCGGCGCATCGGGCGCCCGCCGCAGCTCAACGGCTGGGTCGGGAACCAGGCCGCGTACGCCGACGCGCCCGACGACGCGACCATCCTCGGCGCCGCGAAGATCACCGGCCGCACGAGCAGCGGCTACACCGTCGGACTGCTCGACGCGGTGACCGGACGGGAGTCGGCGCGCTTCCTCACCGCCGCCGGCCAGCCCGAGCGCACCCAGACCGTCGAGCCGCTCACCAACTACTTCATGGGCCGCGTCCGCAAGGAGCTGCGCCAGGGCGCGACGACGGTCGGCGTCGTGGCGACCAACACCGTGCGCCGGCTCAACGACTCGGTGCTCGTGAGCCAGCTGCGCAGCAGCGCGAGCACGGCCGGTATCGACTGGAACCACGCCTGGCAGAATCGGACCTACCGCCTGCGTGGCAGCTTCGCGGTGTCCGATGTGCGCGGGTCGGCCAACGCGATCGCCCTCACGCAGCGCTCGAGTACGCACTACTTCCAGCGACCCGACCGCGAGGTGTCATCGGACGGTCTGTTCAGCACCCCGTACGACACCACCGCGACCTCGCTGCGCGGCTACGGGCTCTACACCCGTCTCGCCAAGGAGAACGGGTCGTGGCTGTGGGAGGCGCAGACCAACTGGCGCAGCCCCGGCTTCGAGGTCAACGACCTCGCCTTCCTCGATCGGACCGACTACCGCTGGATGAGCTTCAACCTCGCGCGGAACTGGACGCGCCCCGGGAAGTTCTACCGCAGCATGTTCGCCATTGCCGGCGGCCAGCAGGAGTTCAACTACGACGGGCTGCGCACCGACTTCGAGCGGCAGGCGTTCTACTCCATCGAGTTCCTCAACTACTGGAACCTGCGCTCGTTCGTCATCCGACAGGGCACGAACGACAACGACCGGCTCACCCGCGGCGGTCCGGTGGTGCGGCTCAAGGGCTACAACTTCGGGCACCTCCAGGTGTCGACCGACCCGCGGCGCGCGGCGGTGTTCGACGTCACGCTGCGCGGCTCCGAGGGCTTCGACAGCACGACGGCGTGGACGTTCCGGCCCGGCGTCGCGCTCAAGCCCGCGTCGAACATCTTCGTCCAGTTCTCGCCGAGCTACAACTGGTCGCAGAGCAAGCAGCAGTACGTGCGGCGCCAGGCCGATCCCACGGCGACGGCCTTCGGCGGCAACCGGTACGTGTTCGGCTTCGTCACGACGCGCACCGCCTCGCTCGAGACACGCGTCAACTGGACGATGCGTCCGACGGTGACGCTCCAGCTCTACGCGCAGCCCTTCTTCGCCAGCGGCGAGTACAGCGCGTTCAGCGAGTATCTCGCGCCGCGGACGGACGTGCAGCGCGAGTACGGCAAGGACGTCGGCACGATCGTGCGCGACCCCGTGACGGCGAAGTACACGGTGGATCCCGACGGACCGGCCGGCCCCGCGGTGCCGTTCACCTTCAACGATCCGAACTTCACCAGCCGCTCGCTGCGCGGCACGGCGGTGCTGCGGTGGGAGTACCGGCCGGGCTCGACGATGTTCTTCGTCTGGACGCAGCAGCGCTCGGGGAGCGATGCGTTCGGCGACTTCGACTTCCGCCGCGACACGCGGAGCCTGTTCGGTGATCGTCCGGACAACGTGTTCCTGGTGAAGGCGACGTACTGGGTGGGGCGATGATGAACTGCCGCTGAAGTACCCGGTACGACCGACGTACCCGGTACCCAGTACCGGTCGGAGGCTCCCGGAAGTCTCCTCGGGATCAGGCGGGACACTGGCCGAGTCGCTTCGCCGGCTTCATATAGTCGGCATGCGTCTCTCCTCGACTTCCGCGCGGCGCGGCGCGCTGGCGGCAGGCGCGCTCGCCGCGCTTGCTCTCTCCTTGGCGCACGCGGCCGGCGCGCAGTCGTTCCGCCAGGGCACGCCCGAGCAGCATCTGCCGCCGCGAATCACCCAGCTCACCGGCTTCGGGGAGCGCGCCGTCTGGTCGCCCGACGGGACGCGCATCGCCTTCATGTCGAAGAGCTTCGGCGACGCGTTCGAGATCGACGTGAAGTCGAGGATCACTCGCCTCCTCACCGGCCACTTCCGCCACGCCGGCTTCCTACGCGTCCACTATCTCCCCAACGGCGACTACTTCCTCATCGGCGCGCGCGACTTCAAGGACATCCGCACCACCCGCGACCGCGACCAGGAGATGTGGGTCATGCGCGCAGGCGCGAAGAGCCCGCCGGTGGCGCTCGGTCACAAGATCAGCGAGGGCGTCGCGATCTCGCGCAAGCGCATGCGCATCGCCTGGGCGAACACGCGCGGGCAGTATCCCGACTCGCTCGCCGAAGGGGAGTCGGTGATCTACACCGCCGACGTCGTCTACGACTCGGCGGGGACGCCGAAGCTGGCGAACCGGCGCGAGCTGATTCGCGCGAAGCGTCCCGAGTGCACCCTCGAGGCGCAGGACTTCCGGCGCGACGACGCGGAGCTCGTCTACGTGTGCTATCGCGTCGGCGACAAGGCCGACGTCTTCGGCCTCGACCTCGCCACGGGGAAGAGCACGACCTATCGCAAGATCGAGGAGGAGTACAACGAGGTCGAGGGCGTCGCACCCGATGGCTCGTTCGCGCTGGTGGAATCGAGCCGCGAGCAGGGCGGGGCCGAGCGGCAGACCTCGCGCTACATCGACATCTGGAAGCTCGCGCTGCCGCCGAGCGCGCCGAGCTTCGTTCGCATGACCCGATGGGGCGACTGGGACGGGTTCAAGGCGTCCAACCCGACGGTGAGCCCCGACGGACGATGGTTCGCCTTCCAGTCGGCGCGCAGCGTCGACCCGGCCGGCGTCGGCTACGGGATCTTCCTGTACCGGCTGCGCTGACCGGCCGCATGCCGCGGGTCACCCTCGGCGCCGATCCGGCGCGGGGGTGCCCGCCGACGGCAGATGGTGAGGGTGAGCCGGAGTGGTCCCTCCTTGACGAGTGTGCGGGCGCTCCGCCCATGCTTCGCCAGCAGCGCCTGGTCGATTTCCCGTTGGTCCTGCGTGAGGTGACGAACGATCGCGTCGCCCTCGATCGTGCGATGCAGCGATGACATGGGTCGCGTCCGGTAGGCAAGAGACCTGCGCACTGGAACACGTCCCGTGCCAAGTACGGGGCGGCCGCTAGATTGGCGGTGACGCGGCGCTCGGCGCGAGCGGTTCGCGGTTCTGCCCCGACCTGATGCATCCGCTTCGCTTTCCGAGCCACCTTGCTTCGCTGCTCGCCCGGCGCCCGCTGGCGGCCGCGCTCCTCGCTTCGCTCTGCACGAGCGTCCTCGGTGCGCAGAGCGCGGGCGTCGCCGAGCATGCCTCGCGTCCCGCCGCCGTCGCCACACCGCTCGCCGGGCGGGTGACGCTCGACGGCGCGCTCGACGAGCCCGCGTGGCGGACGGCAACTCCCGTCACGGCTTTCGTCCAGCTCGATCCCGAGGAAGGTCGGCCCGTCAGCGAGCGCACCGACGTGCGCATCCTCTACGACGGCGAGGCGCTCTACGTCGGCGCGCGGCTGCACGACTCGCGTCCACCGCGTGGTCGGCTCGTCCGCCGCGACTCGTACGTCCTCGACTCGGACTGGCTTTCGGTCGCGATCGACAGCTACCACGATCATCTCTCGGCGTTCCGTTTCTCGGTGAATCCCGCCGGCGTCCGCCGCGACGAGGTGTTCACCAGCTCGGGGCGGACGGTGAGCAGCACCAGCGCCGTCGTCACCGACCGCGGCGGGCTGGTGGACGCGAGCTGGGATCCCGTCTGGTCGGCCGCGACGAGCGTTTCGGACACGGGATGGGTCGCCGAGCTGCGCATCCCGTTCAGTCAGCTCCGCTTCAGCGCGGCGCACGCCCAGACCTGGGGGCTCCAGATCGAGCGGCGCATCGCGCGAACGCAGGAGCTCGCGCAATTCTCGTTCACGCCGAAGGACCGCCCCGCGGGCGTGCCGTACTACGGGCATCTGCACGGTGTCTCCGGGGTGCGCGCGAGCCGCCGACTGGAGGTGCTACCCTACAGCTCGGGGCGGCTGTTCATGCGTCCGCTCGCCGCGCGCGCGCCGAGCGTCGGGTTCGACGATCCCTTCCGCTCGCGCTCGGACCTCTCCGCACGCGCTGGCGCGGACGTCAAGTTCCGCGTGACGTCGAACTTCACCATCGACGCGACGCTCAATCCCGACTTCGGTCAGGTCGAGCTCGACCCCGCGGTCGTGAACCTCACCGCGTTCGAGACCCTGTTCGCCGAGAAGCGGCCGTTCTTCGTCGAAGGCGCGGAGATCCTGCGCTTCGGCACGAGCATCTTCGGAGCGCCGGAGGGCGGGCCGGCGCAGATCGTCTACTCGCGCCGCGTCGGCCGCGCACCGCAGCTCGTCGCGCCGGACAGTGCCGTCTACGCCGACCTTCCCGACGTCGCGACCATCCTCGGCGCCGCCAAGCTGACGGGCCGCACGGCGAGCGGCTGGTCGGTCGGCGTGCTCGAGGCCGTGACCGGGCGCGAGGAGGCCGCGTTCGTCACACGCGCGGGCGAGCGCAGGAGCGCCGTCGTCGAGCCGCTCACGTCGTACTTCGCCGGCCGCGTCAAGCGCGACTTGGCGGGCGGCCGGACCACCGTCGGCGCGCTCGCCACCGCCGTCAATCGACGACTGACCGCCGGCGCGCCGGAGGAGCTGCTGCGCTCGGCGGCGTACGGTGGCGGTGTCGATTTCCGCACCGAGACGGCCAACCGCGCCTGGTCGGTCGTCGGCTCGTTCTCGCCGAGCCGGGTGAGCGGGAGCGCCGCGGCGATCGCGGCGACGCAGCGATCGAGCAATCACTACTTCCAGCGCCCCGACGCGCCCCACCTCGAGTACGATCCAGCGGCGACGTCGATGAGCGGCTATCGCGCGCAGGTAGACGCCGGCAAGCGCGCGGGCAGCTGGACCGGCAACGTCGCGCTCACGGCGAGCAGCCCGGGCTACGAGATCAACGACCTCGGCTTCCAGACGAGCACCGACCGCATCGTGCTCGATCCGAACGTCACCTACGAGCACAACAAGCCGGGACGCTTGCTCCGACGGTGGAGCGTGCGCGCGGGGCCGGACAACGTGTGGACCTACGGCTGGGAGCTCGTGCGCCGGCAGAGCTACCTGACGATGCAGGCGCAGCTCGCCAACTACTGGACGGCGAACGTGCAGCTCAACCACATGAGCCCCTCGTTCAACGACCGGCTCACGCGCGGCGGGCCGCTGACGCGCACGCCGTCGTCCAAC
>DASTSX010000280.1:0-3242 GCA_035760455.1 Gemmatimonadaceae bacterium | reverse complement strand
GCGATCTCCGCGAGCCTCCGCGACCTCCGCGTCGATCTGTTCGTAGTCCCGGCGCCTCGATGCGGTCCGAGCGTCCCCCTTGCGCGTCGTGATCCGCTGGTCCGATCGCCGGACGGTCCGCGCCCTCAGCCCCCCAGCGTTTCGCGATACAGCGGGTTCGGCACGAGCTCGCCCTGGAACAGCACCTCGCGATCCCACGGCAGCACGATCGTGCTGTCGGTGGCGAGGGCGTGGTAGTCGGGCTCGAACGACCCCGTCTTGAACGCCACCGCAGTGCGCACCTCCGCCGCGCCGGCGTTCACGATCGCGCTCACCGCGAGCCGCATCGTCGCCCCGGAGTCGCACGTCTCGTCCACGACGAGCACGCGGCGGTTGCGCACGGCCGTGGGCACGGCGCCGAACACGGCCGGCGTGTCGCGCACGGAGTCCGACTGATAGCGCCGGCTGACGATGATCGAGTGGAACTCGCGATCGAGGATGGCCGCGATCACGGCGCCCGGAACGACACCGGCCGTGGCGACGCCGACGACGACTTCGGGGTCGTAGTCGCGCACGACCTTGAGGGCCAGCGCACGCGACAGCTCGCCGAACATGGGCCACTCCACCTCGAACACGCCCTTGCTCTGCTCGACCGCGGTCTTTCGGGGTGCCATCGGCGTTCCTCGGTGAGTGAGTGGTGGGGCGCCAAAGGTACCCCTCCAGAGACGTATCTGGAAGCGCGATAGGCGGTTGCCGAAACGTCGTGGCGCACGCGTCCGTTGTGTGGGACAAGTTGCCGCCCCGCGCGCCGGGGAATTATGTTTGCGCCCAGGTGTAACAGTGCCGTGGTCAGGCGTCCGGCCCGGGCACCACCATCCCTCCCGCTGCGTCCACGCATGTCCTGGTTCAGCCGCCTGATCGGCGGCGGCAAGTCGGACCACAGCCCGAAGCCGCAGCGCCTCGACTATCTCAACGAGGCGCTGTCGCTAGAGCGTCAGGGCGACTTCGACGCGGCGCTGACGTCGTACCGGCTCGCCATGCGCGATCATCCCAACGATCCGCGCATCCTCCAGAACATGGCGATCGCCTTCTCGCGCACTGGGCGGATGAACGAGGCCGTGGGTGCCTACCGCCGCGCGCTCGAGCTCGATCCCGAGCTCTCCGGGGCGCACTACGGGCTCGCCTTCCTGCTGATCAAGCGCGGCGATCTGGCGGAGGCGGCGGCGCATCTGGAGGCCTTCCTGGAGGCGCCGCCGACCGGCGCCGAGGCGGACCGTTGGGTTCGTCATGCCCGACAGACCCTCGAGGAGCTGCGCACCCAAGCGGCGGACTTTCCAGAGCAGCAGCCCGAGGGGTAGTGGGCACCGTCCTCGCGGTCGTCAGCCAGAAGGGAGGGGTCGGCAAGACCACGACCGCCATCAACCTGGCGAGTGCGCTCGCGCGCCGGGGCCGGAAGACCCTCCTCGTGGACGTCGATCCCCAGGGCGCGGTCCGGCACGGCGTCGGTCTGATGGGCGCGGAGCACCCTGCCGGTCTGGCGGACGTGCTGGCCGGGACGCACGAGCTGCAGGACGTCGTGCTCGCCACCCCCTTGCCCTGGCTCAGGGTGCTGCTGGCGGGCTCCGTCGCGGACACGGGCGACCACGAGCAGTATCACGCCGAGATCGCCCGATCGCCCAAGCTCGGCGAGCTGTTCATCCGGGCGCGCAACCGCGGCTACATCGTAGTCGTGGACACCCCACCGGGCCTTGGCGCGGTCACGCGTCGGGTGCTCGCGCACAGTCAGCACGTGATCGTGCCCCTGCAGTGCGAGCCGCTCGCGCTCCAGACGACGACGCAGATCCTCCGCGCCGTCCGCGATGCGTCGGCGGAGAACGGCAGCCTCGTGCTCGACGGCATCCTGCTGACCATGCTGGAGGATGGGAACGCCGTCTCCCAGCGCGTGGCGGCCTACGTGCGCGAGCAGCTCCCGCCCGAGCTTCTCTTCGACGTGGCCATCCCGCGCACGATGGCCTCGATCGACGCGTTCGCGGCGGGGCAGCCCGTCGTGCTTCGCTCGCCCGAGGACGCGGCGTCCCAGGCGTACACGCGGCTCGCCGAGCTCCTCGATCCCAGACTGCAGTGAGCGTGCGAAGGTCGGGGCTGTCGCCCGCGCTGCTCGCGGGCGCGACGCTGGTCGTCGCCGGCCTGGCGTGCGGTGAGGTGCCCACGTTCCCCGAGGGCGTGGCGTACATCTCGTCGGTGATCCTGCCGGCGCCCGCGGTGGCGGTGAACGACACGCTGCGCGACAGCACCGGCAAGGTGGCCCCTCTGCGGCTGTACGGCATCAGCAGCACGGGGGACACCGTGCGCACGATCACGCCGGTGTTCGTCGTCACCACGGTCCCCGGCAAGACGGTCACGCTGACCCCGACCAACCTCGTGATCGGAGACTCGCTGCGCACGGTGCAGATCGTCGGGCAGGTCGGGTCGCGGCTGCAGACGCTGGCGGTGTCGCTCGACGTCGTGCGGCAGCCCGACTCGATCGCGGCGACCGGCAGCGCGAGCTCACGCTTCCCGGCGCCGGCCGCGAGCGAGGTGACGTCCGCCGTGGCGCTCGGCGTGAACGTCACGAGCCCGCCGACGACGACGGGCACGACGACGGTGCAGCGCACCGGCGTCAAGTCGATCATCGTGCGCTACGCGGTCACCCGCGTCTTCCCCGCATCGGCCTCGATCCCCGACACGACGCTCGTGCTGGTCGACGACCAGGGTCGCTTCCAGCTCCCGACCGGTCGTACGTCCGTCGACACGACCGACCCGTCGGGCAACGCGTCGCGGCGCATTCGCGCCATTCCGCTGGGGTTCGACAGCGTGGAGGTCAGCGCGTCGGCCAACAACCTGCGTGGCGTGCCCCTCAAGGGGAGCCCGATCCGGTTCGTGGTGACGACGCGATAGCCACGGTGGCGCCCGACGTGGCCGGCGCGATATTATCGGCCCGTCGCGCCGCGCCCCCGCGGCGTCTCCCTCGGAGGTACCGATGATCGCATCCGGTGGACCGCGCAACACGCCGCCCGGGACCCTCACGCAGCTCTTCTTCGACGCCGTGGCGCGCTTCGACAAGCCCGACGCGTTCCAGGTGAAGATCAAGGGGACGTACCAGCCCATCTCGAGCCGCACCCTGGGGGACCGGGTCCGCCGCCTCGCGCTGGGCATGCAGGAGCTCGGGATCCAAGCAGGCGATCGCGTAGCGATCTTCTCCGAGAACCGCCCCGAGTGGGCGA
>DASTSX010000279.1:0-9382 GCA_035760455.1 Gemmatimonadaceae bacterium | reverse complement strand
CCCTGCGTCTCGGTGGCGGGGACGCGCTGCACGCGGTGCACGCCGCTCTCCCAGCGCATGGCTCCAAAGGCACCGTCACCTGACACCTTGAAGATCGCCTCCTTCACCCCGCCGAGCGCGCCCTCGGAGTGCGAGATCGTCTCGCGGCGCCAGCCCGCTCGCTCGATGAATCGCGTGTACATGCGGTAGAGGTCGGCCGCGAAGAGCGCCGCCTCGTCGCCGCCCGTGCCGGCGCGAATCTCGATGATCGCGTTGCGGTCATCGAGCGGATCGTGGGGAAGCAGCGCCGGCTTGAGCTCCGCCTCGAGCCGAGCGATCGAGGACTCGAGCTGCTCGACCTCGCGAGCGGCCTCGGCGGCCATCTCCGGGTCGTCAACGAGAACGAGCTCGCGCGCGTCGGCGAGCTCGTTCTCGGCTTTGTCCAGCTGCGCCGCCAACTCGATGACCGGCTGGAGGCGTCGGTGCTCCCGTCCCAGCTCCGCGACCTTGCTGCCGTCGCCGAAGGTGTCCGGGTTGGAGAGCAGCCGCTCGACCTCCGCCGCCCGAGCGAGTGCGTCGCCGAGCAGGTCGCGGAGGCTCAGAGGCTCAGCTCTCCTTCGTCTCGGCGGGCTTCGTCTGGTACTTCTGGCGGAAGCGCTCGACGCGGCCCGCAGTGTCGACGAGGCGCTGCTTGCCGGTGTAGAACGGATGGCACTCCGCGCACACGTCCGTGTGGATCTCGGCCACCGTGGAGCGCGTCTCGAAGGTGTTGCCGCACGCGCACTTCACGGTCGCGGTGGCGTACTCGGGATGGATGTCGGTCTTCATTGAAAGCCCTGCGGTGGCGATATGTGCGACTCGGAAACAGCTGACGAATATACCCGGAACGAAGGCTAAAAGACAAGCCGACAAGGGCTTGCTCGTTTGACACCACCCGCGAGTCCGGATACGTTAGCCGGATTCCCCCGAGTCGGTTCCCGACGGCCCAACGCCCATGACCGCTCAGACCGCAGATTTCCTCGCCAGCGTTCCCATGTTCAGCGGGCTGCAGCGCGACGAGCTGCTCAAGTTCGCCGAGCTCACCCGGGAGCGCACGTACCCGAAGGGCAGCGTCATCCTCTTCCAGGGCGACCCCGGCGACTCGCTCTACGTGCTCCGCCAGGGGCGGGCCAAGGTGGTCCTGATCGGGGAGGACGGGCGCGAGGTGATCCTGGGCGTGCTGGAGCCCGGCGCCCATTTCGGGGAGCTCGCCCTCATCGACGACCAGCCACGGTCGGCCCACGTGATCGCGATGGAGGACTCGCAGCTGCTCATCCTGCGGCGCGAGGACTTCCGGCGCCGCGTCGAGGCGAATCCCAGCGTGGGATGGGCGCTGCTCACGGAGCTCTCGCGTCGCCTGCGCCGCGCCGACCAGAAGATCGGCGGACTCGTGCTCCTCGACGTTCCCGGACGGATCTCGCGCCTCCTCCTCGACCTCTCCGCCGAGTCGAGCAACGGCACGATCGAGAAGCCGCTCACGCACCAGACGATCGCCCAGATGATCGGGGCCAGCCGCGAGACCGTTTCGCGCGCCATGAAGGAGTTCCAGGAGGAAGGCCTCATCCGCGTCGAGCGGCGGCGCATCGCCGTCGCCAACCGGGACGCGCTGGAGAAGCGGGCCCAGGTCCGAATGTGATCGCAGGCCCATGAGCCTGACGCTCACCTTCTGGGGAACTCGCGGCTCCATTCCCACCCCCGGGCCGGACACGGTCCGGTATGGCGGTAACACTCCCTGCGTCGAGCTCCGGACCGCCGACAACTGGCTGATCATCCTCGACGCCGGCACCGGGATCCGGGAGCTGGGCCGCGCGCTGCTGGCGCGTGGCGACAGCGAGCCGATCGCGGGCGACATCTTCCTCACGCACGCGCACTGGGACCACATCCAGGGGATCCCGTTCTTCGCGCCGCTGTTCCGCAAGGGAAACCACTTCACGATCTGGGGCTCGCGCTCGCTGCAGACGAGCATCGGGCGCGTCGTGCGCGATCAGATGTCGCCGGTCGTCTTCCCGGTCTCGTTCGAGGAGCTCCAGGCCCGGATCGACTTCCAGGAGCTGGCCGAGGAGCGCCGGGCCGGCCGCGGATACGAGGTCTCGGCGATCTCCGTCCGGCACCCGGGGGGAGCCCTGGGGTACCGCTTCACGACCGGTAACGCGGGCGGGCGGGCGCTCGTCTACGTCTCGGACAACGAGCTGAGCCCGGAAGCCCGGTACGACGACGCGCCAGGCTGGCGCGCGAAGCTCGTCGAGTTCGTCCGAGGCGCGAGCGTGCTCGTGCACGACACGATGTACACCGCCGGGGAATACGCGTCGTTCGTCGGATGGGGTCATTCGACCCATGATCAGGCCGTGGAGCTGGCCCTGGACGCCGACGTCGAGCGCCTGGTGCTCTTTCACCACCGCCCGGAACGGAGCGACGACGAGGTGGACCGGTGTGTGGAGCGCTGTCGGGCCCTGGTGGCCCGGCGCGGCCGGGCGCTGGAGGTGGTCGCGGCCGCTGAGGGCATGACTTTGCAGGTGTGATATCCCGCACTGTGACGGCCGATACTGGATGGATCGGGGCCACGCACCAAGATTGACCGGACCGGGTGGCGCGACCGCCGACGCCGCTGCGAGCTCAGGCTGAAGCACGAGTCTCGGAGGAGACCATGACCCGACATACCCGCATCGCTCTGTTGGCCCTCGCCGGCGCCGGTCTCGTCGCGCCGCTCGGGTCGGCCGTCGCTCAGGCCGGCAAGCCGACCGTGGCGATCATGTACTTCAACAACAACGTCTTCACCAAGGAAGCGCGCGAGTACGACGGGCTCTCCAAGGGCGTGGCCGACTTCCTCATCACCGAGATGTCGTCCAACTCGTCGATCCGAGTCGTCGAGCGCGACCAGGTCCAGCGGCTGATCGACGAGCAGAAGCTCGTCGGCGCGGGCCAGGTCGATCGTGAGACGGCTGTGAAGGTCGGCAAGCTGCTCGGTGCGCAGCACATGATCTTCGGCGGCTTCATGGCCGATCCCAAGGGCAACTTCCGGATCGACGCCCGCGCCGTGAACGTCGAGACGGGCGCGATCGAGTTCACCGACCGCGTGCAGGACCGCTCGGACAACGTGCTCGCGCTCATCAGCCAGCTGGCGACGCGACTGAACGCCGGTCTCAAGCTGCCCACGCGCACTGGCGACGCGGGCGCGGCCGGCGGCGCACAACAGGCGGGCGCGCCGACCGCGACGAAGCTGCCGATGCGCCTCGCAGTGCTGTACGGCAAGGCGCTCGACATGGCGGACAAGGGCGACAAGGCCCGCGCCGTCGAGCTGTTCGGCGCGGTGCTGAAGGAGTTCCCCGATTACACGCCGGCCCGCACGGGTCTGGCCAAGGTCAAGCCCGGCGCGTGATCGCGCTCTCGTAACACCACCCGCCGGCGCTCGACGACGAGCGCCGGCGGGTTCGTTGTCTCCCGCCCCCGTCGTCCGCCGTACATGAAGCCCCTACTCCTCACCTCGCTCGGGAGCTCGCTCTCCGAGGCGCCACTCGGCCGCCGCAGCGACGACGTCGAGATCCGCGCGATCCCGGCGCTGCCAGTGCCGCGCGCGCTCGATCTCGAGCGGCCGACCGTGCTCGCGCTCGACCGCACGCTGCTGGCGACCGCCGGCGACGGCGCCGCCTCGCAGTTGCGCGCGCTGGCCGGCCTCGTGGCCATCGTGGGCGTCGGCGACCCCGCCGACACCGAGCCGGGCGACGCGTTTCCGATCGAGGCGCTGGCGAGCTTCATCCCGGGCGGTGCGGCAGGCGGGACGAAGCTGGCCGCCTTCCGCGGCGCCTTCCGCCACGCAGCGGCCCTCGCCGCCGCGCGCCGGGCCCGAAGCGCGACGGTCGACCGCACACGCGAGCTGGCCGAGCTGAGCGCGATTGGCGTCGCGCTCACCGCCGAGCGCGACCTCGGGAAGCTGCTCGCCCTGATCCTGTCGCACGCGCGGCGCGTCACGGAGAGCGACGCCGGTTCGCTGTACCTCGTGGAGCGCGACGACAGCGGCGCGCCGGCGCGGCTGCGCTTCGCGCATTCGCAGAACCACTCCCTGCCCGTCCTCCCCTTCGCCTCGTACGCGGTGGCGATCGACGCGTCGAGCCTCGCCGGCTACGCGGCGTCCACCGGCGAGCCGCTCGTCATCGGCGACGTCTACCTGCTTCCCGACGGCGCGGCGTACCGGCAGAACCGGAGCTTCGACGAGACCGCCGGCTACCGCACGAAGTCCATGCTCGTGCTGCCGATGAAGACGCACCGCGACGAGATCATCGGCGTCCTCCAGCTGATCAATCGCAAGCGCGATCCGGAGCAGCGTCTTTCCACGCCCGAGAGCTTCGAGCGCGACGTCGTCCCCTTCGACGCCCGGTGCGTCGAGATCGCGACGGCGCTGGCGTCGCAGGCGGCGGTCGCGATCGACAACGGCCGGCTCTACGAGGACATCGAGCGGTTGTTCGAGGGATTCGTCACCGCCGCCGTGACGGCGATCGAGTCGCGCGATCCCGCGACCTCCGGACACTCCGGCCGCGTCGCCTCGATGACCGTCGGCCTGGCGACGGCGGTGGACCGACTCGGCAGCGGACCGTATCGGGACGTGACGTTCACGCGCGAGCAGCTGCGCGAGCTCCGCTACGCCGGCCTGCTGCACGATTTCGGCAAGGTGGGCGTGCGCGAGCAGGTGCTCGTGAAGGAGAAGAAGCTCTATCCGCAGGATCTCGACCTCATCCGCCACCGCTTCGCGTACCTCGATCAGCGCACGGAGCTCGAGTTCGAGCGGGCTCGCGCCGATCTGCTGCTCGAGGGCGGACGTGCCGCGTACGACGCAGGGGTCAGGCGGCTCGAGTGCGAGCGACGGATGCGGCGCGAGGAGCTTGCGCGGTTCATGGACACGATCGTCCAGGCGAACGAGCCGACCGTCCTCGCAGAGGGGAGCTTCGAGGCGCTCGAGGCGATCGGCCAGCGCACGTTCGTGGACTTCGACGGCCGCGTCCGGCCGCTGCTCGAGGATCACGAACTGCAGTTCCTCATGATCCGCCGCGGGAACCTCGACGAGCAGGAGCGGCGCGAGATCGAGTCGCACGTCACGCACACCTATCGCTTCCTCGAGCAGATCCCGTGGACGCGCGAGCTTCGCGCCATCCCGCGCATCGCCTACGCCCACCACGAGAAGCTGAACGGGCACGGCTATCCGAATCGCGTCACCGGCGTCGAGATCCCCGTGCAAGCGCGCATCATGACGATCGCCGACATCTACGACGCGCTCACGGCGACCGATCGTCCCTACAAGCGGGCCGTTCCGCGCGACCGCGCGCTCGACATCCTCGGCATGGAGGCGCGAGAGGGCACGATCGACGCCGCGCTGCTCGAGACCTTCATCGGCGCGCGCGTGTTCGAGGCGACGTCCGGCGCCGCGAGCGGAGACTAGCGCACGATCGCCGGTTCGTTTCGATCGCCGACCAACAGCGGGAGAACGGATCACGTCGGGTTGAATCCGTTCTCCGGGCGTTCGGACGCCACCAGAACCGTCCAAGCCGGTAGAGCAATCCTGCCCTTTCCGTCACATCGCCGTTCAGATCCGCGTTTCGTCGTTCGGACCGCCACGAGGACGCGGCCCCGCGATCGTCGGCCGTAGCACCGACCACGCGATCGCGAGGTGGACCGGAAGAAACAGCGCGACGATGGCGCGGTTCTCCTGTCCACCCGGGACGAGCGCGAGCACCAGCCCCACGAGCCCCAGCGCGACGACGGCGATCGCCACCGCGCGAGCGGCGCGGTCGGCGCGACGGCGCAGCAACGCCACTGGCAGCAGTACGACGAGCAGCAGCGACAGCGGCGAGAGCACGAGCAGGTTCTCGTTCCACGCCCAGAACGTGTGACGCGTCGCCGTCCAGGCGAGGACGAGGACGACGCCGATCAGCCCGCACAGCAGCGACCACGCCGACGTCGCGACGGCGAGCCCCCACGCTGCGCCGCGTCGGGTCACCGCCATCACCCGGATCCCCGCGACGAGCGCCGCGAGCACGAGCCCGACCAGCAGCAGTCGCCAGACCAGCCGCGGAGCCGTCGCCCGCTCGATCACGCGCGGCGTACCGGGATACGGCTCGATCGTGCGCTCGGAGGCCACGAGCGGGATGCGTGTGCCTCCGGCGCCGTTCGGAACCGTCAGGTCGCGGACGGCATCGCGCAGCCGCATCGGGATGAAGAACGACTCCCACACCGTGAGCGGCGCGTCGGCCGGACGACCGAGCGCGATGTCGATTCCGGTCTGGATCGGCCGGTCGCCGTCCGTGAGCCGCACGCTCTCACGGCGATAGCTCAACGGCGTGCGGATCGAGTCTGTGGCCACCCGCAGCGCGCCGCCGATCACGCGGTCGAGCGCGTCGCGCAATCGCGTCGAACAGTTGTCGACGAAGTAGTCGTAGCGGTAGTACTTGTGCTCCTCGAGCGCGTTCCGGCGAAGGTCGTCGCGCAGGCGCGCCTTCTGCTCGCCCGTCAGGTTCAGGCGCTGCAGGGTGATCGTGCGGCCCAACCGGCGGTAGAACTCCACCATGGCATTGGCGTCCTTCGCCTCCATCCAGTACGCCGTCTCGCCGGTGAGGAACCGGCGCAGGAAGCCCGGCTGCCGGAAGCTGAAGTTGCCCCAGTCGTAGGTGACGTCGGTCCCCGCGACGGTGTCGTGCAGCCAGATCGCGTTGTGGCCGAAGCGCTCGAACACCAGCTCGCCCTGCCCGAAGGTGACGAGGAAGACGTCGAGGCCGTCCGTGCCGAGCGGCCCGTTCTCCACGGGCGCCGGCGTCGTGGCGCCGGCCATCTGTGCGCCCACCGGGGCGGATGCCGCGCACAGCGCGAGCGTCGCGCAGACGAGCCGTCGCGCGAGCCGCGGGAGACACCGCCGGATCACAACCGGATCTCCTTCTCCTCTTCCGCGGATTTGTAGATCGCCTCGACGAGGCGGTGCAGCAGCACCTGGTCGGTGGGCGCCTCGTACTCCGCCTCGCCGGTGATCACCGCCGCGAAGTGGGCGAGCTCGGCGCGGTACGACTGGATGAACGCGCTCTCGCGCGCGGCCGCTCCGCGCGGCGACACGTCCGTCGGGCGGCCGTGGAGCTCCTTCACGACGCGCAGCGGCGCGAGCCGCGTGCTGCCGCGCGTCGACAGGGTCTCGAACCACCACCGCTCTTCCTCGCCGATGTAGTCGCCGACCACGTCGAAGTTGAACACGGCACCGGTCGCGAAGCGCAGCTGCACGAGCATCGACTCCTCCACCGCGTTCTTGCCCGCGGGGCGCTCCATGTGCGCCACGACGCGCTCCGGCGCCGGCCCGTCGGCGAGCCACAGCGCGAGATCCAGCAGCGGAAGACCGTAGTCGAAGAACGCACCGCCGCCCGACTCGGCGCGCCGCTGCCGCCATCCCTGCTCGGCGCGACGGTGGTTATACGCACCGGCGCGGATCCCCGTCAGCTTCCCCAGCTCGTTGCCGCGCAGGAATCCCGAGAGCGCCTGGACGTCGCTGCGGAATCGGTGGTTGTTGGCCACCAGCACCTTGCGCTCGGCCCGCGCGGCGGCGCTGCAGATGCGCTCCGCGCCGCGCGCGGTGAGCGCGAGCGGCCGCTCGCACAGCACGTCCATCCCCGCCGCGAGCGCGCTGAGCACGTGCGGCTCGTGCAGGTGGTTCGGGGTGGCCACCACCACGGCCTCGAGCCCGTCGGTCTCCAGCAGGTCCTCGATGTCGGTGTAGGCGTCGGGGATGCCGAATCGGTCGGCGAGCGCGCGTGCCTTGGGACGATCGTTGTCGCACAGCGCGATGAGCTCCACGCCGCGCATCTTCGCCAGCACCGGCAGATGCGCGACCTGCGCGATCGCGCCCGCACCGACGACGCCGACGCGCAGCGGTGCGGTGGCCGAGCGGCCCTCGACGCGCGCCGCGACTCCCTGCGGATCACTCGATCGTGCCAACCGTCGTCCCGGGGTAGTAGGTGCGTAGGATCGTGCGGACGTCCTGGCCCGCGCGCGCTCTCCCGATCGCGCCGCTCTGGCACATCCCCACGCCGTGACCGTTGCCGCCCCCCTTGAGGATCAGGCTCTGCACACCACTCCGGCCGGGGACGACGTCGACGGAAAAGTAGGTGCTGTACAGCAACTCGCCAGCGGGCGACCGCAGCGCCGAGCGAATCTCGTTGCCGCGGAGTGCCCAGCGCCCGCGGTCCGTGTCGACGGTGAGCGTGCCGACGCGCCCTGCCGGGGTGACGGCGCTCACCGCGACCTGCGTCACGGCGCCGATCCCGCCCGCGCCGCCCGGCAGCGCACGCACGTAGCGCGCGACCGCCTCGCGCAGCTCGTCGGCGCCGAAGGTACGCGTCCATCGGAAGCGTGGCGCCTGATCGCAGTAGTAGCGGTCCGTGCCCGGGATCCGATCGCTCACGCGCTGCAGGAACGGCTCGGCCGACGCGCGCCACGAATCCTGCGGCGCGGCGGTGCTGCCTCCGCAGTTCGCGTGATACGGTGCGTTGACCACCGCGCCGCCGTAGAGCAGCACGAGACCGTGCGTCGCGTCGATCGACGCGTTACCGATCCGCGTCTCGACGTTCGCGCCGCCATACACCTGATCCTGCGTCGTCGCGGTCATGTCGTACGGTCGCCGGCCGTCGCCGATCCGCGTCACCGCGTAGCTGCGCGCCGTGATCGCCTGCGCCTCCACCGCGGCGGCGTCGGCCGGCGACGTGGTGCCGATCTCCAGCGGCACGACTCCGCGCAGGTAGTCGTCCATGCGCAGCCGGTTCACGACGATCAGCCCCTCTTCGGCGACGCTGACGAGCAGCTCGCCACGCCAGCGCTTGCCGTTGAACCCGATCGTACCACCCACATCGAGCGGCCGCACGACGATCGGTGATTCGCGCAGCGGGACTGCATGAGAGTCGTCCCGTCGAGCGCTGACGAGCCGACCGTCCTGCTCGAGGATCCATCGCTCGCCCGGCTGCGGGAGCGCGACCAGCGTGGTCCCGTCGGGCGCGAACATGCGCCAGCCTCCCTCGGCCGTCAGCCGGACCGACGGCTGCCGCGAGGCGAGCAGGATGCGCACCGTTCGCTCCGAGGCGTCGCGCGCCCCGCGGATCGGCCGTTCGACGTCGCCGCCCGAGGAGACCGTGGTCGTCGCGCGGCGGCGTGCGCTCGTGCACGCCGCCACCAGCCCGACCACCGCGAGCGCGGTCGCCGCGCCGCGGCGCAGGCTAGCCGCGCGCCTCGGCGAGCGCCGCATCCAGCTTCTCGAGCGTCGACGCAATCTCCGCGTCGCCGTGCGCCGCGGAGGTGAAGCCTGCCTCGTATGGCGAGGGCGCGAGATAGACGCCGCGCGCCAGCGCCG
>DASTSX010000278.1:0-13768 GCA_035760455.1 Gemmatimonadaceae bacterium | reverse complement strand
GCGGGGATCCCCGTGATCGGCCATGTGGGCTTGCTGCCGCAGTCCGTCGTCACGCCGGACGGCTACCGGGCGCAGGGGCGCGACGCGGAGCAGGCGCTCCGGATCATCGCCGACGGCGTGGCGCTCGAGGCGGAAGGGTGCGCCGCGCTCATTGTCGAGGCGGTGCCGGAGGCCGTGGCCGCGATCCTCACGGCGAGCGTCACGATCCCCGTGATCGGCATCGGCGCCGGCGCCGGCACGAACGGCCAGGTGCTCGTGTTCCACGACCTGCTGGGGCTGGGCGAGGGCCACGTCGCGAAGTTCGTGGAGCGGTATGCCGAAGGGCGCCGGGTGCTCGAGGAGGCGGCGCGCCGCTGGGCCGACGACGTGCGCGCCGGCCGCTTCCCGCGCGAGGAGCACACCTACGCCATCGCGCCCGAGACGCTGGCGGAGGTCAACCAGCGGCTCGGGCGCGAGTAGTCGCTCGGATCCCGGCCGACGATGCGGCCAGCGGCGCGTCAGCCGTTCGCCGACTTTCTCCGGCGCGCGGCGCGCTTCTTCGCCGACTTCCCCGCTTCGATCGGCACCACGTCGTTCGCCTCGGCGGCGATCATCGGCACCTCGCTCGGCACGTTCAGCTGGCGCGGCTGCTTGTAGCTGAACCGCTTCCCCTCGTAGTTGCGGAAGACCACCTCGTCGTCGTTGATCTCCTCGACGTACTCGGGAAGGAGCGGCACCTTGCCGCCGCCGCCCGGGGAGTCGATGACGAACTGCGGCACGGCGAGCCCGGACGTCCAGCCGCGCAGCGCCTTGATGATCTCGAGCCCCTTCTGGACCGTCGTCCGGAAGTGCTCGCCCCCCGCGACCTGATCGGCCATGTAGATGTAGTATGGACGCACGCGCGCCTTCAGCAGCTCGTGCATCAGCTTCATCATGACCTTCGGGTCGTCGTTCACCCCCCGGAGGAGCACCGTCTGGCACCCGAGGGAGATGCCGGCGCGGCTCAGCCGGTCGAGCGCGGCCACCGCGGCGGGGGTCAGCTCGCTCGGGTGGTTGAAGTGGGTGTTCATGAAGATGGGGTGGTACTTCTGCACCATCTCGCAGAACTCGGGCGTGATCCGCTCGGGGAGATGCGACGTGATCCGGCTGCCGAGCCGGATGATCTCGACGTGCGGGATCGCGCGGAGGCGCTGGAAGATGTACTCCAGCCGCCGGTCGGAGAGCATCATGGGGTCGCCGCCCGAGAGGATCACGTCGCGCACCTCCGGGTGCGCGGCGATGTACTCGAACGCGGACTCGTACTGGTTGAGCGGGATCTTCTCCGGGTCGCCGACCTTGCGGCGCCGCGTGCAGAACCGGCAGTAGCTGGCGCACACGGGGCTGACGAGGAAGAGCACGCGGTCCGGATACCGGTGCGTGATGTTCGGGACGGGCGAGTCGCCGTCCTCGTCGAGCGAGTCGATCACCCCGTCGACGATCTCCAGCTCCTGGATCGACGGGATGAACTGGTTCCAGTTCGCGTCGCCCACGTCCTTGATCTGCGCGAGCGACTCGCGGGTGATCCGCATCTGGAAGTTGTCGAACGCGGGCCGCAGGGCCTCGACGTCGATCTCCCGCTCCGCGGCGTCCGCGCCGAACCGCTCGGTCACGTACGACTTGAGCTCCTCGAGCGTGCTGATGCTGTCGTCACGCAGGATCTTCTGCCAGTCGCTCATCGCGTCGCTGCTCCGCGCTCTCGTGTGGTGAGGCGTGTGATCAACATGATCCGGTCGTCGGCCGGGGCGTAGAAGTCTCGGATGCGTGCGGCCTCGGTGTAGCCGCAGCGGGCATAGAACGCCCGGGTATTCGAATAATCGGGACGGGATGAGGTCTCGACGAGCAACATTCTCGCGCCCCGGTCGCGCAGCCCGCGCTCCACTTCCCGCACGAGCGTCTTGCCGATCCCCTTGCCCTGCGCCGCGGCGTCCACGGCGAGCCAGTACAGATCGAACGTCCCCTCGGTCGCCGGCGTCGGACCGGAACAGGCATAGCCGAGCAGCCGCTCTCCGTCGAACGCGCCGGTGAACTCGTAATCGGGCACGTGCGCATCATCCGCGCCCGCGGCGCGCGGATCGCCGACACTCGCGTCGAAGAGCTGCAGCGCGACCTCGATCTCCTCGCGCGAGAAGACCGCGGTGGACACGAGGAGCTCGGCGACGCGCGCACGATCGCGGGGACGCAGACTGCCGAGCCGGATCGCCACGCTACGCCTCGCCCGCGGGGAAGAGGTCGGGCTCCGTGCTTTCCGGCGCCACTCCCGAGAGGCGCTGCGCGAGCGCCCATCGCTCGGCCGTCGTCGCCGCCTCGCGCGAGCGCTCGAGCCCGAGCTCGCACACCTGGCGCACGAGGGCGCCGTAGTCGATCCCGGCGACGCCGGCCATGCGCGCCAGTCCCGCGGTCGGCGCGAAGTCGGGGTTCGCGTTCACCTCGAGGATCCAGGGACGCCCACGCTCGTCGATGCGCATGTCCACGCGCCCGTAGCCCGAGCCACCGACGATGCGCCACGCCGCGACCGCCGCCTTGCGCAGCTGCGCGGCGAGCGCCGCGGGCAGCCGTGCCGGACAGCGCGGCGCGGAGCCGAGGTCCTCGTCGGAGCCGTCTTCCCACTTGGAGCGGTAGGTGACGATCCGCCACATCCCCTTGGGCATCCGACCGAAGTCGATCTCGGCGATCGGCAGCACGGCGTCGCCGAGCACGCCGACGTTCACCTCGCGTCCCTCGACGTACTTCTGCACGAGGACCTCGTCCCAGCGCTCGAGCATCGAGCTCACCCGCTCCGCGAGCTCGCGCGAGGTGCGCACCACCGAGCGCTGCTCGACGCCGATCGACGCGTCCTCGGCCGCCGGCTTGCAGATCGCGGGAAACCCGACCGACGGGACCGCGCCACCGCGCCGCACGACGGCGAACTTCGGGATCGGAAGCCCCGACCGCTCCAGCGCGCCGTTCACGACGTGCTTCCGCAGACAGAGCGTCGTCGTCCAGCTCGAGCTCCCCGTGTGGGGCAGGCCGAGCAGCTCCAGCACCGAGATCACGGCCGGCTCGAGGGCGGCGACGCCGTCGATCGACTCGCACAGGTTGAACACGAGGTCGACCCGCGCGCGTTTGAGCTTGTCGATCCAGCGCGCATCCGGGTGCACGGGAATGCGCACCACCGCATTCCCCTCGGTGCTGAGGCAGACGCTCACCGCCTCCACCGTGCCGAGGATCTCCTGGTCCGGGAACTCGGCGAACGCGCTCGCGCCGTCGAAGAGGATCGCGACCTTCACGCGGCGCTCCGGAGCGCGATCCCCTGCCGCGCCGCCGCCGCCTCGAGCGCGGCACCGATGAGCGCGTCGTAGTCCAGCCCCGCGGCGCGCGCCGCCTTCGGCAGGCACGAGTTGTCGGCGGGGTCGGGCAGGATGCCGGGGAGCGGATTCACCTCGACGATGTTCGCGCGGCCCGAGGCGTCGAGCCGCACGTCCACGCGCGACCAGTCGCGGCAGCCCAGCACCGCGTAGGCTCGCAGCACGACGTCCTCGATCTCCGCGCGCAGGGCGTCGGCGATCCGCGCCGGACACGAGAAGATGTCGAGCGGGTTCTCCGGGCGATCCCAGAGCCACTTCGCCTCGAAGCCGTAGATCGGCAGCGCGCCGGCGGGCAGCGCGTCGAAGTTCATCCCGACGATGGGCAGCACCCGCGCCGTCGCGCCGTTCCCGAGCACGCCGCAGGTGAACTCCGCCCCGGGGAGGAAGGTCTCGACCAGCACGGGCTGCTCGTAGCGCTCGAGGAGCTCGCGCACGATCGCGCCGAGCGCCACCGCGTCCCCCGCGAGGTTGCGCTCCGTGATTCCCTTCGACGAGCCCTCGTGGACCGGCTTGGCGAAGAGCGGATACGTCCAGCCCCGTGCGGTGATCCGGTCGACGTCGCCCGCGCCGCGCGCGAGCGCCCAGTCGGCGGTCGGGACGGCGTTGGCGCGGAGGATCTCCTTCGTGCGGGCCTTGTCGAGGCAGAGCGCGAGAGTGAACGGGTCGCTGCCCGAGTAGGGGACGCCGTAGAACTCGCAGATCGCCGGGACGTGTGCCTCGCGGTTCGGGCCGCGCAGCCCCTCGGCGATGTTGAAGACGATGTCGGGGCGTTCGGCGCGGAGCCGCTCGGGGAAGTCGTCGCGGGCCTCGAGGCGAATCACCTCGCCGTAGCGCGCGAGCGCGCGCGCGACGGCGTCGATCGTCTCGGCCGAGTCCCACTCGGCGTACTCGTCGTCGGGGGCCGGCGCGAGCAGCGTGGCGGTGGCCGAGTCGTTCCCGGTGCCGCTACTGGGCGGCTCCTCGTCGGCGCGCGGAAGCTCCGCGGCCGCGTCGGCCGCCTCGGGCTCGGGCTTCTGATTGTACGCGAAACCGATGCGCGTCATCCCGTCGCTACTGTGGAGTCCCGCTGGCGCGGCGCGGTGTCTTCCGCTGTGCGCACGCGGGCAAGTCGCACGCCACCGGAGAAGTGCGGGCGAAGATAGGGAGCCGGGATTTTTCGCGCAATGAGAAATTCTGCGGCGAAAAGAATTTCTCGCCGCGCGCCCGCTCACACCTTGTGATACGAGATGCGCGCAGCCTCTCGGCGGTCGTCCGCGACGTAGATCTCGAAGTCGGAGAAGAAGCCCGGCGCCTCCTGCTGGAGGAGTCGGAGCACCGCGACCGCGAGCCGGCGGATCTCCAGCTCGGCGCCCTCGCTCGAGCGCAGCTCGAGCATCGTGCGCCACGCACGCGCGTTTCCCGTGACGACGATCTTCGTCTCCGTGGAGTTCGGGAGGACGCCGCGCGCGGCCTCGCGAGCCATCTTCCGACGGTGGACCTTGTCGGCGACCCAGCCGTAGCGCTCCATCAGCTGCGCCACGAGCGCGACGTAGGCGCTCTGCGCCGCGTCGATCTGGGCGCGCCACGCGCCCTCGAGCGCGTCGTCGCCCGCGATCGCCGGCGGCACGACGAAGCACGCCTCGCTCTCGTCGACGTACCGCTGCGAGAGCTGCGAGTAGGCGAAGCCCGCCCGATGCCGCACCAGCTCGTGCGTCAGCGAGCGGCTGATCCCCTCGAGCAGGAGCGAGTAGCTCGCGTGCTCGAGGACGCTCCCGTGCCCCTGCTTCTTGATGTTCTCCAGATAGTCGCGGGTCGAGCGGTTCGCCGGGTTGTGCTGGCTCATGTAGCAGAGCCGGCCCGCGAACTCCGCCAGGCGCTCGCCGTCGGTGCTCTCGCCGATCCAGTTCACGTCCAGGTGGTCCGGCGCGGTGAAGACCGGGCGCGCGAGGACGGAGATCTTCGGCTCGTAGTAGAGACGCGAGGTGGCGGCGGGAGCGGCAGCGGTCATGAGGCGAGGCGCGGCGTGAGGGGGGATGGCGGCGAAAGCTAGACGCCGCCCGCGCGGGCGTCGAGTCGTGTCGCCTCCTCGAGGAGCGCGAGGCGCGCGCGCGCATACGCCCGCTCGCGCTCGACGCGCGCGAGCGCGGCGCGAGCGGGCTCGGGCAACGCAGGCAGCGAGGGATCGTACTTCACCGCGTCGACGGGCCGCGCGCCGGCCGCCGCGACCTTCACGCCCGGATTGAGGATCCCGTCGGGATCGAACGCCCGCTTCACCGCCGCGAAGTGCGCGAGCGCCTCGGCCGGCCACACCCGCGAGAGGAGCGGCGCGCGCAGCCGGCCGTCGCCGTGCTCGCCGGTGAGCGTCCCCCCGAGCCGGCCGGTGAGCGTGCTGATCTCGTCGAGCAGCGCCTCGGCGCGCGTCCGCCAGTCGGGCTCGCGAACGTCGATCAGCGGATTCACGTGCACGTTCGCGTCGCCCGCATGGCCGAAGATCACCCCGCGGAATCGGAGACGCTCGAACGCGGCGCGGACGCCGCGCACGTACTCGGGCAGCCGCGCCGGCGGCACGCAGCCGTCCTCGATCAGCTGCATCGAGGACAGCTCGGGGTGAATCGTGGAGATGATCGGGCTCGCCGCGTGGCGGAGCTTCCAGATCGCGTGCTCCGTCTCCGGGTCGAGCGCGAGGCGCACCGCGGTCGCGCCCGAGGCGCGGAATCCGGCCTCGATCGCGCGAGCGAGGTCGTCGGCCTCCTCGCGCGAGCGCGCCTCCACCTCGGCGAGCAGCACGGCTTCGGCATCGTGAGGGGCGGGCACCGGAGTGCCGCCGTGCCGCGCGACGTCGAGAAAGCTGCGATCGAGCAGCTCGCACGCCACCGCGCCCGCGCCGCGCGCGCGGTCGGCCGCGACGACCGCGTCCTCCAGCGTCGCGAACGCACCGAGCAGGCTGGCGGAGTGCGGAAGCAGCGGCGCGAGACGGAGCTCGAGGCCCACGAAGAGCGCGAGCGTCCCCTCGCCGCCGACGAGCAGATCGACCAGCTCGCCCGACTCCGCCCAGTCGGCGACGCCGTATCCCGACGAATCCTTCCGCACGCCGGCGTGCCGGGACGGCGAGGCGCGCTCGGCGACACGCACGGCCTCGAGCGAGGCGAGCGCGCGTCGAAGGATGGGAAGCGCCGGAGCGTCGACGCCGCGCCGGACCTCGGCGCGCGAACCGTCGGCGAACACGCAGTCGAGCGCCTCGACCCAGCGGCGCATCGCTCCATGGCGCAGCGTGTGGGCGCCGGCCGCGTTCGTCGACGCCATCCCGCCCACCGTGCAGAAGGCGCCGCTCGATGGATCGACCGGGAACTGCAGCCCCTCGGCGCGCGCCGCGCGGTCGATCGCGTCGCGTATCGCGCCGGGCCCGCAGCGGATCGTCCGTCGAGCGGTGTCAACGGGCTCGATCCGATCGAGGCGGCTCAGGTCCACGATCACGCCCTCGCCGATCGCGCCGCCGGCCATGCTGCTGCCGGAGCCTCGCGCCACGAGCGACGTCCGCGTGTCGGCGGCCCAGCGCACGAGCGTGCACGCGTCCTCGGCGTCCACCGGCACGGCCACGGCGCGCGGCAGGATCCGCGCGATCCCTGCCGCCTCGCTGTAGACGGCCCGCGCCGGAAGGTCCTCGCGAAACGTCCCACGAAATCCGGCCGACGCCGGCGAATGTGCCATGCTTTCGACGCGAGGGTATCTTTTCGAGGTGCCGAGAAGTCTAACCGCCGTGACGGAAGCGCCAATGGAGCCGCGAAGCACGCGGCCGGATCCTCGCGTGCCGGAGGCGGAGCGCTTCGCGCGCGAGATCCTGCCGCCGGTCTCGCGGACGTTCGCCCTCAGCATCCGCGTGCTCCCGGGTACGCTCGGCCGCGCCGTCCACACCGCGTACCTGCTGTGCCGCATCGCCGACACGATCGAGGACGAGCCGCGGATGCCGGCCGCCGAGAAGGCGGCGCTGCTCGACGCGCTGCTCCGCTGCTTCGATGATCCCGTCGCCGCCGAGGCATTCCCAGAGCGCCTGGACGCCCTCGCCGGCGACGAGACCCACGTGCGGCTCGCCCGCAACGCGCACCTCGTCTTCCTGCTCTACCGCGAGCTGCCCCAGACGACGCGCGCCCACGTGCGCCGCTGGGTGAGCGAGATGATCGTCGGAATGCGGAAGTTCGTCCTCCTCTACCCGCACGGCATCCGCATCCAGAGCCTCGAGGAGTACAAGGAGTACTGCTACTACGTCGCTGGCACCGTGGGCTACCTCGTGACCGACCTCTGGCACGAGCACGTCCCCAGCATCGGCGTCCGCCTGCACGGCGTGCTGCGCGAGAAGTCGCGCGCCTACGCGGAAGCGCTCCAGACGGTGAACATCCTCAAGGACGTCGCGCGCGACGCGGAGCGGGAGAACTCGATCTACATCCCGGAGGAGCTGCTGCGGGAGCACGGGAGCAGCCACGCGACGATCCTCGCGCCGGAGCGGCTCCGCCAGACGCGCGCGGCACTCGCCGCGATGGTGCAGCTCGCCTGGAAGGACCTCGATGGGGCGCGCAGCTACCTGCTGCTCATCCCCCGGCGCGCGATCTCGATCCGTCTGTCGTGCGTCCTCCCGCTGCTCTTCGCCTGTGCGACACTCCGCGACCTCACGCGGACGTCGCTGTCACTCGTGCCGCGCGAGGTGGTGAAGATCTCCCGCGCCGAGGTGAAGTCGCTCACGCTGATCGGCTTTCTCGTGATCCTCAGCAACCGCGGTCTGGCCTGGCTCGCCGACCGCGCGACGCGGCGGCCGTTCCTCCTGGCGGGAGTGCGGTGAAGCGGTGAGTTGGTGAGTTGGACCGCAAGCTGGTTGGTCGGGTGATTGGTGCGTTGAACGCTCTGGCCTCGACCGGCGTGGAAGCCCCCGCAGCGATCTCGACGCTGGTTCCTGGCCAGGGCCGTGTCGTGACTTGGTCGGTTGTGGTTCAACCAACAAGCCCCCTATCCAACTCACCAACTCACCGCGCCTTGGCCACCGCCGCGGCGAGCATGCTCATCAACGTCGGCGGCCGCCCCGCCTCGCCGCGCTCCAGTCGATCCAGCACCTGCTCGAGCGTGAGCTGAGCCCGCGCCACTCGACGCGCGTGGGCCGAGCGCGTCGCGCCCCATACCGTCGGCACGAGCACCGCGGCGGGTGCCGCCGCGATGATCAGCGGGACGCTGAGCGCGGCGATCACGCCGCCCGCGACGAGCGACGCCGCTGCCATCCCCGCGTTCACCTGCGCCATCGACGCCCGGTGGCCGCCGAGGTGCGCATCGAGCCGCACCATGACGCGCGTGGCGTCGACCGCGATCGCGGTGGCCGCGACGTCGGTGGCCCGCGCGAGGTCGGCGCCCTTCCCGCTCACCACGCGCTTCACCATGCCCGTGAGCCCCTGATCCGCCTCCCAGACGATCCGGTCGCCGAAGTGCCGCTTCACCTTCAGGCACTCCTGCCGCTGCATCCAGTCGTCGAGCGCCTGCAGCACCTGCGGCGGCGTCCCCGTCACGGTACGCTGCGCGCTCACGGTCGCGCTGCCGAACAACGTCGCGAGCAGACCTCGCTCCTCGGGCACCACGGCGCGCGTGCGCTCCTCGGCGAGTGCCTGCCGCAGGTGCACCACGTCCAGGCCGACCTCCTTCGCGAGCTCGTGCAGCTGGGCTTCGCTCAGGCGGTCGTGCGTCTCACCCGAGGCGCCGGCCTGCAGCTCGAGCGCGCGCGCCAGCACGCGCTCGACGGCCGCGCGGTCGATCGTGGCCGGCAGATTCGACGGGTTGGGAGCCTCGGGGGACATGCGGGAAAGATAATGGCTCCCCCGCGAGGTCAGATGCCGCCGAGGATCACCTCGAGCTGCCGGCCGATCGCCTCGTTGACCGCGTCCGGCACGGCGAAGGTCGACGCGAACGCCGCGCGCGGATCGCCGGGCGCCGTGCGGCCCGCGGACTGAAGGTAGAACCGCATGTAGCCCGGCACCGCGCTCGGCAGCGTGCGCTCGAGCAGCAGCGCGCCGGCACGCACCGCCGCCGACTGCTCGAAGCGCGCGGTCGTCCCCGCGCGACGGTCCGCCGGCGTGGTGTTGTCCACGATCGCCGTGTTCGCCACGCTCCCCGCCACCTCGTGCGCGAAGGTGTACAGCACGCTCTCGCTCCCCTGGATCGCGTCCGGCATCCCAACGGCCACGGCGTTCTGTACCTTGCCGAAGTTCACCGTACGTCCCTCGCCGTCGAGCGGCAGCGAGAGGTAGATCTCCCCGTTCTGCTGCTGGGTGTTGTTGAGGAACCGCTGGAGCGAGGGGCGCCAGCTCCGCTGCCAGAGCGAGTCGACGTGCGCGACGACAGCGGCGCGCGCGCGCGTCTCGGCGGTCCAGTAGTCGCGGTGGAATTTCCGGCTCTCGTCGTCCACGGCGACGACGAGCAGCCGCAGCCACTCCCGGTCGGCCGCGGACTGGAACGAGCCGGCGAGGATGGCGATGTACTGCTGCAGTGTCGGGTCGCTGGTCGCGCGCGGGTTGCCGTTCGCCCGGATGAACACGTCGACGGCCTGCCGCATCTGCTCCCATGAGCCGAAGTAGAAGGGGAGGAACTGCGGACCCGTCGCGAGCGACGGCTGCACGGCGATGCGCTCGAGCAATCGGGCGCGGCTCGCGTCCAGTTGCGTCGAAACACCGCGCTGGCGGCGCACCTCCAACAGCCGGTCGCGGTAGCCGCGCTTGAAGTACGGCACGAGCGTCGAGTCGGCGGTGAGCAGCGCGTACGAGTGCAGCCACAGGTCGACGTGCTCTCGCGTTCGCACCGGCCAGGTGGCCTGCACGAGCGGCGTCGTGCCTCCCTGAGTCGACGTCTCGCCGCCCGCGGGGCTTGGTCCGGGCGCGCGTGGGGTGGTACCAGGCGCCGCGCAGCCCGCTGGCGCGAGAACGAGCGCACCGGCGACGATGCCCCACGCGGCGCGGCGAAGTGTTCGAGAGTCGGTCACGATCGTGCCTCGGGCTGGAGTGCGCTTGCCCCCTCCGATCTAGCAAGGCACGCGCCGAGGCCGCTGGCGAACCCGCGCCGGCCGCCGAGACGCTCGCTCAGCCTGCGGAGACCGCCCGGCCGCAGGTGACGCAAAACTTCCAATCGTGCTCCAGCTCGCTCCCACACGCCGGACAGTGCTGTACCGTGAGATCCTGGCCGCAATGCGGGCAGAACTTGATGGCCCGACCGCCTGGCAGCGCCCCAGCGCAGTGCGGACATTCGCCGTCCTGCGCCAGGTAGATCGGGCGGGATGCACGCCTCGTCGTCGCGGGCGTTGGCGACACCGCCGTTCCGCTGGCGCGCGCGGGGGGAGTCGAGGTGATCGGGGCTGCCGGCGCCGCACCGGCACCCGCGCCCGCCGCGCGAAACGGGCCCGTGTCCGGATCTGCGACGGGCACTCCGGCCGGAGCGGTGGGCGCCAGCTCCGCCGAGACGGGCAGCGCGTCCGGATCGACCTTTCGCACCGCGTCGGGCGCGAGCGACACGCGCGAGCTCGCGAACTCGCGGATCAGCTGCGGATCGGGGTTCGGCGACTTGGCCGACGCGCCAAGCACTTCGCGCATCCGATTCTCGACGACGAGATACCCGCGCCCGCCCGACAGCAGCTCGAGCATCGCCATCTCGTAGTCCTGATTCGTCTCGAGCCCGAGCTCGCGCCGGTGCAGGCGGTAGGGCAGGATGGTCGCGTACAGGTCCGCGACCTGGAACGGCTGGGTGAGCAGGTGCGGTGAGGTGGTGCGAATCGTCCGCACCAGGTGCCGGTACATCCGCTCCACGTCGTCCATCGTTGCTCCTAGAGAGTTGAGGTGCCCGCCCGCGGCAGCGGGCGCGTCGGTGCGAACGGCTGTCCGCTGGGAAAGGGGGCCGGCTCGACGGTCACTCGCCGACGCAGCCGCTGTGCCTGCAGCCACTCGTCGAACCCGGAGGTGCGCGCTCCGTCCGACGAGGTCTGCTCCTTCGCGGCCCGCACGGCGAGGTCGTTCGCGTACTCGTTCTGCGGGTGTCCGGCGTGCCCGCGTACCCACTGCCACTGCACACGGTGCGGCACCGCCGCGGCGACGAGCTCTTGCCAGAGCGCGAGGTTCTCGATCGCGCCCTCGCGCCGGCGCCAGCCGCGGCTCGCCCAGCCGTACACCCATTCCGTCATTCCCTTCACGAGGTACTGCGAGTCGCTCGTGAAGAGCACGCGGAACCGGCCTCCCTTCCGGCCGATCACGCGAAATGCCTCGATCGCACTCCGCAGCGCCATGCGGTTGTTCGTCGTCGCGGGCTCGGCGATCCAGTAGTCCCATCGCGTGAGGCGCTCCGTCGCCGCATTCAGGTGCTCGATCACCCCGGCGGCGCCGCCGGGGTTGCTGCCCTCCCGCCCGTTGCCGAGACACGACTCGTCGGCATAGATGGCGACGAGCGGCAGCTCGGCGCGCTCCTCCACCGCGCTCATCCGACGACCTCGATTCCTTCGAGCTCGTCGATGAACAGCGTGAGTGGGTCTCCAGTCGTCGGATGATGCGCCTCGAGCGCCTCGCGGCCTCCCGCGAGGTACAGCCGATCCACCACCACCACGTACTCGGTTCCGCGCCGCCACACGGACAGCCGGCGCCGGTCGGCGATCGCACGCTCGAGCGCGTCGTACTGCGCGGCGGTCAGTTGGGTCGGAGTCGTACGACGAGGCATGCGGTGGCGACGAGCGCGGGTTGCTCAGGCGCACCAACGCCGAGCGAGGGCCGTGAGGACCGACGTGGCGCGGTCGATCTCGGGCAGCGCAATGTACTCCTCGGCCGCGTGCGCAAGGGAGATGTCGCCGGGCCCGAAGCAGATCGCCGGGATCCCCACGGCGTTCAACAGCGCGGCGTCGGTCCAGGCCGACATCCCCGCCACGCGCACCGGCTCGCCACACTCGCGCAGCGCGTGCTCGAGCGCGCGCACGACGGGCGCGTCCGTCGCGACGTCGCTCGGCCCCTGCGCCATCAGGAGCGAGACGTCGGCGGCGAACTCGGGGCGCTTGGCCCGCACCGCGTCGCACGCGCGCCGCACCTCGTCTACGGCATCGGTCGGCGCCTCGCCGGGAAGGGTCCGCCGCTCCAGCCGCAGCGCGCACCGATCCGGATACGTCGACATCCCGATCCCGCCCTCGATCGTCGAAGCGTGCAACGAGGCACGTCCGAGCAACGGATGCGTACGGCGCGCGAGATGCTCGGCGTCGACGCGATCGAGCTCGGCCAGCAGGAGGCCCGCGTGGCGAATCGCGTCCACGCCGACGTCCCACCGGCTGCCGTGCGCGGCGCGACCGTGGACGACGACCTCGATCCACACGAAGCCTCGATGCGCCGGCATCACGTCGAGGCACGTGGGCTCTCCGACGATCGCCGCGTCGGCGCGGACGCCGCGCTCCAGCATCGCCCGCGTCCCGATGCTCTCGAACTCCTCGTCCGCGCCGATCGCCACGACGATCTCCCCGGCGAGCGGGCTCCGCGAAGCGTGCCAGGCGGCGGCACACATGGCGCCGACGCCGCCCTTCATGTCCGCGGCGCCCCGCCCGTACAGCCGCTCGCCGTGCTCCTCGCCTGCGAACGGCGAGTGCGTCATCCCCTCGACGCCGACCACGTCGACGTGCCCGCTCAGCATCAGCACGCCCCCGCCACGCGCGTCGCCGACCCGTGCGACGAGGTTCGGCCGGCCCGGCGCCGCCTCGTGCACTTCGGTGCGGAAGCCCCACGCATCGAGCGCCGCCCGGAGCAGCGCGACGCACGCCGCCTCGCCCGGGCCGCCGGCGCTGAGGGACGGATTGCGCGAATCGACACGGACGAGCGCACGCGCCAGGGCGCGCGCGTCACCGGGTCGGATCGCCTCCGCGCTCACGGCACATGCTCGTCGTCACGTCGCTCGTCGAGCACGGCGACGATCTGGAAGCCGTCCCAGTCGATGCCGAACTCGAGGCGCTGGCCGAGCGGAGCGATCGTGCGCGCCAGCTCGTCCTCGCGTCCCTCGGCGGCGATCGCGAGCACGCATCCGCCTCCCGATGCGCCGAGCGCCTTCACGCCGAGCGCGCCGGCGCGTGCCGCACGCTCGACGATCTCGTCGATGCGCGGCGTCGTGATCGAAGGGTGCAGCGCGCGCTGATGCACCCAGTGCTCGCCGACGAGCCGACCCAGCGCGTCGACGTCACCGGCCCTGAGCGCACTCGCCATCTCGCCGGCCAGCGCCTTGATGCGCGCCAGCGCGGTGACGGTGCGCGATTCGCCGGCGAGATACGCGTCGCGGACCGCGGCGATCGTGCTCCCCGACAGACGGGACTCGCCCGTGTACAGCAGCACACTGCGCCGGACGAAATCGTCCGCGCTCGTCCCCGGCAGCGACAGCAGCTCGACGCTCGCACACTC
>DASTSX010000277.1:0-8298 GCA_035760455.1 Gemmatimonadaceae bacterium | reverse complement strand
TGAAGAACCGTTGATCGCCCGTGAAGCCGTCGAGCACCGGCGCCGGCCGTCCCTTCAGTGAAAGGCGATACGCGTCGTACGCGATGGCGAGCCCGGCGTTGTCGGCAATGTTCTCTCCCAGCGTCTGCGCACCGCGGATTCTGAGGCCCGGCAGCGGCTCGTACGCATCGTACTGTGCGACGAGCCGGCGCGTGCGCTCGTCGAAGCGGCGGCGATCCTCGTCGGTCCACCACCGCACGAGCCGGCCGCGCGCATCGAACCGGCTGCCCTGGTCGTCGAAGTGGTGGCTGATCTCGTGGCCGATCACGTAGCCGATGGCGCCGTAGTTCACGGCGGGGTCGGCGTTCGGATCGAAGTGCGGCGCCTGCAGGTACGCCGCGGGAAAGACGATCTGGTTGTTCGCGAAGTTGGCGTAGGCGTTCGCGGTGATCGGCATCATCGTCCACTCCCGGCGCTCGACCGGGCGGTCGATGCGCACGAGGCGGCGCTGCCAGTCGAAGTGCGCTGCGCGCACGAAGTTGCCGTAGGCGTCGTCGCGCCGGACGTCGAGCCCCTCGTAGCTGAGCCACTCGTCCGGATACCCGATCATCGTCTGGAAGGCGGCGAGCTTGGCGCGCGCCTTCACGCGCGTCTCGGCCGACATCCACTCGAGGTTCGCGACGCGCCGATCCATCGCGGCGAGCACGTTCGTCACCAGCTCGTCCATCGCCGCCTTCGTCGCTGCGGGAAAGTGCCGCGCGATGTACGGGCGCGACACCGCGTCCGTGAGCGCGACGCCGGTGAGCTCCACGGCCTGCAGCCACCGCGCCGGTGACTCTCCGGCCCCGCCGAGGACGCCGTTCGAGAAGGCGAACTCGGCATCGGTGAACGCGCGCGGGAGCGCGAGCGCCCGATCCTTCGCCAGCCGAACGGCGAGCCAGTCCTTCAGCACGGGCAACGGCGTCTCGCCGATCGCGCGTGCCATCGCCGTGAACGCGCTCGGCTCGCCGACGACGAGCATCGTGCGATCGCCGAGCCCCGCACCCGCCAGGAATGCGCCCCAGTCGAAGCCCGGCGCGCGCTCGGCCAGCTCTGCCGGCGTCCAGACGTTCCAGGACTTGTCGCTGTCGCGCGTCTCGGCGAGCGTCCAGTGCGCCTCGGCGAATCGGCGCTCGAGCGCGAGCACCGCGTCGGCGCGTTGCGCCACGTCGGTGGCCGTCACGTCGATCAGGCGAAGCAGCGTCGCGACGTGCTCGCGGTACGCCGACCGCGTCCGCTCGAGCGCCGTGTCCGCGCGCAGGTAGTAATCCCGGTTCGGCATGCCGAGCCCGCTCTGGCGCAGCATGACCGCGTAGCGATCGGGATCGGTGCGACTCTGCGTGACACTGATGACGAATGGCGACGGTCCGTACCGCGGCATGCGCGCGATCGGCGGCGTCGGCACCCAGTGCACGGCCAGCCGCCCGATCTCCCGTGCGAGGGCGCGGCGATCGGACGCCGCGCGCGCGGGCGAGAGCTCCTCGCGCAGCGGTGCGGCGCCGCGTGTCTCGATCGCCCGCGCGTCCATCAGCGAGGCGTAGTAGTCGGCGGCGCGGGCGTCGTCGCCCGAGAGTGAGCCGCGCCGCGCGACCATCTCGTCGAGGATCGTGCGCACCTGGGACGCGGCCAAGTCGTTGAGGCGGGCCACCTGACTCTCGGCACCGCGGTCCGGCGGGATCACCACGCGCTTCGCCCAGCCGCCGTTGACGTACGACCAGAAGTCGTCGCCGGGCTTGACGCTGCTGTCCATCCCGGCGACGTCGACGCCGAACGTGCCCCAGGCTGGACGCGCCGTCGGGCTGGCGGTCGGCGCCGTGGCCGGCACCGCTGCCGATGCGCAGCCGAGAAGCGCCGCGAGGAGGAAGACGGCGAGGACATCGGCGTGTCGCACGGCGATTCGAAGCACGGAGACGTGCCGCTCGGGATGCGTGGTCGAACGTGATGGCAGTCTCATGGCGGACCATGTCGGGGATGACGGCGCAAGACTACGGGCCTCGTTGCACCTCGGCTAGACGGCGGAAGCCGGCGTTACCATGCGGTAACGCATCGGCGAGACAGCCAGACGACGCACCGCTCGCAGGTTCGCGTCGCACTCGTCACGCTCGGCAAGCGCGGTGCACTGCGGCTGGCCTGACCGCCGCTCACCTCACACCACAATCGGAGGAGATCACGTCATGCGACCCACGATCGCCATTGTAATGCTCGCGGCCGCGGCGCTGGCCGGCTGTGGCGCCGGTGGCGCCGCCGCCGACTCCAGCCAGCTCTCGCAGTACGTCGCGTCCGGCGCCGCCTCGAGCGCTCCCTCGCCCTCTGGCGGGAGCGGCAGCGCACCGACGTGCTTCACCGCCGCCGACGTGAAGAGCACGATGGGCATCGACGTGGTGGACTTGACGGGCGGCATGCGCAAGTACGGCACGTTCTGGAACTGCGGCTACGTGCCGACCGATACGACGACGTATCGCGGTGCGAGCGTGCAATTGACGGTCTCGTCCGCCGCCGAGGCCGACGAGACGTTCAAGCGCCTCACGTTCGCGATGCGGATCGCGAGGGGGCCCACCGCACAGCCGGACGTCCTCCAGATCGGCGATCGCGCCATGGCGTACGACACGCCCTCCGGTGCGGTGGCGGCCGCGGTCACCGGCGATCGGCTGTACGTCGTCGAGACGATGTACGGCACGGCGGGCCAAAACTTCACCGACAAGAAGGACCCCACGATCGAGCTGCTGCGGAAGATGACCGGCGGCTGACGGCGCCGATGGCGGGACATCAGCGTTCCGCTCCCACCCCGCTACGCGCCTGCGCGACGACCGGTTGCAGCTCCGCGTCGGCGCGCCGCCAGAGCTGCACCAGCCGCGTCCGCGCGCCCTGCGCCTTGCCGCGCTCGCCCGCCGCATCGTACAGCGACGCCAGCTTCTCGAGCGCCGGCCCGAGCTCGAGCGCGTCCGTCTCGTACCGCCAGAACCAGGGCGTCGTGACGTACCGCTCGTACACGGCCGTCGCGGCGCGCGTCTTCCCGTCGGCCTCGTACGCGCGAGCGAGGTCCGGCAGCACGCAGATCGTGCACTGGTGCTGCTCGGCGGCGGTGCGCAGCCGCTCCACCGCCTCCGCCGCGCGCCCCTCCGCCAGCGCGATCACGCCCCGCGTCCACCCACGCTCGGCGATCTGCTGCCGCTCGAGCGCGCGGTCGTTCGCGTCGGCCGCGGCGGCGAGCTGCCGTGCGCGGTCGAGCCGGCCGGCCATCGCGTTCAGCCGCGCGAGCTCGTCGTACGGACGGTCGGCGGGGAGCTGGCTGTCGAGCGGAGTGCGCGCCAGGGCGGACTCCAGGATCGCCAGCGCGCGCGCCGGACGGTTGCGGTAGCGCAGCTCCGTCCCCGCGCGCCGCACGACGCCGAACAGGTGCCGCCCCATCGAGCCCGACGCCGCGCTGAGCCGCTGGTGCGTGCGCCACAGCCGGTCCGCCTCCTCGAGCCGCCCCTGCGCCGACGCCATCAGCGCGAGCGCCTCGAACGGATCGACCAGCGCCAGCGTGTCGCTGCCCGAGGCCGCGACGAGCGCCTCCGCGCGCCGCTCCGCTTCCTCCCAGCGGTGCTGCGCCGACGCGAGCTGAATCTCGGTGTTCTGCAGCACCGGGTTGTCGGGAAAGCGGCGCGCGACGAGATCGAGCGTGCGGCGCGCGTCGGCGAACTTGCCCTGCAGGAGCTGAGTCCCGCCGATCCCGAAGTAGAAGTTCGCGATCGTCGAATCGACCCGGCTCGCCACCGTGAACAGGCTCTCGGCCGTCGCGAACTCCCGGCGGTCCTGGTACACGATCGCGAGGTTGTTCAGCGCCTTGTAGCTGTCGGGGTATCGATCGAGGAACCGGCGGTACACCTCGATGGCCGTATCGTAGTCGCCGCGAGCATGCGCGTTCGACGCTTCCATGAAGGAGCGGTCGGTGAACGGCAGGCGATCCTTGTGCCGTATCGCCCGCCGCGCTGCCTCCTTCGAGCGTCCGAGGTTGCCCACGGACTCGTACGCCATCGCGAGCGCCGACAGGGCTCCGGCGAACGCGGTATCGATCGCGAGCGCCTCCTCGTAGCGCTGGATGGCCTCGGAGCGCTTGCCGGCGAGCGTGAGCTGCTGTGCTTCCGTGTACTTGCGCAGCGCCGCCAGCGACGCGCTCGTCTCCGTGGACAGCGGCGGCAGGTCGCGCAGAGAGCGCAGCGACTCGCCGATCCGGTGCCGCAAGCGCTTGCTCGCCCGGTCCACCGCATCGATGAGCTGCGTCGAGTCGGCCGCCGTCTCGCGATACGCCGCCATCGGCTCCCCCGACTGCGCGGCGACGAGCTGCACGCTCACGGTGTACGCGCCGGCGACCTTGGCGACGCTTCCCGTGACGAACGCCTTGACCGCCATTCGCAGCGCGACCTCGCGCGCGACCGAATCGTCCACCGTGACGTCGGGCGCGCGCTCCATCCGCGTGAGGGTGGTGCGCACCTGGCGCGGCGTCAGCACGGTGACGAACGGCGACTGCGTCAGGTCGATGCGCAGAACCTCGGTCACCGCGGCGGCGAGGGTCGAGTCGCTCGCGAGGTCGGCGAAATCGGCGACGAGCAGGCGGTCCTTCCGCGCGAGCGCGCCGGTGCCGACCAGCGAGGGCTCGGCGCGCGCGTCGCGGGTGCCATAGTAGAAGGCGGCGCCGGTGAGGAGCACCACGGCGATCGCCGCGGCCACGAGCGCGCGGGTGCGCGGGTGCGCGGGTGCGGTCGCATCGGGCGCGGCTCGCGCGACCGATGGCGGGGCCACCTCGACGACGGGCGGCGGCTCGACGGAAGGCGCGGGCGCCGCGACGCGCTTCGACGTGCGGATCGACTCGGCGAGCGCGCTGGTCTCCGCCGCGGGCCGCGCGTCGAACTCGCGCTCGAGCCGCGTCGCGAGCTCGTCGTAGGCGCGCAGGGCACCGGCCCGGTCGCCGACGCGCTCGTGCAGCGTCATGAGGCGGCGCCAGCCACCCTCCTGATCGGGCTCGAGCTCGCACGCGCGGCGCGCGAACTCGATGGCGCGCGGAATCTCGCCGGTTCGCTCGGCCGCCTCCGAGGCGGTCCACGCGCCGGACGACGCCCGCCGCCGCAGGCGCGCCCGCGTCCGCTCGACCCATTCTTCGTATTCCGGCGCCACGTCGTCGACGTGGAAGCCCTCGAGGAAGTCGCCGTGATACAGCGCGAGCGCCTGTTCGGCTTGCCCGGCGTCGATCAATCGCTCGAGCTCAACGGCGTCGCAGCCGAGCGTCCCGTCGCGCACGCGCAGCCCGTCGCCCTCGCCGGCGAACACGTCCTCCCCCAGTGTGCGTCGCAGGTAGTGGAGCCCCTGCCGGAGGGCCCGCCGCCCCTCGTCGTCGCCGAGCTCGGGCCAGAACAGCGCGAGCAGCGCGTCGCGGCGCGCGGCGCCCTTCACCGAGGTGAGCGCCAGGTAGGCGAGCAGCGCCATCCGTTTCGGCTGCGCGGCTGCGGACTCCACGCCGTCGGTCCCGACGAGACGTACGCGGCCGAGGGTGATCAGCTGGCTCATCGAGGAGTAAAGCGGCGTCGCGGAGGCAGCGGCGGCCGCAACCGGCCCCGCGAGCCAACACTACGGACCGGATTGCCCCTCGGCAACATGGTCGGGCATGGCGTTACCGCGCGGTAACGCCCCGCCGAGACGGCTGGGCGACGCGCGCCGCACAGGTTGGCCGCGTGACGATCGCGAACGACGTGTCGAGCTGGCCGCGTCTGGCGGCGATGGCGCTGCTGGCGGCCGCCTGCCGGGAGGGTGGCTCCCCGCCGGCGGCCGCCGCCGAAACGTCGGCGCTGGTCGCGGCCACTGTCGCCTGTTCCGCCGACTCGCTCCACCCGGTCACGGCGGCGCCGGCGGCCGGCCTGTGGGCCGGCGGGCAGCCGGCGGGGCTTCGCGTGGCCGCGATGGTGGGCCCCGCTTCCCCCGACGGCGACCGCGCGCGGATCACACGCCGGGTCGAGACGCTCGAGGTGCGCGGGGATGCCGCGGCGATCCGGCTGGCCAACGACACCGCCTCGGTGGCGCTCGAGCTCCTGCCTCCCTTCGGCGGCGACGGGGCGCGGGGTGAGCCGGCCGGACGTGCCGCGCCCGCGGCGGTCTACGCCGTCTCGCCGCTCGTGCTGCTCGCGTCCTACGAGCCGTGCGCGGCGAGCGCCGACGAGCCACGCATCCGCTACCTCCGCCGCGACGCCCGAGGCGCCGTGGCGACCGACCTCATGCTGCGCCGCGAGTCGGCAGAGACCAAGGGAGTGCTGAGATGAACATCGGACGAGTGACCATGCGGCGCATCTCGCGCTCGGTGAGCGCCCTCGCGCTCGCGCTGTCCGTCTGCGCCCTCGCGGCGCCCGCGACGCTCGCCGCCCAGGGCAGGCTGCGCGAGCTCGGCTGCCGCGGCGGCCCCGGGCTGTCGTTCCGAGTGGACCTGAACCCGAGCCCCCGCGACACGACCTACGTCGTGATGCAGATGGACTATCGCCCATCGGTGAAGGCGGTGAGCTACGACTACAAGTCGCTCGACCCGGGCACCTGCACGTGGAACCCGACGCGCGCCGCAGGCTATCCGGCCGAGCCGGGCAGCGTCCGCTTCGACATCAAGCGCATCGGCCAGCCCTGGCCGGCGAAGGACACCACCATCAGGGCGGGCGCGTGGTTTCCCGACCCAGTGTCCATGCCACGCTATCTCGGCGACGCGCGCCACTACTACAAGTTCTACGTCTACGATTCGACGCGCTTCGCGAACAGCTTCGGGGTCATCCACGAGAGCGCGCAACCGGTGTTCGTCATGACGAGCGGCCCCCTCATGGTCGATCCGACCACGAAGCGCGAGATCCGCTGCCGCGGCGGGACTGGCCTCATGTTCGGCGGCGGCGGCAGCATCGGACCGAACGTCGCGAGCGTGACGATGTCGTACCGCACGAGCGCAAACCTTCCCGGGCAGTCGGGGAGCGGGCTGTCGGCCGGCTCGTGCGCGTGGGTGGATCGCATCGGCGTGCCGAACGAGCCGGGCAAGGTCACGTTCACCACGGCGAGCAACGCACAGCTCAAGCAGATCCAGAGCGGAAGCACCGTCGACCGCTCGCCGACGGCCGCGGTACGCTACCCCGACGTCAACACCATCCCGGCGTATCTGGTCGATCCGGCGCACTACTGGACGTTCACCGTCACGGCGGGTGCACCGGACAAGGCCTCGATTCACGGCGCATGGATCCCGCCGCTCAACGTCGCGACGACGCTCGCCACGGCGCGGGCGACGGCCGGCGCGACGACGGTGAGCCGACCGACGACGAGCACCGGCAGCTCCGTGTACACGCCGGGTGCCGGCAACGTGACGGTGAGTCAGCCCGCGCCGACGGGCGCGGGCAGCTCCGTGCTGCGTCCGGGCACCGGCACCGCCAGCACCACGAGCCGGGTCGGGACCCTCTTCGACATCCGCAACGTCACGGCGACGCCGGGCCTCGAGGACGTCGTGATCAGCTTCGAGGCTGCGGCGAACAGCAATCCGGCGGTGACGATCACTCCGGCGTCGGTCGGTGCCACGATGACGCTCGCCGTCACGAGCGCTCCGGCCAGCGCCGGCATGATGCGCTACGTCGCGAAGCCCGGCACGAAGCTCCCGCGCAACATGAGCTACAACTTCGGGATCCTCGCGGCCGCCACCGGCAATGCGCGCCAGAACAGCACCAGCGGAACCTTCAGGACGCTGAGTCAGCGCGTCACGATCAACATCTCCGAGATCAACCTGATCAACGATGGGGACGCGGACTCGGACGGCGAGCTCGTTTTCGACTTCGACCCCTGCACGAACTCGATCTCGACCTTCCGCATCGGGTCGTACGCCAAGCCGGTGAGCTGGGGCGACGGCCCACAGTGGGTCGTCGTCGACCTCAAGAGCACGGCCGAGGTGCCGGATCAGCTCCGGATCCTCGTCGGCGGAGTCGAGGACGATTGGGACGTCACCGTGTGGGGTTCGCGGTCCGCGCCGACGCTCACCTGTGCGCGACCTCTCCGCCCGCCCGGCAAAAACAGCACCGGAGAGTGGAACTCGCTGATCCTGGACGTCGACCTCACCAAGTACCCGGGGCCGAAGAACGGCGCCACGTTCGTCCGGCGGTCGCAGCCACCGTGCTGCGGCACCAAGCTCGAGTTCGAGATCAAGGGCAAGTGGGAGGTCACGCGGCAATGACAATCATGGAGGAGATCATGGCTCGCCCATCCGTTCTCACGTCCCGCGTCGCGCTCGCCGGCCTC
>DASTSX010000276.1:0-8823 GCA_035760455.1 Gemmatimonadaceae bacterium | reverse complement strand
AGCGCGAGGCGGCGAGCCGTCATGCCGGGATGCCCAGAGAGGTGAGACGCCGGCGGCTCAACCGCCGATGCCGTATCGCGCGACGAGCCGCGTGCTCGTGATGCGGGCGCTGGTGTCCTCGCCCGCGGAGAGCCCCGTCTTCTGGTGCAGCGACGTGCCGAGGTCCTGCACGACGTCGACATGGAAGTTGCGCGAGAAGGAGTAGCCGAGCCCGTACACGAAGACGAAGGTGAAATCGGCGTCGGTCTTCGCCGGGCCGAGCCGCAGATCGGTCCCCCGCTCGCGGAAATCGGAGTAGATCGTCGCGCCGAGGCCGAGCTCGAACACCGAGCGCAGGTCGCGCCCCGTGCTGACGTGCACGACGCCGAGCGCCTGCGTGACGCGCGTGTCGGCCTGGCTCACCGTGGGCGCGGTCGTGCGGACGTAGTTGACCGAGGGCGCCGACGTGGTGGCGCGCACGCCGAGCGTGATCCCGCGAGCGACGGCATGCTCGATCGACGCGCCGTACTGCTGCGTGTCGCCGAGATCCCAGCGCGAGCTCGTCTGTCCGTCGAACACCGTCCACCCTTCCTGCCAGCCGAAGGTCGCCGAGACCCACGTGCGCGGCTCGCGGAGCGCGAAGCGTCCACCGCGGATGATCTGCGCGCCGGCGTCGTACACGGGCAGCGCCACGAGAACCGTCAACAGCGCGAGTGTGAATCGTCGCACGTCTGCTCCGAATGGCTTGCCAGTGTCGAACGGCGGCCGGTAAGTTAGCCGACGCGCCCGGTGGTCGATAGAAACTACCCGGGCAGGCCGCCCCGAGTTTCTCCGACATCGCCGTGACCCCCAGAGTCGTCGATCCGCGCGTCACCGAGCAGCGCAACCCGCGCACGCAGCAGATCGACCTGGCGGATCCCCTGGGCATCGTGGACCTCATGCACACCGAGGACCAGCAGGTGCCCGCCGCGGTGGCGACGCAGCGCGAGCGGATCGCCGAAGCGATCGGCACCGCCGAGACCGTATTCCGGCGCGGCGGCCGGCTGTTCTACGTAGGCGCGGGGACGTCGGGGCGGTTGGGCGTGCTCGACGCGTCGGAGTGCCCGCCCACCTTCGGCACCGATCCCGAGATGGTGCAGGGCATCATCGCCGGCGGGCCCGCGGCGCTGACGAGCGCGCAGGAAGGCGCCGAGGACCGGCTCGACGCGGCGCGCGAAGACCTCGACGCGCGCGGGGTGCGCGCGGGCGACTTCGTCGTCGGCATCGCCGCGTCGGGCACGACGCCGTATGTGCGCCGGGCTCTCGAGCACGCGAAGTCGCTCGGCGCGCACACGGCGATCGTCGCCTGCTCGCCGCCGCCGGCGTCAACGCTCGCGGCGGCGGACATCGCCATCGTCGCCGTGACGGGGCCGGAGGTCGTGACCGGGAGCACGCGGCTCAAGGCCGGCACGGCGACGAAGCTCATCCTCAACATGATCACGACGGGCGCGATGATCCGGCTCGGCAAGACGTTCGGCAACCTGATGGTGGATCTGCGCGCGACGAACGACAAGCTCACCGACCGCAGCCAGCGCATCGTGGCCGAAGTGTGCGACGTCGATCGCGACGCGGCGCGCGAGCTGCTCGCCGCGGCCGGCGGACGCGTGAAGCTCGCGATCGTGATGCACGCGCTCGGCGTCTCGCGCGCCGAGGCGGAGCGGCGACTGGAGGAGGGAGGCGGGGTGATCAGGCGCGTCGTCCCGGACGCGCCGCCGCCGGTGGTCGCATGAGCGCGCGCGCGACGGGGGGCGGCGTGTGCGTCGGCCTGATGTCGGGCACCTCGCTCGACGGCATCTCCGCCGCGGTCGCGCGGTTCGCGCCCGACGGCAGCCGCTTTCGCGTCGAGCTGCTCGGCTTTCACGTCCACGAGTACGCGCCGGAGCAGCGCGACCGGCTCAAGGCGGCGATGCAGGGCGGCACGGCGCGCGACTACTGCCGGCTCGCCGCGGACCTCGGCGGATGGCTCGCCGACGCCGCGGTGCAGGTGATGGCCGAAGCCGGCGTGGCGCGCGCGGACGTGCGCGCCATCGGCTCGCACGGCCAGACGCTCTGGCACGAGCCCGGACATTCCACGTGGCAGATCGACGCGCCGGCGGTGATCGCCGAGCGCACGGGGCTCGCCGTGGTGAGCGACTTCCGCGTGCGCGACGTCGCCGCCGGCGGGCAGGGGGCGCCGCTCGTGCCGATCGCCGACGGGCTGCTGTTCGCCGGCGACGGCTGGCGCGCGCTCCAGAACCTCGGCGGCATCGGCAACGTGACGATCGTGCCCCCCGACGGCACGCTGTCGAGCATCCGCGCGTTCGATACGGGCCCCGGCAACGTCGTGATCGACGCGGTGGTGCGCCGGCTCGATCCGTCGAAGCGCTACGACCACGACGGCCGCATGGCGGCGAGCGGCACGGTGATCGCGTCGGTGATCGACGAGCTCCTCGCGCATCCGTATTTCGCCGCCGAGCCGCCGAAGAGCACGGGCCGCGAGCTGTTCGACGACGCGTACGTCGCGCGCTTCATCGAGCGCTGCCGCGCGGTGAAGCCCGGCGCGAGCGACGCCGACCTCGTCGCGACGGCGACGGCGCTGACGGCGCGCAGCGTGGCCGACGCGTACGGCCGGTTCATGCCCGAGCCGGTGACGGAGGTGCTGCTCTCGGGCGGCGGCTCCAAGAACGCGACGTTGAAGGGGATGATCGCCGATCTCGTGAAGCCGCTGATGGTCCGCACGTTCGACGAGCGGTTCTTCGATGCCGAGGCCAAGGAAGCGGTGGCGTTTGCGCTGCTCGCTTTGCTGCATCTCGAGGGCCGCGCCGGCAACGTACCGACGGCGACGGGGGCTCGGGGGGCGCGGGTGCTCGGGAAGTTCACGCCGGGGGCTCTCGCTTAGGTCCGGATTCGTCGCGCGGCGTTCGCCCTCACGCTTGGCACACCGATGCCGGGATGCTCGCGGACGCCCGAACACGGAGCCCAACGCACGGCGCACCGCACCGCACCGCGCACCGCGCCAGGCTCAGCGCAGAACCGCCCCCGCCCCCGACGCCGCGAGAAACGTCGCGAGCCGCTCGGCCGGCACCGCGTACACGATGCGGCCGCGGCTCTCCGCCTCGCCGCCGTAGATCACCCCGACCACGTACCCGCGGACGTCGAACACCGGGCTGCCACTCGAGCCCTTGCCCGCGTACGAGTCGATCTGCAACACGTCGCCGAGCCGCTTGCTCACCGTGCCCGCCGTCGTCGTCGTGCGCGCGCGGACCTCGAGCCCCGCGCCCTCCATCGGCGTGTCCACCGCGTGCGGGTAGCCGATCGACGCCACCGGCGAGCCGACGCGCGTGTCGCGCGCCGCGCGGCTCACCCCCGCCACCACCGGAAACGGCCCGGCGGCACTCGGGTCGTCCACCTGGAGCAGCGCGAGGTCGTCCGTCTCGCTCGTCCGCACCACGCGCGCCGCGCGCCACTCCGTCGTGTTGGCGAACAGCACGCGCAGCCGGCGCGGCGGCCGGCCGGCCGGCGTGCGCACGACGTGCCGGTTCGTCACGAGCAGCCCGTCGCTCGAGATCGAGAACGCCGTGCCCGCGATGAACGTCCCATCGAGGTCGCTGGCGAGCATCGCCACCGCCGGGTCGTTCAGGTCGTGCACGCGCGGGAAGTCCATCTGCGTGATCGCCTGGCGCAGCCGCGTCTCCTGCGCCACGCGCTCGGAGAGCTTCGCCACCGACGCGGGGCTGGAGTTGCCGTGCACCATGCGCCGGCCGGCCTGCATCTCGCGCAGCAGCGCCGAGTCGCGCTCGGAGAGGAGCCTGGAGAACTGCGAGTCGCGCGCCTGCATCGCCGCCACCGTGCGCATGAGCGGCACCGAGGCGCTCTCGCTCCGCGCGATCAGCGCCAGCAGCTCGCGCTCGCGCGACGACGTGCGCCGCTGCCAGAGCGCCCCCGCCACCAGCGCGATCACGACGATCGACCCGACCGCCAGCGCGAACATGCGCTTGAGCGACGCCGTCTCCGCCTGCACCGCCTCGGCGATGCGCACGCTCGTGTCGCGCCGCGGGGGCGCGCTCGCCGCGCCGGCCGCGGCGACCGTCGGGCGCGGCGCGTCGGCGATGTGGACCTCCATCTGCGGGCCCTTCTCGCCGAGGCCGAGCGTGTCGCCGGCGAACAGCCGCCGATGGTCGGCGATCCGCTCGCCGTTCACGAAGGTGCCGTTCGTGCTCTGCTGGTCGAACACCGTCCACGCACCGTCCGCCTCGCGCAGCTCGGCGTGACGCGTCGAGACGTCGAGGTCGGCGTCCGGGTCGAACTGCAGGTCGCTGAGGGGATGCCGGCCGACGGTGACCAGCGATTTGTCGAACCGCGCCCGCTGGCCGGCCCGTGAGCCGGACAGGATGCGGAGCTCGATCGTCACGGGCTCGGTGGCGTCGCCGGCGGGTTCGTGGCCTCGACCGGACGCCGCTGCTCCACGATCCGCTCGGCGCTGCGATAGACCCACCAGGTCGCGATCGTGAGGAAGAGCAGCAGGAGCATCAACGCGATGAGCGTCCCGCGGCTGCGGCGCCGCGCCAGCGAGCCGTCGTTCAGCGACGACCGCAGCACGATCGGCTCGGCGGGCACGCCGTCGGCGGGGGGCGGCGTCATCTCGAGCGTCGGGCGGCGCTGCATCGGGATCGAGCCCGTCGTCAGCGTCCCGCCGCTCATGCGCAGCTCGATCGCCGGCGTCTGCCCCGAGTCCTGCTGGAGCGGGAAGACCCGATGCCCCACCGGATCGGTCGAGCCGGGGTTGAGGAGCCCGTCACCCTCGAACCGCGCGGCGATCACCGTGATGTTGTCCGGCCCGCCGTTGTCGTTCGCGAGATCGATCAGCCGCTTGCACGCCGCCACGAGGTCCTGCTCCTCGCTGACGATGCGCGCGATCTCCTCCGTCTTCACCTGGCCGCTCAGGCCGTCGCTGCACAGCACGAGCGTGTCGCCGCGGCGGAGCTGCTGCGCCGTGAGGTCGACCTTGATGTTCGCCTCGGGGCCGAGCGCCTGGAGGATGATGTTGCGCCGCTCGCTCTGCTCGGCTTCCTCCTGCGTGAGCTCGCCCGCTTCGACGAGCTTCTGCATCAGCGACTGATCCTTCGTGATCTGCGACGCGATGCCGTTGCGCACGAGATAGGCGCGGCTGTCGCCCACCTGCGCGAGATAGACCGTGTCGCCGAGCACGCCGGCCACCGTCGCCGTGGTCCCCATGCCGCGGAACTCGGGATGCTCGAGCGCGAACGCGTGGATCTCGCCGTTGGCCGTCGCCGTCGCGCGCTTGATCGCCGTGGCGAAGGCGTCGTCCGTCGGCCGGTCGGCGCCGGCGAGGCCGCCGGACACCTCGCGCAGCACGGCCTCGATCGCCATCGCGCTGGCGATCTCGCCGGCCGCGGCGCCGCCCATCCCGTCGGCGACCATGAAGAGCGTCCCGCGGTCGCCGACCGTGTGCACGCGCACCTCGGGCTGCAGCGTCGCGTTGCCGCGCGTCAGATCGGCGACGACGAAGGCATCCTCGTTGTGCTCGCGCATCCGGCCGACGTCCGTCCGGCCGAACACGCGCACCACGACGTCGCCTCGCGGCGAGGGCGCCGACTGCGATCCCGCTGCCAGTGGTACGCTCACGAGATCACTGTCTTTCACAGTCCTGGATGCCCGCGGTGAGCTCTGCTCGCCATTCCGTTCCGAGGTCTTCGCTCTTGATCTGCTTCATGAGCGCGCAGCCCTTCGCCGCGCCGGCCGTCAGCATCGTCGCTTTGGCCTCGACAAACTGAACCGCCGCGCGGTCGGAGGCGAGTGTGACGCGCCCCTTAAGTATCGACACACTCCGCATCGCGGCGATAGCCGACGCCGGATCGGCGATCGATTTCTCGATCGCCGCGATCGTATCGGCATACGACTGGTCACCCGAGGGGGCCGTCACGCTGCCCGCGGGGACGGCCGGCACGTTCCGCGGCGCCCGTGCGTCCGGCCGACTGCCCGTCGTCTGCGCCGGCACGCTGGTCGGCCGGTCCGGAGTCGCCGCGACCGGCGTCGCGCCGGCCACGGGCGCCGGGTCGCCCGCCGGCGAGATGGGTGCGACGGTCCCGGCGGTGGTGGTCGTCGCGTCCGCCTTGGCGCCGCCGTTCATCAACACCATCGTGATCACCGCAACGAGCGCCAGCGCCGCCAAGCCCACACCGATGGCCACGAGCGGTCGCGCGCGCCGGCCCGCGCTCGGCGGCGACGTCGTCTCGGACACGCGCGTCGGCGGCACCCAGGCGTCCGGCTCCGCCATCTCCCGCGTCGTGCCGGAGCGCGCCCGCGCCGAGAGACCCTGCACGGCGGCGGACAGCGCGCGACCGAACTCGCTCGCCGACGGATAGCGGAGCGCGGCGTCGCGCTGGAGCGCCCGGTCCATCACCGCCTGCACCTCCGGCGTCCACCCGATCTCCGGGCGCATCTGGCCGAGCCGGACCGGCTGCTCGGTGAGCCGCATGATCACCGACTCCTGCGCCGTCTTGCTCGGGAACGGCAGCTTGCCCGTGAGCATATTGAACGCGACGAGGCCCAACGAGTAGATGTCGCTCCGCCCGTCGAGCGGATCGCCGGCGATCTGCTCGGGGCTCATGTACTCGGGGGTCCCGATGAGGAGCCCCGTCTTCGTCACCTTCTGCGCCTCGTTGTTGATCGCCTTGGCGATCCCGAAGTCCACGACCTTCACGCAGTCGGACCCGTCGCGGAACCGCGCGAGCATGATGTTGTCCGGCTTGAGGTCGCGGTGGACGATCCCCATGTCGTGGGCGACGGCGAGCGCCTCGCCCACCTGGCGCACGATCTCGCCGGCCCGCTCGGGGGGCAGGGCACCGTCGCGCTTCAGCACGTCGGTGAGCGGCTCGCCCTCGACGTACTCCATCGCGAGGTAGATCAGCCCGTCGGACGTCTCGCCGAAGTCGTAGACCTGCGCGACGTGCTGATGGCTGATCCGGCTCGCGTTCGCCGCCTCGCGGTTGAACCGGCTGATCGCGTCGGCGTCGTTCACCGTGCCGGGGTTCATCACCTTCACGGCGCTCTTGCGCCCCATCTTCACGTGCTCGGCGAGGTAGACCTGCCCCATCCCGCCCTCGCCGATCTTCGAGAGCACGAGATACCGGTCGGCGATGATCGAGCCGATCAGCTCCGTCCCACCCCCCTGTGCGCGCAGCGCGGTGCCGTCGCGCGGACAGAACCGCTCGTCGGCGGGATACTCGGTGCCGCAGGTGGGGCACAGCTTCGGGGCGCTCACGCTAGATGCTCTCGACGCGGAGGATCTGGTCGCCGACGAGCACGCGCTGTCCGGGCTTGAGCTGCCGGTCGCCGTGTACGGCGAGCGCCACACCGTTCCGGCTGCCCGCGTCGTGCACGAAGAACTCGGCGTCCTCGCTGCGGATCTCGGCGTGACGACCACTCATCGTCGGATCGTACGGGAACACCCAGTCGCCGGATTCGCGGCCGATGAGGACCGTGCGCGCGGGCGAGAGATGGCAGCTGTCGCGCACGCTGCCGTCGGCGCGAAGCTGCTCGAGCACGGCGACGTCGGCCGACGGGACCATCGAGCCCATGCGCCGCGTGGCGTCCGAGTCGCGCGGATGCGGGCCCGGGTAGCCGAGCCGGCGGAAGCGCAGCACCTGCGAGCCGACGAGCAGCACGTCGCCGTCGCTGAGCCGCGTCGGGCCGTCGAGGTAGCACCAGGTGCCGTTGCGAGAGCCGAGGTCGCGCACCCACAGCTCGCCGTCGCGCAGCTCGAACCGCGCGTGGAGGGGCGAGAGGTAGACGTCGTCGAAGCGGATGTCGGCGTCCCCGCGACCGACGACCGACCCGGTGCGGTCGAGCGTGATGCTGCTGTAGGGCAGCCCCTCGTCGTTGAGGACGCTGAGCTTGGGCCCCGAGAGCCGCTTCCTGGCCGGCGCGGCCGAGCCGGCGGGCGCGTCCTCGGCGGTCGGTGCGCCGACGCGGTTGCCGCAGCGCGCACAGAAGAGGTCGACGCCGACCTGATAGAGCGCGCCGCACGACTCGCAACGCTCCGTCTCGCCGGAGGCGTCGATGCGCGCGCCGCAGTGGCCGCAGTACGGGAGGTTGGGATCGACGGCGCGGTCGCACCGTGGGCACAGCCCGGTGAGGCCGCTCAGCGCCGCGGCGATCGGGCTGACCTCGGCCGGCCGGCCCGCCGAGCTCGCCGCGCCGGCGAGCGCGGCCGCGATCGGCGCGCTGGTGCCCGTGATGCCGGTGGTCGTTGCACCGCGCAGGCGTCCGGCCGACGCCGTCATCGGCTTTCCGCAGTCGATGCAGAAGCGCGACGACGCCTCGTTCTCCCGCCCGCAGAAGGTGCAGGTGGCGAGCGTGCTCACGGTGGGGGTAGGGACGGCATGCGAGGCGAATATATCTCGCGTTGGGCGCTTTGCGCGATGCGGCGCGGACCGGGAAGGTTCGGGCGAGGATCGAACGACGGAGCGCGGAAACCGCCGGATCCGAACGGCGAAGATGCCGGATGTGCTCCTCTCGGGGTCGAGACGCATTCACGGCCGCATCCGTCCTCTCCATCCAACAACCGCAAAGCCTTTGCTGGCTGCGGTGCAGCGATCTCGCCGCCCGCACCGAAGCCATCCGGCCGTTCCCGTTCAATCGCCGTTCAGATCCGCGTTCCGTCGTTCCGGACGCCACAGGAAACGTCCCGAGGCAGGAGCGCACTGCGCAAAGCGCATCGCGCCCAATACCTTCCCCCCATGCCACGGCTCCGCCTCGCCTTCGCGTTCCTCATCGGCGCGTCCGCCTGCGCCCGGACCGCGA
>DASTSX010000275.1:0-8309 GCA_035760455.1 Gemmatimonadaceae bacterium | reverse complement strand
GACGATCATCCGCACATCGCGCGGGCCTTCCACGACGCGATCGTGGACACCCTCGTGGAGAAGACGGTGCGGGCCGTGACGCGCCGTGGTCGCACCCGCGTCGTGCTGGGCGGCGGCGTGGCGGGCAATCGCACCCTCGTGGCGGCGATGCGCCAGCGCATGAAGCGCTACGGCGCCGAGGTGTTCGCACCGAGCCCCCGTATCGCGACGGACAACGCCGCGATGATCGCGCGGGCGGGGCTGTTCCACTTCGAGCGCGGCGTGCGCTCGCCACTCGACCTCAACGCGTTCGCCAGTCTTCCCCTTCCCGGCCTCGTGACCGTGTGATGTTTCCGTCGCCCATCGTCCACCATCCGTTCTCGATCTCGCTTGGCCCGTTGCAGCTGACCGGGTTCGGCATCGCGATCCTGATGTGCTTCGTCGTCGGTCAGGCCGTGGCCGCGCACGAGTTGCGGCGGCGGGGGCACGACGCCGAGCCGCTGAACGACATGGTGTTCGTCGCCGTGATCTTCGGCCTGATCGGCGCGAAGCTCTACTACGTGGCCGTGCTCGGGAATTGGAACGCGATCTTCGACCGCGGCGGGTTCGTCTACTGGGGTGGGTACATCTTCGGCACGCTCGCGGTGCTGGCCGTCGTGCTGAAGAAGCGGTTCGGCGTGCGGCGCATCTTCGACGTCGGCGGTCCGGCGAGCGCCGCGGCGTATGCGGTGGGCCGCACCGGCTGCTGGGCGATCGGCGACGACTACGGCCGGCCGTGGCGCGGCTTCCTCGCCGTCGCGTTTCCGGAGGGCTCGCCCCCGTCCACGGCGGGAGTGATGGCGCGCGAGTTCGGCATCCCGCTGCCTCCCGGCGCCGGCCCGACGACGGTGCTCTCCGTCTATCCGACGCAGCTCTTCGAGGTCGCGATGGGACTGATCATGTTCGGCATCGTCTGGCGGCTGCGCGACCACAAGCACGCCGAAGGCTGGTTGTTCGGGCCGTACGCGGTGCTCGCGGGGATCGAGCGGTTCATCGTGGAGTTCTACCGCGCCAAAGACGATCGGTTGGTGGCGGGGCTGACGTACGCGCAGCTGATCTCGCTCGCGTTCGTGGTGGTGGGGATCGTGTGGATGGCCGTGTTCTGGCGCGTGCGCGAGCGGTGGCCCGGGATCTATGGGGCGCGTTCGTCGGCTGATCCTGCCGCGCCGATTCCGGCGTCGTAGGTCTGGGATCCTCGCGGGCGGTCGGTCGAACGGCGTCGTGATGGCGCGCGAACACCGTGGGGCGAAGTGCGCGCGAGCCGGTCTCACTCGTGGCCAGCCGGGAGGGAGCGCGGGGGTCTGGAGAGGGCCGTCTGGGGGCGTAGCAAGAGACTCGGCGCGGAGCGCCGAGGCTCGCCGCGTGTAAGCCCCCCAAGGCCCTCGCAAGACCCCCGCGCGACCGATTCCGCGCGCGACGCCAGAACGAAAAGGCCCAGCGCGACGAACGAAGCGACGAGCTATCCGCGCGCCGGCTCGCGCGAGATCGCTTCCTCGAGTGCCGTCAGACGACGCCGCAGGTCCTCGTTCTCCGCCCGGATCGCGTCGAGCGCATCCGACGGCGCTCCTACCGACGCGGGCATGACCGTCGGCAGCGTCACCGAGCGCTTCGGCCAGAACGTCTTCAGCACCGCGAAGGCGAACAGCAGCAGCAGCGCGAGCTGGGCCAGCACTCCCTGCCAGCTCGGATACAGCCCGAGGAACTCCGAGTGCGGGAAGCCCGGGATCGCCGTCAGCGGGAGCGCGTTCCCCTCCTGGAGCTCACGCACCCCCTTCCCCATGAACACGAAGGCCATGAAGTACAGCAGCACGCTCGTCACGGAGAAGAACGGCCGCAGCGGGATGCGCACGCCGAAGCGGTAGAACAGCGTGAAGATCACCGCGAGCACGCTGCCGCCGGCGAGAATTCCCATCGACAGCGGGAACGCGACCCCCGGTCCCTCGTTGAACAGCGCCTGATAGAACAGCGCCGTCTCCGCGCCCTCGCGATACACGGCGAGGAACGCGACGAACGTCAGCGCGCGGCCACCGCCGTGCTCGAGCGCATTGTTCACCTTGTCGCGGATGAACTGCTGCCACTTTGCCGCCTCGACCTTCGAGATGAGCCAGTAGCTCACCGAGAAGAGCACGGCGACCGCGACGAGCATCGTCAGGCCTTCGATGATCTCGCGGCTCGCGGGCATCGCGGCGAGGATCGTCTTGAGCACGATCGCCGTCACCGCGCTCGCGAGCAGCGCCCACGTCACCCCCCACCAGATGTTGCGCAGCCGCTCGCGGTGACCGGTCTTGATGAGGAACGCCACCACCGCGCCCACGACGAGGATCGCCTCGAAGCCCTCGCGCAGGATGATGAGGAACGACTGCCAGAACGCCTCCCAGCCGCTTCCCGCGGGCGCGGTGAGCGCCACCACCTCCGGCAGCCCCGCCTCGATCGCGTCGCGCAGCCGCTCCGCCGCGCGGACGTCGCTCGCGCGCACGGCGCCCTTGAAGTCGGTGAAGATGCGCTCCATCGACGCGACGAGCCCCGGGTTCTTCGCGCGGGCGGGGGACTCGATCGGCTCGAACGCCATGTAGGCATCCATCGCGCGGTCGGCGGCGTCCCCGGGACGCCCGCTCTTCGCCGCGCTCAGCGACTGCTCGAGCAGCGCCACGATCCGGCGCGTGACGTTCTTCGTGCTGTCGTCGCCGCCCGCCACGGTCTCGTTCGCGCCCGCCTTCATCGGCAGAGTGCGCAGATAGGCGACCACGCTCTGCACCTGCACCGGCGACAGCTCGCCCGACGGAGGCATCGCCGTCCCCGGAATTCCGGCCCGGACGACCTGGCCCACCTGGTCGTCGCTGCGCTCGATCTGCCACGCCACCGTGCCGATCTCGGGCGGCAGCTGGGTGAGCGACTTGGCCAGCACGCCATCGCCCCCGCCGGTGACGCCGTGACAGCTGGCGCAGCGCTGCGCGAACAGCCCCTCGCCCTCCATCTGCTGCGCATGCGTCGAGCGCAGCGAGTTCACGTACGCCACGACGTTCCAGCGCTGCTCGGGGGTCAGCGTGCCGGCATACCCCACCATCGGCGTCCCGGCGATCCCGACCGAGAGCACGCGGTACGTCAGCGCCGGCGTCACGCCGCGCATGTGGTCGAACGTACCGATGGCCGGCGGCTTGGGGTTCATCCCTACCCCCGCCGCGCCATCGCCGCGCCCGGTGGCGCCGTGGCAGCTCGCGCAGCTGCGATCGTAGATCGCCTTCCCTTCGGCGAGATTCAGCGCCGTCTTGGGGAGCTCGAGCTTCGCCTCGCTGCCCAGGGTGGCGGCGAACCGGCTCTCGAGCGAGTCCACGAACGCAGGAGGTCGTTTGGCGGCGACCGCCGCGGAGAGCGAGTCGAGCAGCGCCCTCGCCATGTCGGCGTTCGAGCCAGCCAACCGCTCGGCGGACCGCCGCGCGTCCACCAGGAAATCGATGGCTTCCTGGTACTCCATGGTGCTGATCATCCGACCACGATCGTCGAACGCCTTGCCGTACTCTTCGACGGCCACGCTCACGATGTTGGCGACTCGGCGCGCCGGATGTTCCTGAGCCGCCGCCGGAATGGCGACACAGCAGGCGGCCAGGACGAGGAATCGGTTGAGAATGGTCGGGATTCTCATTGCCGAGAAAATGTATCGGGATTCGCGGCGCGTCGCCAGCGAACCAGCCGCGCGAGCATTTCAGCGACGGCGGCGGAACCAGCGCGGCTCTGTCTCCTCGAGCAATGGCTCCGCGAGCACGCGCGCCAGATGCCCGCACGCCTCGTCCGCCAGGCCGAATGCGCGGCGCAACGCCTCGATCCAGCGCGACCACTCGGGCGACTGGCTTCCCGCCGCCACCGCGGCCGCCGCTCCCGCGTCGAGCGTGCGCAAGGCGGCCTGCAAGGGCTCGATCGCGTCGCGGGCCGCCGCCGAGCGGGCTCGCGCCTCGGCGGCGCTCTTCGTCCCCGCCGACGCGGCGGCCGTCGCCCCACGCTCGATCGCCTCGTACAGCGCCACGCCCTGAAACGAGAACACGACGTCGCGCCCCTCGGCCCGGGCGGCGCGCACCCGCGCGGCGATCAGCGGGGCGAAGATCGCGTCGTGCGCGGCCTCGGTGGCCGGATCCCGCGCGGCGCCGAGCGATCGGAGCGAGCGCGCGAGCTCGGGCAGCGACGCGTCAGGCATTGGAGACGTCGAACGAGGCGTCCCCCGCGAGCTCGGCGTCCGAGATGGCGGCCCGCTCTCCCGTGCGGGCCTCGTAGCGCCGCACGAACTCGGGGAGCCTGTCCGTGGTGAAGCCGTCGCGCTCGAGACCGAGCACGGCGATGGCGTGCTCGATCTGCTCGGGTGATCCCTCCACCTCGACGAGATCGTCCATGCGCGGGTAGTGCTCGAACCGGACCATCGCGCCACGCAGATCGTACTGAATGATCTCGCGGTCGATCGCGATGCTCACCTCGTACCCCAACCGTGCGAGGATCTCGTTCAGCGACTCGGGATCGGAGACCGCGGTGCCGAGTTCCTCGCGAAGCTTGTACGGGCCGTCGCGCTTCGTCGGGCCCTTCCAATCCAGCTCGGCGCGCACGTTCCCGCCCCCGCGGTACACGCGCACGCGGAGCACGTGGTCGCGCGCGGCCATCGCACGGTCGTAGGTGTCCCACCGGCGGTCTTCCAGCCGCCCGACGAACACGAGCGTCGCGCCCGCCCGCTCGACTGCGCCGCGGCGCCGGTCGACATCGTCGACCACGCTCTTGAGCTCGACCTCGAGCATCGCGCTCAGTCCGCGAGGATCGCGCGCACGACCGCGGCCGTGTCGGTCAGGTCGGCGAAGACGGCCGCCGCGTCGCACGCGCGGAGCTCCTCCACGGTGTAGCGCCCGGTCGCCACGCCGATCGCGCGCGCGCCGATGCTCACGCCGCAGGCGACGTCGGCGGGGGTGTCGCCGATCACGACGAGGTCGCGCCCCGATACGGGGTGGCCGAGCGCTCGCTCGGCGCGCCGGCGCGCGATCTCGGGCAGCTCGGGTCGCTCGTGATGATCGGAGCCGAACGCGCCGACCACGAACCGCCCCGGATCGATGCCGACGGCGGCGAGCTTGGCGTGCGCACCGAGGTGGATGTTCCCCGTCAGCAGGCCGAGCACGACGTCGTCGCGCGACTCGAGCGCATCGAGCAGCTCGTGGACGCCGGGAAAGACGTGGCGACCGTGCTCGGCCGCCGCCAGCTCCTCGCGCAGGAGCGCGAGGTAGCGGTCGAGGACCTCGTCGATGCGCGCGTCGATGTCCGCGTCGGACACGCCGGCGTGGCGCATCAGCTCGCGAACGATCTGCGGATCGGTCTTGCCGTCGAAGCGATGCTGGCCGGGCCCGCTCTTCCCGAAGTGCTCCTCGAGCGCCTGGAAGACGGCTCGGCGGCCGGCTCCGTCGCTCCACAGGATGGTCCCGTCGATGTCGAAGAGCACGACCCGCAGAGCGACCGCGGGCTCGGAGACGATTCGAGCTGATGATGACATGCCGAAAGCTAGATGGGCGTTCGAGCGTCGCAAACCACAGGCGACCGCGCTACCTTCGCTGAATGCACGTCGCCTTCGCATTGTTCGCCGACGCCGCGAATCTTTCGCAGGAAGGAAAGCTCAACATCCTCGGGGTGTTCGATGCCCTCCAGGTCGGCACCCTTCCGGCGCTCCACCCGCGGGCGACGCTCGTGGTGCACCTCAAGGGATCGGCGCTCGACGTGGGCGCCCACAAGGTGACGCTGCGCTGGATGAGCCCGAGCGGCAACGAGCTGTGGAGCAGCGAGGGTGAGCTCGGCGTCGCCACGCCGCCGCAGGGAGTGCTCGAGATGGACTTTCCCCTCATCGCGCAGCTCGACCTGCCGCTCGATCAGAGCGGCGGCTACGTGATGCGCGTCGGCCTCGACGGCGACACCCGTGCCGAAGTGCCGCTCGAGGTCCGCACGCCGGGGATGGGGAATACGGCGGTGGCGCCGAAGTGGATGTCTTGAGGGGGGACTGCCACCGCGAGTACCCGGTACTGAAGTACGCGGTACGCAGTACCAGTTGGACGCTCCCGGAAGCCGGTGGGCCGAGAGTGAAGTGAAGAAGCCCGCCCGACGAGGAGTCGTGAGGCGGGCTTCCCGTATCGGCCGGTAGGGTCGCGATCCCGAGGGGACTTCCGGGAGCCTCCCACTGGTACCGGTTACCTGCTACGTCGGTCGTACCGGGTACTTCAGTGGCAGTTTCTTCACAGTACCCGCCGTGCGCACGCAAACCTCTCCACGAGCGTGCGCACGTACTCGTCCTCGGCGTCGTCCAGGCGCTCGATGCCGAATCCTCCTCGGCCGAGCGCGAGGTGGACGATCGCGCAGTTGCCGAGCGAGATGGCGACGTGGGTGATGTGGCGGTCGGCGCGGTCGGAGAAGAAGAGCAGATCGCCCTCGCGCGCGGCGAGCGGGTCGGGGTCGCCCGGCACGCCAGCGGACGCCTGCATCCATGCGTCGCGCGGCAGCTGCACACCGTGGAGGGCGAACGTCGTCTGCACGAGCCCCGAGCAGTCGGCGCCCCACGGGGTGACGCCGCCCCACTGGTAGCTCGCGCCCTCGAAGTAGCGCCTCGCGGTCCGCGTGATGGCCGACGCGTCGCGCGGGAAGTGATGCGCCTGGTCGGCCACGTCGATCGTCTCGCCGTGGACGAGATGATCGTCGTGCGCGAGGTAGGCGCCGAGCGGCAACGCGCGCCGCGCGCCGTCCCGCACGACCACGCAGCCGAGCGAGAGTCGCGTGCGGGCGCTCGCGTCGTCGCTGTGCAGGTACCCGCGGTGCATCCACCCTTCGTACCGGTCGGCGCCCTGCACGCAACACCAGCCGTCGCGCTCCTCGAGCAGCTCGACGGGATGGCCGGCGAGCAGCTGCGAGATCTGGACGCTGGAGACGCGCGGCTCCTCGAAGAGCGGCGCGACGGGGCTTCGCACGACGGCGCGCGGAGTCTCGGTGCTCATCACTTCAAGATGTCGCCTGGAGCGCTCGCGCGCACGCCCCGCTCGATCGCCGTCTCGAGCGCGCGCACCGCGAGCGCCTCGACCTGGGCCGCGTTGCCTTCGACGCCGCCGACCAGCGGCGCGGTCGCGAAGATCACGTCGCCGTCGAAGAGCGTCGCGACCGGCGTGATCCGCCGGAAGAGCGCTGCGCTCGACGCGCGTGCCAGCGCCGCGAGCGCCGCGCGGTCGAGCGCGACGTTCGTCGCGACCACGCACAGCGTCGTGCTCCGGCCGGCCAGGTCGCCGAAGCGCGGCGTCTCGGTCCCGCCGCGCGCCAGCCACGCCGCCCCGTCGAGCCACGACCCGTCCTCCCCTCGCGCGCCGGCGACGATCCGGCCGTCGGCATCGCGCACGTCGCCGAGCGCGTTCACCACGGCGAGCGCTCGCACCTCCACCGCGCCCGCGCTCGCCGATGCGCATCCGATCCCGCCCTTCATCGCGTGCGTCGCGCCCGCCGCCTTGCCCACCGTGGCGCCGGTCCCCGCACCGATGGCACCCTCCGCCGGTTCGGCCGTCGCGCCGTCGCAGGCGTCGTACGCCATCCGCGCCGTCGGCCGCGCGTCGAACCGGCCGAGCGGCGCGAGGTCGAACAGCACCGCGGCGGGGACGATCGGCACGACGCCGACACCGACGTCGAACCCGCGTCCCCGCTCCTCCATCCAGCGCATCACGCCCGCCGCCGCATCGAGCCCGTAGGCCGAGCCGCCGGCGAGGAGGATCGCGTCGACGCGGTCGACGAGATGGGTCGGCTCGAGCAGCGCCAGCTCGCGCGTGCCGGTCGCGCGGCCGACGACGGAGACGCCGCACCGGAAGGGGTCGCGCGCGCCGCGGATCACCGTGCACCCCGTCGCGCCGGCGACGTCGGTGGCGTGCCCCACGACGAGCCCGCACGCGGCGAAGCTCGTCATCCGCCCGATCGCTCGATCAGTCCTCGAGCCACTTGGGTGTCGGGGGCGACTTCTCGGCGCACGCGCGGCACTCCACCACGCCGCGCATGTTGCACACGACGCAGACGAAGGTGCCGCACTTCACGCACGGGTAGCCCTCCGACGCGCGCTCCTCCTTGCCGCAGGCGCGACAGATCATCGCGTCGCGCTCGCGCAGATTGCTCATGGCCTCCCTCCGTTCTCTCGCCGACTCGCGGCGCTCGGCCGCTCGCCCAGCTCGTACTCGCGGATCTTCTTGATCAGCGTGGCGCGGGAGATGCCGAGCTCGCGGGCCGCGCGCGTGCGGTTCGCGCCGTGCGCGCGGAGCGTC
>DASTSX010000274.1:0-5337 GCA_035760455.1 Gemmatimonadaceae bacterium | reverse complement strand
CGGACGCCGTCGCGCTTCGATCTCTGGGTGAGCGTCGCCGCATGATCCTCTTCGTGAACCCACGCGCCACGCGGCCGAAGAACCGGCGGTTTCCGCTCTCGGTGATGTCGGTGGGCGCGGCACTTCCCGCGCACCTCGAGTGGGAGATCGTGGACGGCAACAAGCCGCACTGCGATCCATTCGCCGAGATCGTCGCGTACGTCGAGCGGCGGCGCGGCGGCCCGGATCCCGTGCGCATCGTGGCGTTCACCGTCATGCCGGGACCCCAGCTCGTCAGCGCGGTGCCGCTCACGCGCGCGCTGAAGGCTCGCTACCCCGACGTGCCGGTCGTCTGGGGCGGCAACTTCCCGAGCCTGTATCCGGCGCCCGTGCTCCACGCGCCGTACGTGGACTGGGTCGTTCGCGGGCAGGGGGAGCACACCTTCCTCGAGTTGCTCGACGTGCTCGACGGCACGCGCGACCCGCACGACGTCGCCGGTCTCTGCTTCCGCGAGCCGGACGGGTCGCATCACATCGGCGTGGAGCGCCGCTGGGTCGGGCCCGACGAGCTTCCGCCGCCGCCCTATCACAAGATCGACGTCGCGGACTACTTGCACCCGACCTTCCTCGGCCAGCGCACGGGAGCATACCTGGCCTCCATCGGGTGCCCACATGGGTGCAAGTTCTGCGGCGTGATCTCCGTGTACGGGCGCAAGGAACGGCTCGCCTCGCCGGAGCGCACGGTGCAGCACCTCCGCTTCCTCATGCGTGAGCATGGGATGGACGCGGTGCACTTCTACGACAACAACTTCTTCGTCAGCGAACCGCAGGCGCGCGACTTCGCCGAGCACGTCGCGCCGCTCGGGCTGCGGTGGTGGTGCGAATCGCGGGTGGACACGCTCTCCCGCTTCTCCGACGACACGTGGCGCCGGCTCGCGCACGCCGGCCTCGTGATGGTGTTCTGCGGCGCGGAGTCGGGTTCGGACGACGTACTCCGCCGCATGAACAAGGGGACGACGACGGCGCAGATCCTCGACGTGGCCGCGCGCACGCGCGCGCATGGCATCATCCCGGAGTTCTCGTTCGTCTTCGGCGATCCCGTCGACCCCGAGGGCGAGATCGAGAACACGCTCGCCTTCGTGCGCCGGCTGAAGGGGGTGAACCCCGACATGGAGCTGATCAGCTACTTCTACACGCCCACCCCGCAGCGAAGCGGGACGTACGGCGAAGTGGACGCGCTGCACGGCACGCCCGACACGCTCGAGGAGTGGACGAAGCCCGAATGGGTGTCGTGGATGACGCACCAGGCGCCGCGAGTCTCGTGGGTGAACGACCGCCTGCGCGCCCGCGTCCGTGACTTCGAGCTCGTGCTGCACAGTCGCTTCCCATCGGTGCACGACCAGCGCACCCAGCCCTGGGGGAAGACGCTCGGGCGGCTGCTGGCGCGCCGCCGGTGGGCGCGCGGGGACTTCGACGGGCCACGGGTGCTGCGGACCGTGCGGCAGCTCGCGCAACGCGAGCCCGACGACTCGCAGGCGTACGGACACCTCCGCCCGCCCTCGCCGGCGGCCGCGCGATGAGCGGGCTCGCGCCCGCTCGGGGCTACGCGCTGTGGGCGCCGACCTACGCCGCCGAGACGGCGGTGAGCGCGCTCGAGGCGTCGGTCGTCGAGTCGTTCGGCGTACCCCTGGCCGGCCGGCGCGTGCTCGACGTGGGCTGTGGCATCGCTCGGCGACTGCGCCCCGCGCGCGAGGCCGGCGCGACGGTCGTCGCGGGCGTGGATCTCACCCCCGCGATGCTCGCACGGGCGCACGACGAGCCACTGCTCGCCGCGGCGGACGTGCGCGCGCTGCCGGTCGTCGATGGGGCGTTCGACGTGGTGTGGTGCCGGCTCGTGCTGGGGCACGTGTCGACACTGGAGGCCGCGTACGCCGAGCTCGCACGCGTCTGCGCCCCGCACGCGCACGTCGTGGTGACGGACTTCCACCCGGCCGCCGCCGCTGCCGGGCACCGACGCACCTTCCGCGACGCGCAGGGCGTGCTCCACGAGCTCGAGCATCACGCGCATCCCCAGCAGGCGCATCGGGCGGCCGCGGAGCGGGCGGGTTTCGCGCTGCGCGACTGCCGCGATGCGGTGGTGGGCGAGCCGGTGCGCGGGTTCTACGAGCGCGCCGATCGCCTCGACGCGTACGAGCGCCAGCTCGGTCTGCCGATCGTGCTGGCGATGCTGTTCGTCCGGCATCCCTGACGTCCCCATGCGGCTGCGACTCGAGGCGCGCGACGCCGCGCTTGGCGTCGAGAACGGGAGGATCGTCGCCGCGTCCGGGCAGTTCGACCTCACCCTGCGCGTTCCGAACGGCGCGCTGCATCCCGGGCTGATCAACGCGCACGATCACCTGCACCGGAACCACTACGGGCGGCTCGGGCATCCGCGCTATGAGGACGCGTACGAGTGGGGCCGCGACATCCACCACCGCTGTGCCGAGGCGATCGCGCGGGGCCGCGCGCTGTCTCGGCGCGACGCCCTGCTGCGCGGCGCGTGGAAGAACCTGCGCGCCGGCGTGACCACGGTGGTGCATCACGACGCGTGGGAGCCCGCGTTCGAGGCCGACTTCCCCCTCCGCGTCGTCCGAGTCCGATCGGCGCACTCGCTGGGCTTCGAGCCGAATCTGCCTGCGGTACCCGCCGGCGTGCCGTTCGCGATCCACGTCGCCGAAGGGGTGAACGTCGCCGCCGCCGAGGAGGTGCGTGCGCTCGATGCGCTCGGGCTGCTGACGGGCGAGCTGCTCGCCGTCCACGCCGTCGGCGTGGACGCGCGCGGGATCCAGCGGCTGCGCGGCGCCGGTGCCGCGATCGTCTGGTGTCCGAGCTCGAACCGATTCCTCTTCGGGCGCACCGCGCCCGCCGAGCTGCTCGCGCCGGGCATCGACGTGCTGCTCGGGAGCGACTCGCTGCTCACCGCGGACGGGTCGCTGCTGCGTGAGCTGCACGTTGCGCGCGGGCTGGGACTCGTCTCGCGCGACCGGCTGGCGGAGGCCGTCGGCGCGACCGCGGCGCGTCGGCTCGGCGTGGAGCCGCCATCGCTGGAGGTCGGTGCGCGCGCCGACGTCGTCGTGCTGCGGCGGCCGCTGCTCGACGCGACGGAGGCGGACGTCGCGGTGGTCGTCGCCGATGGGGTGCTCCGCGTCGTCGATCCGGCGCTGCTCCCCGCGCTCGGGTCGTTCGCGAACGCGGGCCGGCTGGAGACGGCGGCGGGCGTGTCGCGCTGGATCTCCGATCAGCCGTCGCCGCGATCGGCGCGGCGAAAGCGCGAGGGGAGCGCCAGCGACAGCAGGCGGATCACCCGGTGACGGTACGTGCGCAGGCGGCCGCGCGCATCCGCCCCCTCGAGCGGCGCGACCATGCGCCAGAGGCGGCGGGCCGTCGCGCGCACGCCCGCGGCCCACATGAGTCGCCGCCGCAGCGAGAACTGTGTGTCGAGGACCGGCGCGGTCGGCGTCAGCGCGTCGGTGACGGCGAGCGCTCTCCACGTGCTGGCACGACGCAGACGCGCGAGCAGCGCCGCGTCGACGGTGCCAGGTGCGAGCCGGTCGGCGAGCACCAGCATCGGATAGGCGAAGCGCAGCGACTCGCGCTCGGCGAGCGACGCCTCCACCGCCGTCCAGTCGAGCGCGCCGCGGGCGGCGGCGCGACGTGTCACGAGCACCAGCTCCGTCAGCCGGAGCAGCCGCTGCGAGTAGAGCTCGGTGGAGCCGTGGGCGGCGATGAGCGCGATCGACTCGTTGGGGTGCGGAGCACGGAGCGTCACGTCATTGATGGAGACGCGCTCGGTCAGCCGCGCGATCTGCGGTGTGCGAACGTTCTGGAGCACCTCCGCGAAGTTGAGCCCATCGTGCAGATCGAGCTTCCAGCCACTGCGCGCGTGCCACAGCTCGAACGACCAGACGCGTCCGCGTCCGTCGGGCGGATGCCACTCGCGCTTGTAGCTCGTGCGGCCGAGCCGCGCATCGGCGAGAAAGCCCGCCTCGCGCAGCAGCTCCTCGCAGCGCGGGATCACCTCGCTCGCCACGACGACGTCGACGTCGGCGAAGGGACGCGCGCCGGGCTCCGGGAAGCAGCCGTGGGCGGTGTGGAATCCCTTGATCACGCCGGGCTCGAGGCCGGCGCGCGCCATCGCCTCCAGCACCGGCATCACGGCGGCGCGGATGCGCGCCTCGCGAGCCCGCCCATGCGCCAGGTGTCGCGCGAACGCGCGCGCGACCGGTGCGTCCGCGGCGAGCTCGCCGCGCTCCAGCCACGCGCCGAGCAGCGGGCCGACGCCGGTGAGCAGCCCGGCGACGCTCAACGCGCGAACGGCGCGCTCGTCGTCGATGTCGTCGGAGGGGATGCCGAGCCGCGTGCGCTCACCACGCAGCACGCCGGCCACGGCGGCGCCGATCGCGTCCGCGGCCGCCTGGATGCGCGCGGCATCGAGTCCGGGCCACAGCGCCTCGGCGCGATGCGTCGAATGCCATGCGTCCTCGCGCCGGCGCAGCTCGTCGAGCGGTGCGTCGGGGTCTTCGTCCAGCGCGGCGAGGATGGTGGCGGGATCCGGCATCGGGGGAAGCGAGGCGTCACGCGCCGTGGCTGACCTCGCCCTGCCGCACGACGTCACGCTTCCGGTGCTCGGCATCGCGACGCGCTTCGCGACGAACGATCGCGCGATCCTCGACCTCGTCGACGAGGCATTCGGCGTCTGGCGCCTGCTCGATGGGCGCGAGGCGGCGGAGCGTGGAGAGCCGGTGCAGGTCCGCATCGTCGTCGGAGGCGATCGTCGCGCCGACGCGGCGGATGCCGACGCGCCGTCGATCCATCACGCGATGACCGACGACCTGCGCTTCGTCGCGCGATCGCCCGGCAGCGTCGCGGCGAGCGATCCCGCGCGCCGGCTCGCCACCGTGCGCGCGAGCGGCGCGCTCGTCGCCGATCGCGCGCGCTTCCGCACGGACGTGCTCGAGGCGGTCGTGCTCGCGCTGCTCTCGTGCTACGACCGGCATCCGCTGCACGCGGCGGCGGTCGCGTGTCGGGGGCACGCGCTCCTGCTCGCGGCGCCGAGCGGAACGGGCAAGAGCACCCTCGCCTACTCGTGTCACGCGGCGGGGCTCGACCTGCTCGGCGACGATCACGTCCGGGTGCAGCTCGAGCCATCGCTGCGCGTGTGGGGATGGCCGGCGCGCGTGCGCCTGCTTGCCGAGACGGCGGAGCGGTTGGGCATGGCCATCGCGCCGGCACACGCGCTCGACCGCAAGGGCAAGGCGGTCGTCGATGCGCGGGAGGGCATGCGCGCGGCGCGCCTCGTCGCGCACGATGCCACGGTGT
>DASTSX010000273.1:0-3909 GCA_035760455.1 Gemmatimonadaceae bacterium | reverse complement strand
CTTCCCGGCCATCACCACTCCCCTCCGCGACGACCTGTCGGTCGATCACGACGCGCTGGCCGCGCACGTCCGTTGGCTCGCCGACGCGGGGTGCGCCGGCATCGTCACCGGCGGCTCGCTCGGCGAGGCCGCCACGCTCTCGTTCGACGAGAAAGTGGCCGTCAACGAGACCTGCGTCCGCGCCATCGACGGCCGCGTTCCCGTCGTCGCGGGCATCGCCGGTCTCGCCACGGCGGAGTGCGTCGCCCTCGCGCGCGCCGCCGAGCGCGCCGGCTGCGGCGGCATCATGGCGCTGCCGGCGTACGTGTACCACAGCGACTGGCGCGAAACGCGCGAGCACTACGGTGCGATCATCGCCGCCACGCCGCTGTCGTGCATGCTGTACAACAACCCGATCGCCTACCGCACCGACGTCCTCCCCGAGCAGCTCGCCGAGCTGGCGCAGCGCCACGACAACCTGCACGCGCTCAAGGAATCGAGCGGCGACGTCCGCCGCGTCACCGCCGTGCGCGCGCGCCTGGGCGACCGGCTCGCCGTCTTCGCCGGCCTCGACGACATGATCCTCGAGGCGATCGGGGTGGGCGCGACGGGCTGGGTGGCCGGCCTGGTGAACGCGCTCCCGGCGGAGTCGGTGCGGCTCGTCGAGCTCGCGCGCGCCGGCCGGTGGGCCGAGGCGACGGCGCTGTACCACTGGTTCCTGCCGCTGCTGCGGATGGACACGGTGCCGAAGTTCGTGCAGCTGATCAAGCTCGTGCAGGCGCAGGTGGGGCGCGGGACGGAGACCGTGCGCGCGCCGCGGCTGGTGCTCGACGGGGCGGAACGCGCGGACGCGCTGGCCCTGATCGCGGAACGGCTGGCATGCCGGCCGACACTCGACCGTCCGGCGCATCAAGCGTCGGTCTGAGTTCCTCGCGGCTCGTCTTTTGGGCTCGCGCGCCTGAGCCGTGCATCTTTGCGCCCTTGGCCGCGCCCAAAACGGATGAGGCGACCGAACGCCGCGCGACGGTCCCGACCCACCCTCGCGCCGGCCCCAGGGAACGTGCAAGTTATTCGCCCCGTCCCAGCCCACTGAGGTTCCCAATGGTCAAGATCGTCCCCGTCGTGCTCTTCCTCGGCGCCGCGACCTTCGTGTCGACGTCGAGCCTGCGCGACGCGAGCGCCGACATCGCGCTCAAGGTCCCAGTGATCACCGTGCACGCGAAGGAGTTCGCGTTCGACATCCCCAAGTCGATCCCGGCCGGACCCACCACCTTCCGTCTGGTCAACGACGGGAAGGAGTTCCATCACCTCAGCATCATCAAGCTCGAGCAGGGCAAGACCATCGCCGATTTCGGCGAGGCCATGAAGGCGGGCAAGCCGGCCGAGTGGACCGTGGGCTACGGTGGGCCGAACGCCGCCGTGCCCGGGCAGACGATCGCCGCCACGATCGACATGGAGCCCGGCAACTACGTCGTCGTGTGCTTCATCCCGTCGCCCGGCGAGAAGGCGCCGCACGCGGCGAAGGGGATGATCGCGCCGCTCACCGTCACGGCCGGCGGCGTCACCCAGGCCGGTGCCGTCACCGAGCCCGATCCGAAGCCCGACCTTCACCTCGTGATGAAGGAGTACGGCTACGTGTTCTCGAAGCCCGTCACGGCGGGGAAGCACACGATCCACGTCATGAACGAGGGCGCGCAGGACCACGAGGCCGTCATGCTGAAGATGGCGCCCGGCAAGCGCATCACGGACTTCAACGCATGGGTGATGGCCGACATGCAGGGCCCGCCCCCGGCGACGACGATCGACGGCATGGCCGGCATGGCCCCCGGTCGCACCGCCATCTTCACCGCCGACTTCACTCCCGGCACCTACGCGATCATCTGCTTCGTCGGCGACAAGAACGACGGCAAGCCGCACTCGGAGCACGGGATGACGGTGGAGTTCGAGGTGAAGTAGCGCGCGCCGTGCGCATCGCGCGCGCGTTCGTCGGTTTCTCAGTGCTTCAGTAGACGGCCGTACCTCCCCGCGCCTCCGCGTGGAACCCGTGGCGCACGTGGCGTCGATGCCATGCGTGAGTGCGTCGGGGAAGCATCCAGAACGGAGGGCCCAACTGCATGAGGCGGATTGAGCGGATGCGTGGGCAACGGCAACTGCAGGCTTGGCAGGTCTGCCGCGTCGAGCCCTCTTGACGCACTCCCAAATGCAGTTGCTCCAGCATCCGCTCCACCCGATTTGCACCCTCCGTTCTCGATGCGTACTCGCGTGCGGGAGCGAGATGCGGGTGTCCACGATCGGTTATCACGCGTCCGTCGACTTCTCGCCGAGCCACTTCTCCAGCCAGCGCTCCACACCGTCCAGCGACGTGCCAGCGCACCGGTACGCGACGTGGCCATCCGGTCGTATCAGATACACTGCGCCGTGCTCCGCGCCGAGCCGTGTGTGTGCGTCGCCGGCCGCGTCGACCAGCACGCCGGGCGCCGGCGACCGGTCGAGCCGTCGCACGGCGATCGCGCTCCCGTACCGGCTCGCGACGCGGGCGAGCACGTCGTCGTGCGCGCGCCAGGTGTCCGCGTCGCCGCACAGCAGCAATTGCACACGGGGCGCGAGCAGCTCGCGCTGCAGCGTCGTCGCGCGGCCGTCGAGCGTCACGGCCGCGTCGGGGAGCCGCTCCCCCGCGCGTGGTCCGCGCTCGAGTGCCGGCGTCCCCTCGGTCACGGCGTCGCTCGCTCGATAGTGGATGCCGAGCTCGGAGACGAAGTCGAATGCGCGCCGGCGCAGCGGCTCGCGCGTGATCACGTACGGGACGACGCGCGACACCACCGCGCGTCGTACCCACGCCACGAGCGCGTTGCTCGACATCGCGCGCGTGAACATGTCGAACGCGCGGTCGGTGTAGCGCAGCAGCGCCTGCCCGACCGGCCACCGCTCCTCCTCGTACGTGTCGAGCAGCCGCGCGTTCGCCACCCCGGCGACGACGAGCGCTAGCTTCCAGCCGAGGTTCCACGCGTCCTGCATTCCCGTGTTCATCCCCTGACCGCCGACGGGGCTGTGGATGTGCGCCGCGTCGCCGGCGAGGAACACGCGCCCCGCGCGGTAGCGCGACGCCTGCCGGTGGTGCAGGCGGAAGTGCGTCATCCACACGGGATCGCGCACCACGAGCGTGCCGCCGGTCGCGTCGTCCACGGCGGACTGCAGCTCGGCGAGCGACAACTCGTGCGCGATCGGCTTCTCCGCGTCCGCCGCACGCTCCATCCGGCTCGACGGCTCGCGCGTCGACATGGCGATCACGCGCCACGTGGACGGCCGGCCGAGCGGGAAGATCATCGCCACTCCCCACCGCCCGGGGAACGAGTGCACCGTGTCCGGCGCGAGCCGCTCGGCGCCCGCCGCCGCGTCGAGCTCGACGTCGCCGAGCATGAAGTTCTGAAGGTAGGCGTCGCCCTGGAAGGTGAGGCCGGCGAGCTTGCGGACCGCACTGTGCGCGCCGTCGCACCCCACGACGTATCGCACGCGCACGCATTCGTCGGCTCCCGTGAGGTCGCGCAGCACCACGTCGATGCCGTCGGCGTCCCGCACGAGCTCGACGAGCTCCACCCCGCGCTCGATCGTCACGCCGCGCTCGGCGAGATGCTCGCCGAGCACCGCCTCCGTCTCCGATTGCGAGACGAAGAGGATGAACGGGAACCGCGTGTCCGTCACGCCGAAGTCGGCGAGCCGCGTGCGCGCGGTGCGTCCGGGGGCGAAGTGCAGCTCGAGGTTGGCGCTCGCGTTGCCGCGCGCGACGAGCGCGTCGGCGAGCCCGTACGGCTGCAGCAGCTCGAGCGTGCGCGCCTGCACCGCCGCCGCCCGCGACTCGCGCGCGCGGTCGAGCGACCGATCGACGATACGGAACGGCACGTCGAACGAGCGCAGCTGCGCGGCGAGCGCGAG
>DASTSX010000272.1:0-10378 GCA_035760455.1 Gemmatimonadaceae bacterium | reverse complement strand
GGGCGACTCGCTCTCCGACGCCAAGGCCATCGACGCCGCGGCGGCGGGAATGATCGAGAAGGCGAAGCTCGACAAGTTCATGCAGTCGGTAGCGTCCTCGATGCCGAGCGACACCGGCTCGCAGGCGAGCTACGACCAGGGCGCGAACGATCTGTTCGCCGCGCGCCACATCCTCTTCCGCGTCCCCGACGGCTCGACGCCGGCGGCGAAGGACTCCGTCCGCCGGCGCGCCGAGTCGGTGCGCGCGCAGCTCACGACGGCGAACTTCGCCGACCTCGCCCGCCGCCACAGCGACGACGACTCCAAGCGGCAGGGCGGCGACCTCGGCGTGTTCCCACGCGGCATTATGGTCAAGCCGTTCGGCGACGCCGTCGCCGCGCTCAAGCCCGGTGAGATCTCGAACGTGGTGGAGTCGCAGTTCGGCTACCACATCATCCAGCGCAACACCTGGGACCAGATCAAGGGCCAGTACGCGCAGCAGGCCGGTGACCGCACGCGGCAGAAGGCCGAGAGCGTCTACATCGCGCAGGCGCAGGCCGCCGCGAAGGTGCAGGTCAAGGACAACGCCGTCACGGTCACCAAGACCGTCGCGAAGGATCCGATCGCCCACCGCAACGACAAGGACGTCATCGCGACGTGGAGCGGCGGTGACTTCACCTCCGGCAAGCTCGCCCAGGTCCTGATGTCCGATCCGCGGGCCCCGCAGATCACGCAGCAGATCCAGCAGGTCCCCGATTCCATCGTCCGCATGTACGTCAAGCAGATGGTGGAGCGCGAGCTGCTCGTGAAGCGCGCGGACAGCGCGAAGATGGGCCCCACGCCCGAGGAGTACGCGGGCTTGCACCGCGACTTCGTGCAGGCCGTCGCCATGACCTGGCAGGCGCTTCGCGTCGACCCCAAGTCGCTCGCCGACTCGGCGAAGACGCCGGCCGAGCGCGAGCGCCTCGCCGCCGCGCGCATCGAGGCCTATCTGGACAAGATCATGGCCGGCGAGGCGCAGCCCATCCCGGTGCCGGCGCCCCTCCAGATCGTGCTGATGAACAAGTACGACTCCAAGGTGAACCCCGCCGGCATCGATCGCGCCGTCGAGCGGGCGCAGAAGGTCCGTCAGGTCGCCGATTCGACGCGGGCCGCGAACCAGCCCAAGTCGGCCGTGCCCCTGCCGGGGGCCGCGGGTCCCGGCGCGGGTGCGCCCGGCCAGGCGCCTGGCGGCGCGCCCGGTCAGCAGGCGCCGGCCCAGCAGGCGCCGGCCCAGCAGCCGTCGGGCCAGCAGACACCGGCGCAACAGGCTCCGGCGCAGCCGGCGCCCGCCAGGCCGTAACCCGAGCGGCACGGCGATACCGTCCGCTCACGAGCGGCCCGGACCTTCACGGCCGGGCCGCGGGTACTTCGAGGATATGCGACTTCGACTCTCCGTCTCCGCGCTGCTCGCCCTCGCGCCCGCCGCGCTCGTCGCGCAGCAGCCGACGCCGCCTCCCCCTGGTGCGCAGCCCCCTGCGGTCGCCCGCGCGACCGTGTCCGGCACGATCCCGCTCGACCGCGTCGTCGCCGTCGTCGGCAACGTCGTCATCACGCAGTCCAACCTGCGCGAGCGCCTGGTCGCCAAGACACAGAGCGGGATGCCGGTGCCGACCGACAGCACCGCCGTGCGCGTCGCGGCGATCGCCACGCTCAATGAGCTCGTCGACGAGGAGCTGCTGCTCGAGAAGGCGAAGGAGCTCAAGATCGAGGTGCCCGACGCCGACGTGAACAGCACCGTCGACAAGCAGTTCAAGGCCGTGCGCAGCCGCTTCGGCACCGAGGCGGAGTTCAAGACGGAGCTGACCAAGGCGGGGTATGGCACGCCGGACGAGTACCGGCGCTTCATCGCCGACGGCATCCGCCGCAACGAGCTGCTCACGCGCACCACGCGCAAGCTGCGCGAGGACGGCAAGCTCGTGCCGGCCAACATCACCGACGCCGACGTGCAGGAGTCGTTCGAGAAGAGCAGGAGCGACTTGCCGAAGCGCGAGGCCAGCGTCACCTGGCGTCAGATCATCATCGCGCCGCGTCCGTCCGCCCCCTCGAAGGACCGCGCGCGCGCCCGCGCCGAGTCGCTGCTCGCCGAGATCAAGCGCGGCGCCGAATTCGAAGCGCTCGCGAAGCGCGAGTCGGCCGATTCCGGCAGCCGCGTGAACGGCGGCGATCTCGGTTGGACGCGCCGCGGGAAGATGGTCCCCGAGTTCGATCGCTATCTCTTCGGCTACTACGCGCTCGCGCCCGGCCAGCTCAGTCCAGTCGTCGAGACGGCGTTCGGCTACCACATCATCCGCGTCGATCGCGTCAACGCGGGCGAGGTGAAGTCGAGGCACATCCTCATCACGCCGACGATCGACTCCGCCGACGTGGCCCGCGCCAGGGTGGAGGGCGACAGCGTCGCGAAGTTGTGGCGCGCCGGCGTGTCGTTCGACACGCTCGCGAAGAAGCATCACGACTTCCGCAGCGGCGAGGAGACCACGCTGCTCACGCCCTTCCCGCGCGCGCGCCTGCCGCAACAGTACCAGCAGGCGTTCGCCGACAGAAAGCCGCAGGACATCGTCGTCTTCGACGTGCCGGGCAACGCGAACATCCCGATCAAGGTCGTCGTGGCGCAGATCAACTCGGTCGAGGCGGGCGGCGACATGACCCTGGCCGAGGTGAAGGAGCAGATTCGCTCCAGTCTCGCGGAGGCCGGCGGCATGCGGCGCTACCTGGACACGTTGCGCAAGCAGAGCTACGTGTCGGTCCGGCCCGAGGTCATCGACGTGTCGCCGCTCCCCGCCGTGCCGGCGCGCTGAGGACGGCCCGACCGTGAGCGATCGGCCGCGGCTCGCCGTCACGCTCGGCGACGTTCGCGGCATCGGACCGGAGATCGTCGCCGCCGCGGCCGCCGACCCGCGCGTCCGCGCGGCGGCCGAGCTCCGGCTCGTCGGACCGCCGCTCCCCGGGCTCGCCGTCGACGAGCCGGTCGGCGAGTGGGCCGAGCGCACCGACGCGAACGCCGGGCGCCTCGCCGGCCTCGCCGTCGATCGCGCGATCGACCTCGCCCAGCGCGGCATGGTGGACGGCATCGTCACCGCCCCGCTGGATAAGCACGCGCTGCTCGCCGGCGGCTACGATTTCCCCGGCCACACCGAGCTGCTCGCGGCGCGCACCGGCCGTTCGGTCGCCATGATGCTCGCGGCGACGCGCCCCGGCGCCGGCATGGTCAATCCACTGCGCGTCGTCCTCGCGACGACGCACGTGGCGCTCCGCGACGTGCCGCGCCTCCTCACGCGCGACGTGATCGTCGAGGCGGCGGCCGTCACGCGCGCGGGCCTGCGCGAGTGGTTCGGGATCGAGAATCCGCGCATCGCGCTCTGCGCTCTCAACCCGCACGCCGGCGACGGTGGGCGCTTCGGCCGCGAGGACGACGACCTGCTCGCCCCCGCCGCGCGCGACGCCGGCCTCACCGGCCCGCTCCCCGCCGACACCGTGTTCGTGCGCGCGATGCGTGGGGCCTTCGACGCCGTCATCGCGCCCTATCACGACGTCGGCATGACCGCCATCAAGGTGGCGGCGTTCGGCTCGGCCGTGAACGTGACCCTGGGCCTGCCGTTCCCGCGCACCTCGCCCGATCACGGCACCGCGCTCGACATCGCCGGCCAGGGCATCGCCGATCCGTCCAGCATGATCGAGTCGATCGTGCTCTGCGCGGAGATCGTGGAACGGCGCCGGACCCGCCGTTAGCTCCTCTCCACCTCGCGCGGCTTCGACCGGCGATCACCGACCGAGTGCAGATCGACCGAGAGTGAATCGATCCGCCGGCCGTCCATCGCGCGGACCGTGAACACCGCGTGGCTCGCCGTCACGCGGTCGCCCGCGACCGGAAGTCGACCCAGCGCGCCGAAGATGAATCCGCCGATCGTGGCATACTCGTCGTCGGGGATCTCGAGCCCGAAGCGCTCGTTCAGCTCGCCGATGTTCGCCGCGCCGGGCAGGAGCACGTCCGCCCCCGGGTCGGGCGCCGGCAGCTCCTCGGGCTCATCGTATTCGTCGAGGATCTCGCCGACGATCTCCTCGAGCAGGTCCTCCATCGTCACGATGCCCGCCGTGCCGCCGTACTCGTCGAGCACCACCGCCATGTGCTCCTTGAGCCGCTTGAAGTCTGCCAGCACCTCCTCCACCTCGCGCGAGCCGGGCACCACGTGCACCGGTCGCATCAGCTCGCGCAGGTTGAACGGATCCGTGCGCGAGTGCAGCAGCGGGATCAGATCCTTCGCCAGCAGCAGCCCGATGATGTTGTCGATCGAGTCCTCGTACACCGGATAGCGCGACCGCTGCGTCTCCACGATGAGCGCCACCGCCTCGTCGAGCGTCGCGTCGACGGGCAGCGCATCGATCGCCGTGCGCGGCGTCATCACCTCGCGCGCGTTCTTCTCCGAGAACTCGAACACCCCCTCGATCAGCGCCGCGTCCTGCCGCTCGAGCGCGCCCACCTCCTGGCTCTGCTCCACCAGGATCCGCAGCTCGTCCGCCGAGTGGACGTTCTCCTCCGCGTTCACCGCCTTCTGGCCGAACAGGCGAAGCACGAACTCCGCCGACGCGTTCAGCACGTAGGTGAACGGCGTCGTGAGCCAGGCGAAGACCATCAGTGGCGGCACCAGCCAGCGGGCCACCTCTTCCGGATGGTTGAGCGCCGCGCTGCGCGGCGCCAGCTCCCCGAAGACGACGTGGCCGTACGTCACGACGGCGAGCGCGCAGGCCGTCCCGAGGCCCGCCGTGCTGATGCGGATGGGGAGCGGTAGCGTCCCGAGCGCGCCGGCGAACGCGTGGGACAGCGACTCCTCGGCCAGCGCGCCGATGCCGATGCTCGCCAGGGTGATCCCGAACTGACCGGCGGAGAGCAGGCGGGCGAGGTTCACCGTCGCCCGGAGCACGATGCGCGCCTTCGCATCGCCGGCTCGCGCCATCGCCTCGAGGCGCGAGCGACGGGAGCGGACGACGGAGAACTCCGCCGCCACGAAGAAGCCATTCAGGGCCAGAAGCCCGACGATGGCCATGATGCGTCCGAGCACGCCGGAACGTAACCCTCCCAGATGTTTCGACGCCACTGGCCCGTGCGTCCTTGCTCGTGGACCGCGATGCCCGACTCTGGAAAACCATGACCGACGACTATCGTATCGAGAAGACACGCCGGCGTGTCGAGGTCACGCTGGCCAATGCCAAGCGCCTCGAAGGCGACGTGTTCGTCCAGCCATTCGCGCGCTTCCGCTCGGGGCCCGAGGAGCCGCTCGACCTGCTCAACGACGACGGCGATCCGTTCCTGCCGCTCGGTCTGCCGAACGGCGACGTGCTCCTCGTGCAGAAGGCCCAGATCGCGGTGGTCGGCGCCGAGCTGCCCGCCGTGGACGACAGCGTCGAGCGCGGTGTGGTCGGCATGCACGTCGAGCTCGCGCTGATCGACGGCTCGACCCTCAACGGGTCGATTTTTCCCGAAGTGCGCATGGGTCGGCCCCGACTGGTCGACATTCTCAATGACACCAAGCAGCCGTTCATCGCGCTCTTCGGCGCGGAGCAGCTGCAGATCGTGAACCGCGCGCTCATCGCTCACGCGCGCCCCCTCTCCTAGCGCCATGGCCCAGCTCGACCGGTTCCTCTCCGCGATGGTCAGCCATCGCGCGAGCGCCCTGCGCCTGGATGAGGGCGCGCTCGCCGAGCTGGAGATCGCGGGGGCCGCGCGGCCCGTCACCAAGGCGCCCCTGACGGGCGCGCAGGTGCTCCAGCTGCTTCGCGAGGTGGCGCCCGCGACGGCCGGCGAGGCACTGGCGGCGGGTCAGCCGGCGAGCTTCGGCTACACCTCCGACGAGGGCGCGTTTGCCATCGAGGCGCACCGCCAGGCGTCGCGCTGGCAGGTTCGGATCACGATCGACGCCGGGCGCGAGCGCGACCGCCTCGTCGATCACGCCCGCGACCTCGGCGAGGCCCGCGGCGCGACCGCGGCCTCGACCGCGCCCGCCCAGCCGACTCCCTCCGCCACCAGTCCGGCCATCCGGCTCGTCACCGCGTCGCACGGCAGCATCGCGGCGGATGCCGACTCGATCGCGCACTTCGACGGCTCCGACCGCGCGCGCGCCATGCTCGACGTCCTGTTGCGCGCGATGGTCGAGAAAGGCGCGTCGGATCTCCACCTGCGCTGCGGCGAGCCGCCGATCCTCCGGCTGCACGGCGAGATGCACCGCCTCGACGAGCCCGCCCTCGAGCCCCTCTGGCTCGACGCGATGCTGCGCTCGATCATGCCCGAGCGCAACCGCCGCGAGTACGCCGACACGAACGACACGGACTACGCCTACGAGCTGGATGGCATCGCGCGCTTCCGCGCGAACGCGCTCAAGGATCGTCGCGGCCCTGCCGCGGTGTTCCGGCAGATCCCCGCCACCGTCGTCACGGTCGAGCAGATGGGGATCTCCCCCGAGGTGCAGAAGCTCTGCCAGCTGAACAAAGGGTTGGTGCTGGTGACCGGCCCCACCGGCTCGGGCAAGTCGACCACGCTCTGCTCCCTGATCGACCTGGTGAATCGCTCGCGCAGCGATCACGTCATCACGATCGAGGACCCGATCGAGTTCGTGCACCCGAACAAGAAGTGCATCATCACGCAGCGGCAGGTCGGAGTGCACACGGGCTCGTTCAAGAGCGCGCTGCGCGCCGCGCTGCGCGAGGATCCGGACATCATCCTGGTCGGCGAGCTGCGCGACCTCGAGACGGTGTCCATCGCCATCGAGACGGCCGAGACCGGGCACCTCGTGTTCGGCACGCTGCACACCACCACGGCCGCCGGCACGATCGATCGCATCATCGATCAGTTTCCCGCCGACCGGCAGTCCCAGATCCGGGTCATGCTCGCCGAGTCGCTCAAGGGCGTCATCTCCCAGACCCTGTGCAAGAAAATCGGCGGTGGGCGGGTCGCCGCGCGCGAGGTGCTGCTCTCGATCACGGCGGTGACGAACCTCATCCGCGAGGGGAAGACCTTCCAGATCCCCACGGTGATGCAGACGTCCAAGCGGCTCGGGATGGTCACCCTCAACGACGCGCTGCTCGAGCTCGTGGACGGGGGGTTGATCGAGCCGACCGAAGGGTACGCCAAGGCCGTGGACAAGACGATGTTCCTCGGGGCCCTCAAGGCCCGCGGGCTGGATACCAGCTTCGCCGAGCTCGAGGCGGCCGCGAAGGAGGCGCCCAAGGCTGCGGCCGCCGCAGGAGGGCGCCGCTGACGCGCTGGTCAGCGCAGTTGCGCACCCGCGCACCCGCGCACCCGCGCACTCCGCACCCCACAAATACCAACGGGACGCCATCTGGCGTCCCGTTTTCCATTGATGAGCTTCGGATTCGCTTGCCGGCGGCCTGTCGATGCCGCCTACGTGCTGGACTCCTCCTGTCCGTCAGCGTCGCGCATCCCGTCCGACGAGGCGGCACCGAGCTCGCCCCGCGAGCGCGCATACTCCTCGCGCTCCGCATACCCATAGCCTCCGAGTACCTCCCCGCCGCGCATGTAATCGTGGCCGTAGCCGCGACCATGTGGGTACTGCACGAGGGCGGGGTCGTGCTGCTGGTTCATCGGACACCTCCTGCTCTGAGTTGGCCTTCGCTTGCATGCTGCATTCAACGGGCCAATCGGTCAAGAGGGAACCTTCCCGACCCAGCCGTACGGGGAATGCCCGAGCTTGTTCGTCGCCGGCCTCGGCGGGTTATATTTCCAGGCTATGCAGATTCGCAACGTCGCCATCATCGCTCACGTCGATCATGGCAAGACCACGCTCGTCGACAAGATGCTCCGGCAGGCCGGCGCCTTCCGGGACAACCAGGTCGTCGCCGAGCGCGTCATGGATTCCAATCCGCTCGAGCGGGAACGCGGGATCACCATTCTGGCGAAGAACACCGCCGTGCGATGGAAAGACACGAAGATCAACATCGTCGACACGCCGGGCCACGCCGACTTCGGGGGTGAGGTCGAGCGCATCCTGCGCATGGTCGACGGCGTGCTACTCGTCGTCGACGCATTCGACGGCCCGATGCCGCAGACGCGCTTCGTGCTGCGCAAGGCGCTCGAGCTGGGGCGGACGCCGATCGTCGTGATCAACAAGATCGACCGGCCGGGCGCCGATCCGATGCGCGTCCACGACGAGGTGCTCGATCTGTTCATCGAGCTCGAAGCGGACGAGGCCCAGCTCGACGCGCCGGTGGTGTACGCCTCGGCGCGCGAGGGCGTGGCGACGATGGATCTCGGCGTGACGCCGGTGGACCTGGCGCCGCTGTTCGACACGATCGTCCAGGCCGTACCGCCGGCGCCGAGCGACGCGGCGTCGCCCTTTCAGATGCTCATCTCGACGATCGACTTCTCGCCGTACCTCGGCCGGCTCGGCATCGGGCGGATCGAGCGCGGCACCGTGAGCGTCGGCGATCAGGTGCTGCTGCTGCCGATGGACCTCAACCAGAAGCACGAGCAGGCGCGCGTCACGAAGCTGTACGTGTACGATGGGCTCGAGCGCACCGAGGTGCAGAGCGCACCGGCGGGGGAGATCGTGTCGCTCGCGGGGTTGGAGGGGGTGGAGATCGGGCTCACCGTCACCGACGTGGAGCACCCGGAGCGCCTCGAGGGGATCGCCGTCGAGGAGCCGACCATCAGCGTCGACTTCCTGGTGAACAACTCGCCGTTCGCCGGCAAGGACGGGAAGTACGTCACGTCCCGGCAGCTTCGCGACCGTCTGTACAAGGAGCTGGAGCGGAACGTCGCGTTGCGCGTGGAGGATACTGACTCGACCGACACCTGGACGGTGAGCGGACGCGGGGAGCTGCATCTGTCCATCCTGATGGAGACGATGCGACGCGAGGGCTACGAGTTCCAGGTGTCGCGCCCGCGCGTGATTCTCAAGTCTGGCGTGAGCGGCGAGAAGCTCGAGCCGTACGAGGAGCTCGCGATCGACGTGCCGGAGGACTATCTCGGCGCGGTGATCGAGAAGCTCGGTCCGCGCCGCGGCGAGATGATCGAGATGAAGAACCCGGGGCAGGGGCTCGTGCGCGTGCTCTATCGGATTCCGGCGCGCGGGCTGTTCGGCTATCGGTCGGAGTTCCTCACCGACACGCGCGGGACCGGGATCATGCACCATCGATTTCTGGAGTACGGGGCGTGGGCGGGGATGCTGGCGACGCGCTCGCGCGGGACGCTCGTGTCGATGGAGAATGGCACGATCATCGCGTTCGCTCTGGCGGCCTTGCAGGAGCGGAGCACGCTGTTCGTGTCGCCGGGCGAGCCCGTGTACGAGGGCATGATCGTCGGCGAGAATTCGCGTCCGGGGGACATGGACGTGAACCCCACGAAGGAGAAGAAGCTCACGAACATGCGGACGACCGGCACGGACGAGAACATTCGGCTCGAGCCGCCCCGGGAGTTGACGCTGGAAGGAGCGCTGGAGTATATCGAGGACGACGAGCTGATCGAGGTGACGCCGCGGTCGATCCGGTTGCGGAAGCGGCTCCTCGCGCAGAGTGATCGGAAGAAGATTTCGCGTGAAGCCAAACGGGAGCGCGCGGCGCTGTAGCGACTCGTGGCGCGGTCCTATTCCCTCCCCATTCGGAGACCACAGCAATGCCGGACCTGTTCGGGATGTCGGAGTCGCTAGGCGCGCTCGCGGGCGCGGCCGACTCGCTGTCGCTGTCGCCACGCGACGCCGACGACGACGATCTCGAGGACGAGGAGCTCGACGACGAGGACGTGGACGACGACGAGGATGACGACGACCTCGACTTCGACGACGACGACGATCTCGACGACGACGACGAGGACGATGATGACGACGACGAGGACGACGAGGAGGATGACGACGACCTCGACGACGACCTCGACGACGAGGACGACGATTTCGTGGATTTGGACGACGAGCTCGACGGCGCGGACGACGATGAGGACGATCGTCCCGGGCGTCCGTTCGACGAGTCCTGACGGCGGGATTTCGCTGTGAGACGACGCGCGCCGCCCCTTGATGTTTAGGGCGGCGCGACTACATTTCGTCTTCCCCGGAACAACGGGGACGAACGTTGGTGCTGATTGACAATCGAGTGTGTGATGTCGTGTGATGGCTCTCGTTTGAGCCGCGGCGTTCGTGCGCTGCGGCGAGAGATCAATTCACGAATACTGATTCCGGACGTGATCTTTGGATCCGTCCGAAGGTCGCGTTCGGCGAGCTATATCAAATCTCTTGGAGAGTTTGATCCTGGCTCAGGACGAACGCTGGCGGCGTGCTTAACACATGCAAGTCATGGGGGCCCAGCAATGGGTAACCGGCGAACGGGTGCGTAACACGTGAGTGACCTGCCGATTTGTGGG
>DASTSX010000271.1:0-9600 GCA_035760455.1 Gemmatimonadaceae bacterium | reverse complement strand
GCCGCCGGCGAGGTCGGTGGCCCAGTTGCCCGGGTCCATGTAGCCGACCGCGACGAGATAGCCGGGACCGGCGAAGGCGAGCAACTTTCGCCACGTCGATGCGGTCCCGACCGGGACGCTCCGGTAGACCTCCGCCAGACTCGGCGCGACGCGGGCTCGTCGCCAGCCGGGCTCGGCGTGAGGCAGCGGGGCCGGCGGTGGATGGGGCGGAGGAACGGGCTGGATGGCGGACATCGGATGACGGCGCGGGAAAGAAGCGTCGCTACCCCTAGAAGCGGGGGCCGCTTTTTTTAGGCTGGCCTAAACCTATTTCGAGGTGACGTGTATGCAACCCCCAACTCCCTCCCGAGCCCGCTCATGATCGACGCCATCGGACAGATCGCCCTCACCGTGCGCGACGTCGAGCGCAGCGTCGTCTTCTATCGGGACGCCCTCGGTCTGCGCTTCCTCTTCGCGCCCGCGCCGACGCTGGCGTTTCTCATGATCGGCAGCGTGCGGTTGATGCTGAGCGCGCCCGAGGGGGAGCTCGCTCCGGGGGGGAGCTCCGTGCTCTATCTCCGCGTGGCCGACATCGACGCCGAGCACGCGGCGCTCTCGGCGCGCGGCGTGACGTTCATCGACGCACCGCATCGCATCGCCCGCATGCCCGACCACGAGCTGTGGATGTGTTTCTTCCGCGATCCCGACGAACACCTGCTCGCCCTGATGTGCGAGCGGCGCCCGGCAGCGTGATCGCGCACCCTCAGCGCACGCGGAACCCGACGTCGTCGAACGACGGCCCGGTTGGCGGCTCGCCGATGTAGGTGAGGAACTGCCGGAGGACCCGCTCGGTGAGACCCCAGACAGTGTATTCGCCGTGCTGGAACACCGAGACCTCGCGGAGCGCGCCGCCCACCGGGACGCGGCCGATCCCCCAGGCCGTCTGCTCACGCAACGCCGACACCGGTACCCAGAATGCCGCCGCGACTTCGCGGCTCGGGACGATCTCGACACCGGCGCGCACGAGCGCGACATACGGCCGGATGACGATCGGCGGGAGCGCGGGAGTGCGCGGACTGAGATCGTCGAGGTGGCCGAGCAGGCGGCCGTCGCGCGCGACGTCGACCCCGGTCTCCTCCCACGTCTCGCGCACGGCGGTGACGGCCAGATCGTGGTCTCCGTGCTCCATGCGCCCGCCCGGGCAGGCGATGTGTCCGCTCCACGGATCGCCCTCCGCCTCGGCGCGCTTGATCATGAGCAGCTCGGGCTCGCCGTCGGCGCGGGCACGCAGCGCCAGGAGAATGGCGGCCAGGCGCATCTGTGGCTCGGGGCGCACGACGAGCGGTGGACGCTCGGCGAGGGAACGCCGCAGACGCACCACGTGTGGATGCCGCTCGAGGCGGTCGAGCTCCTCCGACACGCTCATCGCGCCGCTGCGAGCAGACGATCGACGAAGAAGCGAACGGTGCGATCGGTCGCTTCGCGCAACTGCGGCGACGGCGTCGTCATCCCGTGCGCGACATTGAACGTGTGGGTGCCGCCGGCGATGCGCAGCAGCTCGGCGTTCGGCCCGGCGGCGCGCGCCAGCGCTTCGCCCTCGCCGATGAGCACCGTCTCATCGGCGTCGCCGTGCACGATGAGCCAGGGACAGAGCAGCATCTCGGCGGCGCGCGTCACGTCGAGCATCCCGTCGCCGTGCTGCGTGGCCTCCTCGAGCACCGCGGGGCGCAGCCGGAACACCTGCTTCGTACGCGAGTTCTCGACGTCGAGCCACCCGCGCTGGCGCCATGCCTCGGCGACGTCGGTCGGCCAGCGCTTCACCGTGCTGATCGCCGACCAGGTGACGAGCGCGTGAACGTGCACGTCGCGGCCGGCGCGAAGGATGGCGATGCCGCCGCCACGCGAATGGCCGAACAGCCCGCGCCGCTGCGTGATCCAGCCGCGGCGCTCTCCCTCCCCCAGCACGATCCCCAGATCGTGCAGCTCGCGCGTGTACGTGTTCTCCTCGAAGGCCGTGGGATCAGAGAACGACTCCATGTCTGGTCCCACGCCGCTGCCCGACGCGTTGTACGAGACGGTCGTGAGGCCGGCGGCGGCCAGGCGGTCGGCGAGATACGGAAAGAAGGCGAAGCGCGTGAATCCCTTGAATCCGTGCACGAGCACCACCGACGCGCGCGCACCGGGGACGACGCGCACCTCGCCGCGGATCGTGCGGCCGGCGGCGCCCTCCAGGTCGAACCGCTGGGGCGCGATCGGCTGCGGCGCGCCCGGCGTCGTCATTCCTGGATGTCTCCGCCCGCCTCGACCCAGCCGCGGAACCCGGAGTCGAGTGACACCACGTCGGTGTAGCCCATCTCCCTCAGCGTCTCGGCGGCGAGCGCGGAGCGGTTGCCGGCGGCGCAGTACAGCACGACGGTCGCGTCGCGCGGGATCGCCGCTTCGACCTTGGACTCGAGCCGGCCGCGATCGAGGTGGATCGCGCCGGGGATCATGCCGAGGTTCACCTCGTTCAGGTCGCGCACGTCCACGAACGTGCCCCGCCCCGAGGCGTGCAGCTCCAACGCTTCCTTCGCACTGATCTGTCGCACGCGTGCCCTGGCTTCGCGGTAGAGGTCGTCGCAGGTCTTCATCATGATGCTTTCCGAATGACTCCTCGTGGTGCAGAGCCGGGGCCGCGCTCAGGGGAGCTGTACGGTGAGCGAGCGTGCATCCGCGTCGAGGTACGCGGTCGCACCGAGCGGAATGGTCCACTGGTCGTCGATGTGTCCGACCGGAACCCCCGTGATCGCCGGCACCCCCGCGATGTCCGCCGCCTCTTCGACGAGCACGTCGAGCGAGTGCGGTGAAAGTTCGTGTCCGGGGGCGGGCTCTGTGAAGTGCCCGACGACGAGCCCGGCGATCTGCGACAGCACGCCACTCAGCCGCAGCTGGGTCAGCATGCGATCGATGCGATAGGCGGGCTCGCCGATGTCCTCGAGCACGAGCAGCGCGCCGCGATAGTCGGGTGCGTAGGACGTGCCGGCGAGCGCGGCGAGAAGGGCGAGGTTGCCGCCGACGAGCCGGCCATGGGCGCGTCCTCCGCGCACGGTGCGCGCCGCCTCGGCGGGCCCGCACGGGTCGCGCCCCTCCGTGACCGCGCGCGTCAGCGAGTCGCGTGAGAAGTCGGTGAGCGCGCCTCGCGCCGTCGGACCGTGGTAGGTGACGAGGCCACACCGTGTGCTCGCGGCGGCGTGAAGCGCGGTGACGTCGGAGAAGCCGATGAGGGCACGCGGGCGCCGGGTGAGCGAGGCCCAGTCGACGTGCGGCAGCAGGCGCATCGCGCCATAGCCGCCGCGTACGCACCAGACGGCGTCGATGCGATCGTCGGCGAGCGCGGCGTTGAGGTCCTGCAGTCGCTCGGCGTCGGTGCCGCCGAGGTAGTCGTGGCGCGCGAGGACGTTGGCGCCGGGAATCGGCTCCCAGCCAAGCGACCGCGCGTTCGCGACGGAGTTGTCGAGCTCTTCCGGTCCACGCAGCGGGCCCGCCGGTGCGACGAGCGCGACACGGGCACCTGCAGAGAGCAGTGGCGGAAGTCGCATCGCGCGCAACGTAGAGAGCGCTGGGGTGCTGAGCAATGGCTGGAGTGCGCGGTGCGCGGGTGCGCGATGCGCGCTGCGTCAACGGCATGAGGGCGCGCGCGGCGACGGGCGCGATTGCCGTGAGGTAAACAGATGGCACTCGTTATGCCCCCACCTGCCTCACCTTCGAGCGGCGCTGCGGGTTGGGCATCCCCGCTCGAATGGAAATCACACCGTAGTGGAGGGCAGCGATATGGATGACAGAAACAGCTCGAGCTCGTCGAAGAGGGACCAGGGTGGCATGAGCGGTTCGCAGGGCGATCAGTCGGGCGCCGGGTTCACCGGATCGAAGGGGGCGGCGGACGGGTCGGAAGGCGGTCTGAGCGGCAGCTCCGTCTCCGGTGGGTCGATCGGACAGCAGGGGCTGTCCGGTCAGTCGGGACAGTCCGGCAGCGGCGGCATTCGCGACAACGCATCGCCCGGCGAGGGCAGCGGGAGCATCCGCGGCGGATCACACGGAAGCGGCATGCACGCGCCGTCGGGCTCGGACGAGCTGGACGGCGACGTGGGCCGGACCGGCCAGAGTGGCCAGGCGGGCCGAAGCGGCACCTCGGGCGCCCCGAGCGACACCCGCTCGGGAAAGTCGGGCGCGTCAGGCGGCAGCGCCGGCGGGTCGGGCGGCTACGGCGGCTCGGGAAGCACGGGCGGTCCGGGCAGCGGCGGAACCTCGCGCTGATCGACCGGCCTCACCCGCAGACGAAGGGCGCTCGATCGGGGCGCCCTTCGTCGTCCCAGCCTCTAGCTTGATCGCGTGCCTCGTCTCGTTCCGCTGCTCCTCGCCGCGCCGTGGATCCTCGCACCGATCGCGACCCTGGTGCGCGCGCGCGCCTCGCGCTCGCTCGCCGACGAGCCCGTCCAGCCTCCGCGCGATGCGCCGCTCGTCTCATTGGTGATCCCCGCCCGCGACGAGGCGCACAACATCGGACCGTGCGTCGAGTCGGCGCTCGCGTCGACGTATCCGCGGCTCGAGGTGATCGTGGTCGACGATCACTCGAGCGACGGGACGTCCTCCATCGTCGAGGCGATCGCATCGCGCGACACGCGGCTCCGCGTGATCACGCCGCCCGCGCTGCCCGACGGCTGGTTCGGAAAGCAGTGGGCGTGCTGGACGGGTGCGGGCGAGTCGCGCGGCGAGCTGCTCGGCTTCATGGACGCGGACACTCGGCAGACGCCCGATCTCGTCACCCGCACGGTGCACGCGCTGACGTCGCGTCGCGCCGATCTGCTCTCGGTGGCGGGGACCCAGGAGCTCGGCGGCTTCTGGGAGCGCATGATCCAGCCGCAGATCTTCGCGATCATGCTGCAGCGCTACGGGGGAACGGAGATCGTCAACCGCTCACGGCGCGTCTCGGAGAAGATCGCCAACGGCCAGTGTCTCTGGGTGCGGCGCGCCACGTACGACGCGCTCGGTGGTCACGCCGCGGTGAAGCACGAGGTGGCCGAGGATCTCGCGCTGGCGCAGCTCTGGTTTCGCGCGGGCCGCACGGTGTCGCTCGTGCTCGGGCTCGACCAGCTGTCGACGCGCATGTACACCTCGCTGCGCGAGCTGATCGAGGGTTGGGGGAAGAACATCTATGCCGGCGGACGCAACGCGATGCCATTCGGCACCGTGGGTCGCCTGCTCTATCCGTTCGCCCTCGTCGCGCCGAGCCTGTTCTGGCTCGTCCCGCCGATCGTGCTCGCACTCGGACTGCTCGGCGTGGTCGGAGCGACGGCGCTCGCGTGGGCGGCGATCGCCACGGTCGCGAACCTGGTGTGGTGGCTGGCGGTGTACGCCTGGTTGCGCGTGTCGCCGCTCTACGCGCTCCTGCATCCGGTCGGCGCCGCGATGGTGCTGTACATCGCGCTCGGCGCGATCGCGCGGGGACGGCGCGTGCGATGGAAGGAGCGAGAGTACCGGGCAGCGTGAGCGGAGCGCCCGACTCGATTCGCTGACGCATGCGGTGGCGCGGTGCCGGGACGTGATTCGACGGCGCGTAGGCTGCGCGCGTGCGAACCCTCCGCCACGCCGCCGATCTCCTCGCCGCCGCTCGCTCGATCGACTCGCTCGTTGCCATCGGCGCCGAGCTTTCCTTCGACCGGAGCCCGCTCGCCCTCGACGACGCCACGCGTGCCGCGCTCGGCGTCCCCGACGACGTGGGTGAGATCCGACTCCTGCGCGGGCAAGGTGCGCTGCGGGCGCTCGTCGTCGTGGCGGAGCGAGACGACGGCCTTCGTGCGCTGTTCACGCGCCTGGCCGGCACGCTGGCGGCGCGTGCGGGCTCGGTGTTGTGGGTGCTGATCGGCGCGTCGGCGAGCGGCGAGGCGGGCATCGCGTGCTGGACCGCGGGTGCGCGACCGCCGCGGCTCGCCGCGCTGGTGGTGCGGCGCGATCACGTCGTGGCGAGCGACGCCGAATCGCTGGCCGCGCTCGCTGCCGCAGCGGGCGACGACGACCTGCTCACGCACGCGCGCTGGTACGAGCTCCTCGGACGCGAGGCGCTCTCGCGCCGCTTCTACCGCACGCTCGAGCAACGCGTCGGCGGCCTGGCCGACTCTCTCCCGCGAATGCCGCCCGAGGACCGCGGCGAGCTCGCTCTCCTCGCCGCTTCGCGACTGCTCTTCCTCTCCTTCCTCGAGACCAAGGGCTGGCTCGACGGTGACCGCGCGTTCCTCGCGCGCCAGTTCGACGATTGCATGACGCGCGGCGGGAGCTTCCACTCGCGCGTGCTGCTGCCGCTCTGGTTCGGGACGCTGAACACCTCGATCGGGCGTCGGGCTCGCGCCGCGCGCGCGTTCGGCGCGATCCCGTTCCTGAACGGCGGCCTGTTCGGTCGCACGGCGCTCGAGCGTCGGCATGCGCGTGCCCGGCTCTCCGACGAATCGCTCGGTCGCTTCTTCGGCGAGGTGCTCGGCGCCTATCGCTTCACCGCGCGCGAAGACAGCGATCGCTGGACCGAGGCGGCGATCGATCCGGAGATGCTGGGCCGCGCGTTCGAGTCGCTGATGGCGTCGCGCGAGCGGCGCACCTCGGGGGCGTTCTACACGCCCCAGGGGCTCGTGACGCACGTCGCCGACGCGGCGCTCCAGAGCTGGCTGCGCGAGGCCGGGCTGTCCGACGCGGTCGTGGACGCCACGCTGCGTGGCGAGTCGCCGAGCGCCTCCGACGCGGCGTTGCTGCGGGCGGAGCTGGCGTCGCTCACGGTGCTCGATCCGGCGTGCGGCTCCGGCGCGTTTCTGGTGCACCTGCTCGAGCGGCTCGCCGACCTGCACCGACTCGCGGGCGACGCGCGGCCGATCGCCGACGTGAGGCGCGACGTGCTGGCGCGCGCGATCCACGGCGTGGACGTGAATCCCACGGCGGTGTGGCTGTGCGAGCTGCGACTCTGGCTCTCGGTCGTGATCGAGAGCGACGAGACGCGCATGCGCGCCGTGCCCCCGCTCCCCAACCTCGACTGCAACGTGCGCGTCGGCGACGCCCTGGCGGGCGACGCGTTCGCCACGCCGCCGTCGCTGACCGGTCCGCCGGCCGCGCTCGCCGGACTGCGGCTCCGCTACGCGCGTGCAACGGGACCGAGGAAGGCGACCCTCCGGCGGATGCTCGATCGCGAGGAGCGGCGACGCGCCATCGCGGCGATCGATCGGCGGCTGGTGGCGCTGCGCGCCGAGCGGCGGGAGCGAGTGCACGCGCTGCGCAGCGTCGACCTGTTCGGTGCCCGCGGTGCCGTCACGACCCTCAAGCGAGGCGAGTCGCTGGCCATGCGGCGGCGCGGCGCCACGCTGCGGCGAGAGCGCGAGCGCGTCGTCTCGGGCGGCGCGCTGCCGTTCTCGTTCCCGTCGCACTTCGGGCACGTGCACGCGCGCGGCGGGTTCGGGCTCGTCGTCGGCAACCCTCCATGGGTGAGGCTGCACAACATCCCGGCGGCCACGCGCGCCGCACTGCGCGAGCGATTCGCCGTTTTCCGGGACGCGGCGTGGTCCGCCGGCGCGGCCCGGGCCGGCGTCGGGGCGGGCTTCGCGGCACAGGTGGACCTCGCGGCGCTGTTCGTCGAACGGGGGCTCGCGCTCGCCGCCAAGTCTGGAGTGGTGGCGCTGCTCGTGCCGGCGAAGCTGTGGCGCTCGCTCGCCGGCGGCGGTACTCGTGCGCTGCTCGCCCGCGACGCCCGGCTGCTCCGCGTCGAGGACTGGTCGGAGGCGCCCTGCGCGTTCGACGCCGCCGTCTATCCCTCGGTCGTCGTCGCGGGCCCGCCGACGAAGCGCTTCGACGAGGTGGACGTCGCCATCCGGCGCCGGACGCTCGCGCTGACCTGGCGCGCCACGACCGCGTCGATCCGGTTCGATCCGAATGATGCGGCAAGCCCGTGGCTGCTGCTTCCCGCCGACGTGCGTGCCGCGTTCGAGCGGATCGCGTCGCGCGGTCGGCCGCTCGCCGACTGCTCGCTCGGGCGGCCGACGCTCGGCGTCAAGTGCGGCTGCAACCAGGCGTTCGTGGTCGAGGTGGTGGGTCGATCGGACGGCAACGTGGTCGTCGCCGGCGACGGACGCACCGCGACGATCGAAGGCGGGCTCGTTCGGCCGCTGCTGAGAGGCGAGACGATGACGGCATGGCGCGTGCGGCCGACGACGGATGCCATCGTCTGGACACACGATGCAGTGGGCGCGCCGCTCGAGGCGCTGCCCCCGCACGCCGCGCGGTGGCTCTCACCGTGGCGCAGCCGGCTCGTGGCCCGGAGCGACCAGCGCGGCACGCGCGCGTGGTGGTCCCTGTTCCGCACCGAAGCCGCCGACTGCGAGCGAACGCGCGTCGTCTGGTGCGATTTCGGCCGAGCGCCGCGCGCCGCGGTGCTGCCGGCGGGCGACCCGACGGTGCCGCTGAACAGTTGCTACGTCCTCGCCTGCGACGAGCCGGACGACGGGCTGACGCTCGCCGCCCTGCTCAACTCGGCCCTCGTGGCGGCATGGCTCGGCGTCGTCGCCGAACCGGCGCGCGGCGGGAGGCATCGGTCCCTCGCTTGGACGGTGTCGCTTCTCCCACTGCCGCTCGACTGGCCACGCGCGCGTGCACTCCTCGCGCCGGTCGCGCGCCGCGCGATGCTGGACGAGCCACCCACGACGCAGCGGCTGCTCGACGCCGCGTGTGCGGCGTATCGGCTGAAGCAGGCGGACGTTGCGCCGCTGCTGGCCTGGAGCCACCGCGCGTGAAGCCGTGCGACGCCCTCGCGCGCTCCGTCGCGGATGCGGCGGTGGAACCGCCGCAGCAGGAGCAGCTCGGGCGCGCCCGCGCCGAGCTCGCCCAGTGCGCACCGTCGGATGCCGAAGCCTCCGAGCTCGGCGCGATCGTCCTGCGTCCCGATCAGCTCGAGGCCATCCGGCGCGTGCGAGCGCACCTCCAGCGCGACGGCGGCTGCCTGCTGGCCGACGACGTCGGCACGGGGAAGACCTACGTCGCGCTCGCCGTGGCGCGTGAGTGGCGGATGCCGCTCGTCGTGGCCCCCGCGTCGCTCCGCTCGACCTGGGAGCACGCCATTCGCCGCGCGGGCGTTCACTGTCGGTTCGCGAGCCACGAGTCGCTGAGCCGCGGTAAGGTGCCCCACGAGCATTGCGACGGGATCATCGTGGACGAATCGCATCGATTCCGGCCGACGTCGCGTCGCCACGCCGCCCTCGCGCGGCTCGCGGCCCGGGCGCCCGTGCTGATGCTCTCCGCCACGCCGCTGCAGAATCGGGTGCGGGAGCTCGCGGCGCAGCTCGCGCTCTTTCTGGGGGAAGCCGCGTTCGGGCTCGAAGCGACGGAGCTGACGCGCTGGGTCGTGCGCTCCGTCGCCGGCGACGGCGTGCCGTTGCCTCGCGTCGCCCCGCCTCGGTGGGTGGCGATCGATGCCGAGGACGGCGACGTGCTGCGCGCCATCCTCGCGCTGCCACCGCCACCGCGCGCATCGGATGCCGGCGATGGTGGGGTGCTGATCCAGCTCTCCCTCGTGCGTGCGTGGGCGTCGAGCCGCGCGGCGCTCGTCGCGGCGGTGCG
>DASTSX010000270.1:0-5195 GCA_035760455.1 Gemmatimonadaceae bacterium | reverse complement strand
ACCATCTGGTCTCCGGACGACGGCGGGGGCAACGGCGTCGTGCGCGGCCTCGCGCTCGGCGTGCCGGTGACGGGCGCCCGTCGCATCGACGGCATCGGCGCGGGCCTCCTCGGCGTCGGCGTGAGCGACCGGCTGCGCGGCATCGGGATCGGTCCGGCAGGGGTCGGCTCGGGGGGTGAGCTGCAGGGGCTCATGATCGGCGGGCTGGGCGTCGGCGCCGCGAGCGACGTCACCGGGATCGGCATCGGTGGGCTCGGGGTGGGATCGGGACGCTCGCTGCGCGGCGCCTTCGTGGGAGGGCTCGGCGTCGGCGCGGGGGGAGACGTCGTCGCGCTCGTCGTCGGCGGCCTCGGCGCGGGCGCCGGCGCGGACTTCACCGGGATCGCCGTCGGAGGGCTCGGCACGGCGGCAGGGCGCGACGCGCGCGGGTTCCTCGTCGGCGGGCTGGGGACCGCCGCGGGCAACGACGCGCGGGGGATCATGATCGGCGGTCTCGGCGCGGCCGCGGGGCGGGACTTTCGCGGCATCGGCATCGGCGGCGTCGGCGTGGCGGCGGGGCAGAACCTGACCGGACTGGCCATCGGCGGTGCCGGGGTCGGCGCGGGCAACCGGCTGCACGGCGTCGGGATCGGCGCGGTGGGCGTGGGCGCGCCGGAGATACGGGGCGCGGCGATCGGCGGCCTCCTCGTGGGCGCGCGCGACGTGCGCGGCGCGCTCGTGACCGCCGGTTGGGCCCGACTCGAGCGCGACGGGACCCTGCACGGCGTATCGATCGCCTCGTTCAATCAGATGAAGGGCGTCCAGCGCGGTCTCGCGATCGGCATCGTCAACTACGCCGCAGAGCTGCACGGGGTGCAGATCGGCCTGATCAACATCGCGCGGAACAATGCACCGGCGACGCGCGTGCTGCCCGTGGTGAATGTGCATTAGCGCGGGTGCGCGGGTGCGCGGGTGCGTGGGTGCGAGATACCTGATGCGGGGCGCACCATGGCTTGACCGGCGGTGCGCGCGGATTCCCAGCAGTACGCGATACCGAGTACGAAGGTACACGGTACGAGGTACGCCACGCCCGGCGCACACTCTCGCGCCGATCGGAGTCCGTGGTCCGCGCCGAATCCCCGCGTTCTGCGATTCAGCCTCGTGCGCCACGCATCAGGTTGTCGCCGGCACGCGCACCCGCGCACCCGCGCACCCGCGCTACCTTTCCACCACACCACGCACGGGGGATCGTCCGCATGAAATACCGCAGGTTCGGCCGGACCGGATGGCAGGTGAGCGAGATCGGCTATGGGATGTGGGGGATGGCCGGCTGGACTGGCTCGGCAGACGACGAGTCGCTCGCCGGGCTCCAGCAGGCCGTCGATCTCGGCTGCAACTTCTTCGACACGGCGTGGGCGTACGGCGACGGGCACAGCGAACGGCTGCTCGGCCGGCTCATGGCGGCGAATCCGGGCAAGACCCTGTACGCCGCGACGAAGATCCCGCCGAAGAACCGGCAGTGGCCGTCGCTCCGCGGCTCGGCGCTCGACGACGTCTTCCCGCCCGAGTACATCCGCGAGTACGCCGAGAAGAGCCTCGCCAATCTGAACTGCCCGCACATCGACCTGCTGCAGTTCCACGTGTGGGAGGACGACTGGGCGGACGACGACCGCTGGCAACGCGCGATGGACGATCTCAGGCGCGAAGGACTCGTCCACGCGGTCGGCGTGAGCATCAACCGCTGGGAGCCGTGGAACGGGCTGCGGACGCTGCGCACGGGTCTCGTCGACGCGGTGCAGGTGATCTACAACATCTTCGATCAGGCGCCTGAGGATGAGCTGTTCCCGCTCTGCCGCGAGCTCGACGTCGGAGTGATCGCGCGCGTGCCGTTCGACGAGGGCTCCCTCACCGGTACGTTGACGAAGGACACGACGTGGCCCGAGGGCGACTGGCGCAACACCTACTTCGTGCCCGAGAACCTGATCCCTTCGGTCGAACGCGCCGACGCGCTCAAGCCGCTGGTGCCGAAGGGCTCGTCGATGCCCGACATGGCGCTCCGCTTCATCCTCGCCAACCCGGACGTGAGCACGATCATCCCGGGGATGCGGAAGCCCGCGCACGTGACGTCGAACGTCGCGGCGAGCGGCGCCGCACCCCTGTCGAAGGAGCTGCTGGCGACGCTGAAGCACCACCGCTGGGACCGCGAGCCGACGGAATGGAGCCAGTGAACCAGTGAGTTGGTTGGTTGGATAGGGGGCTCGTTCGTCGGTTTCTGAGTGAGTTGAACGGCACATGCTACGAACCAGCGTGGAGACACCCTCAGTGGAGTCTCCACGCCGGCTCGTGGCCTTTCGTGGTTCACCGCACCAATCAACCGACCAACCAACCAGCTATCCAACTCACCAACTCACCATCACCAATTGAAGCTGATGGACTCCGTCAGTCGATCCGTGTTCGCGACTGCCGGGGCGGTCACCGTCACCGTGGATCGGCCGCCCCGGCCCTCGCTCGTCGCGGTGATCGTCGCGATGCCGGCCGCGACGCCGACCACGCGACCGTTGTACGTCACCTCGGCGACCGCGGGGTTGCTGCTCGTCCAGACGATGCTGCGGTTGGTGAGCACGGCGCCGCTCTGGTCGCGCAGCGTGGCGGTCAGGGCGCCCCACTGGTTCTGCTCGACCGAGATGGTCGCGGGGTCGACCGTCACCGTCGCCACAGCGGGTGGAATCACGCGGACCGGCACGCTGCTGGAGGCGTTGTCGACGTACACGTAGATCCACGCATCGCCCGGGACGATGCCCGCGACGCGGCCCGAGGAGGTCACGTCGGCGACCGAAGGAGTGCTCGAGCGCCACGTGATCGGACGATCCGTGACGAGCGCTCCCGTGGCGTCCTTCACCACGATCGAGAGCTGCTGCGTCAGTCCCTGATTCACCGTGACCGACGTCGGCGAGAATGCGATCGACGTGACGCGGGCTCGACCGACGGTCACGGTCAGGGGCGCGACCGCGCCACGGTAGCTCGCGGTGATCGTCGCGGTGCCCTCGGCGACGCCGTCGATCCTCGCCTGGCCGTTCGCACCCGGAGTCACTCTGGCGATCGTCGGGGCGCTCGACGTCCACGTCAACTCACTCCAGTTGGTCGCCGGGCAGGGCAGCATGCAGGGCGTGCCGGAGACGGACGCCGAGACGTAATAGGAGGCGCCGACCGACGTCGTGAGCGAATAGGCGCCGTCCGCGTAGCCCACGCCACCCAGTCTGACGGCGTACTGGATCGGCGTCACAGAGAGTGGGAGCTGCGCGATCTTCCCCTCGCTGGTCGCGGTGAGCGTCGCGGAGGTGCCGCCCGTGAGAGCGCTCGCGACGCCGAGCGACGGAGCGCCGATGGCGGAGGGTGCGCTCGACGCCCACGTGACCGATCGCCCGATGAGGAGAGTGCCGCTCGCGTCGCGCAGCTCGATCGCGTACTGGCGCTTCTCGCCGAGCACGAGCGCCGTGCCGTTCCCGACGATGTTGATCGTCGCCACGGGCGCGGGCGGCGGCGGGAGCTCGTCGCGCGTGCGGTCCATGTCCACGCCCCAGCCCACCGGCCGGATGCGCGGCTTCTTCTCGGCGACCGTGCCCTTGCGGGCCGTGACCGTCACGCGCAGCGCCTCGCGGACGATCTGTCCGCCGGACTCGGCGTACACGTGCCATCCGTCTGGTAGCTGTACCGCGAACACGTTGTAGCGGCCGGGTGGCAGGCCGGTCTCGTCGCCTTCGACGTCGTTCTCCAGGAGCCCGATGACCTGGCCCGCAGCGAGATCGGCCCGTGGGTCGAGCACCGCGGGGGTGAACGAGATTCGCTTGCCCTGGAACTCCCCGAGCCCGGCGTTCGCGCGGTCGAGCCGCATCGTGCGGGCCTTGAGCGCGATCTCGGCACCGGTGGGCTTCTCGGCGCGTGGGCCGCGCGGCATGCCCCGTTGCGCCATCGCGGACTGCTCGGCGACGAGCAGCATCGACAGGAGCGACGTGCGCGCGGTGATCGAGATGATGTGATGAAGTCGCATGCTGAGTCTCACGTCTCGCGCGAGAAAGGGTTGGAGGTGGTGGGCGTCACTGAGCACGGACGACTTCGATGCGCGCGTTCGCCTGGGGATTCGCCGCGTTCGGGCGCGTCGCGCCGTACCCGACCGCGAGCAACCGTTCGGCGGGGACGCCGTTGGCCGCGAGCTGCGCCTTCACCGCGGCCGCGCGTCGCTGCGACAGCGACTGTGCGTCGCCCGGCGGCGGCAGGGCGTCGGTGTGCACCTCGATGAGGTAGGTCCCCGGGGTGGCCACGATCGCGGCGGCCAATCGCTTGAGCGACTCCGCGGCCGAAGGGTCGAGCTGGTCCGCTCCCGCGACGAAGCGGACGTCGTCCAGCACGGCGCGCCCCTTCGCCAGCCGGCCGGCGAGCTCCCCCACCGGATCGTTGACGACGGCCTGCTTCACCGTGTTCTCCGTGGCCGAGATGGCCGTGTTCGCCACGTCGCCCGCTTTCGCGACGACGGCGTCCGCACCGCGTCCGCTCTTGGCGAGCGCCGAGTCCACCGCGCCCCCCGTCGTCTTCATCACGGTGCTGTCGAGCTTCGCCTTCCGATCCTCGACGCGCTTCACCGTCTGGTCTTTGATGCGCTTCAGGATGCTCTGCGCGTGTGCGGGCCCTGGGGCGGCCGACCACGCCGCGATGATGGCGGCACCCGCGAGCAGCCGACGCGACGTCGCTCCTCTCATCGTCTCTCTCCGCTTCGGTTCTGGCGCGGCGCGGCTTCACGCGCGGTACCTTGCCGCGCACCGCGTCGCCCTGTGGACCGATAGACGAGAGCAGCGGCCGATCATTCTCACCGCCGGTCCGGCGCGGGCAGGCGACGTGCGGCGACTTGCCGACGCACTGCACGGTTCCTATAGTCGGCCGTCCTTCTCGAGCGCGCACATGATGCACAAAGCACGGCTCGGAGCCCTCGCCGTCCCGCTGGTCGTCGTCGCCGTCGCCGGACGGCCGTGGGTGGGACCGCAGATGCAGTCGGCGCAACAGAGCGTGCCGCGCGCCGGGGCGCCGGCGTTCGCGGGCAACCCCGACTCGGTGATCCGGGAAGCGACGCGCGCCGTCGAAGCGGATGGCGCGGCCGAAGCGCGCGCGCGGTACGCCGCCCGCATCGGGCGGAGCGCCGCGGACCGCGACGCGGTACTCGGCCT
>DASTSX010000269.1:0-6393 GCA_035760455.1 Gemmatimonadaceae bacterium | reverse complement strand
GTGGCGGTTCCCGGGTGTCAAGAACTGATGTTTCGGGGCCTTCGCGGGCTCGGGAGGAGAGAGCCGCTAGGGAGCGCTGATCACGAGATCGACGCGGCAGACCGGGTATGGGAGCCCAGCGGCGTGCTGTGTCGTCAGTGGTGTTCCCTCTCCCTGCGTGATCCGTGGCCGAACCGCCGTGCGCGGCGCGTGCTCTATGGTTTCCCGTCCGCGCGTGTCGTAGAGCCACGCGTTCCCGTCCGGCGCGCGGTGATCTCGGCCTTCTCCCGGAACGTGACCGACGCGCCGCATCGGGTGCAGCAGTAGTTGCCCGTGCGTTCGCCCAGGTCGTACTCGCGCGAGAACGCAGGGTGGTCGCAGGGCTGGTCGCCCCACGATCGTTGGAGCTCGACCGCCTTCTTGCGCTGCAGTGGCGTATCCTCGACGGGTGAGGGGATGGGTGATGACGGAAGTTACGGGCAGTAGCTCGGGCGAGCTTCGCGACTATGCTCTCGCCGCGGATCGGGTCAGCTCGTCCGCCCATGCCTGTACCAGCACGAGCTCTCTCGACGTCGCGGTATCCCGGTCGTCGTCCTTGATCATCAGAAAGCGCTGGCCATCGGAGCTGACGTCGTAATTCGAGGAGCTCAGACCTGGCTGACCGCACGAGCTGCTCATGCCGTGCGAGTATCCGCCCTTCCACAATTCCTGGGGCCGGCCCGCTGAGAACCCCGAGGCCGTCGATACGCCTACGGCGATCATGGCGTCCCCGTTGCGGTAGAACAGCTCGCGGCCGTCGCGGCGCCAGACCGGATCGGTACCACTCTCGCCCGAGACTTGAATCTTGGCGCCCGGTCCCGGAAACGCCTGCACGTACACCTGCGGCTTGCCCGATTCGTTCGAGCAGTACGCGAGCCAGTGGCCGTCAGGGGAAACCTTGGCGGACCCCTGCGCGAACTTCGTCTCGTCCAGCGGCCGCGGCTTCGCGTCGCCGTCGAGCCGAGCGATGGCGATCTTCGGGGGCAGCCCCCCATTCATCAACGTGTAGACGATGGTGCGTCCATCGGGTGAATACGACTCGAAGCTCTGGGAGTGGCCCTCGCCGGTGATCCGCTGCGCCGACCGGCTCCGGTCTGCGGGAACCTGAAACAGCTGGAAGCGTCCCATCGGGCCCGAGCGGTAGCCGATCCAGGCACCGTCGGGCGACCAGACTGGCCAGTGGCTCACTCCGTCCGTCGTGATGTTCGACAGCACCTCGCGAGCGATATCATAGACGAAGACGTCGTGGCTCGACCCTTCGATCTCGATGGCGAGCTTGCGACCGTCGGGCGAGATCCGCGGATGCAGGTAGGACCGTGGGGGCAGTGGGAGCTTCGCTGCCCGGCCACTTCGGTCGACCCAGTAGAGGTTCCGTTCCCCACCCTCGGCCTTGCCCGGGACGTACAGCAGGTCGCCGTTTGCCGACACGTCGAAGTTCGCGGCGCCGGTATTGCGGCTCATGAGCACGCCTTGAAGCACGATCCGCGGCTGTCCGCTGACCTGCAGCTTCCCCGGATCGAAGCGCACGGCGAAGAGATTGCCGTCGCGCGCGTAGACCAGATGGCCGGACGGTGAATACCGCGGATGGGTACCCCCTTCGATCAGCACCTTGCGCCGCCCCGTGTCGGGCGAGAAGACGGCGATCAGCGCGTCGTCGAAGGATTCCGTGTCGGCCGTCGCGACGGTGAGGAGCACCGCCTTGCCGCCGGGCAGTGCATGCGGATACTTGTGCGATCGCTCGCCCCCATCGGCCGCGATTCGCAGAGCCTCCCGCGGCTCGCCACCGTTCCCCGGGACCGACATGATCCCACCGGGAATCGTCGCGACGAAATAGATCGTGTCGGGATCGCTCCAGGTCGCGCCGGCGAAATTCTCCGTCGCGCACAGGTTGACCGGGGCGCCCCCATCGAGCGCGACTTTCCGCAGGCGGTAAGGAGGCGTGGTTTCGAAGTATCCCAGCCATCTCGCATCGGGAGAGAAGAACGGAACACCCCGAGCGCCTTCGACGGGCCGCTTCATCGCCAGATCGCGGAGCGGGCGCATGAAGAGCGCGGGGCCGTCGGGAGCGCCGGCCGCGACGCACGCGAGGTGTGATCCGTCGGGCGAGATCGCGACGCGCTTGTTGAAGCTCGCGTTGAACAGGTATCCCTCCGGCAGCGTCATCGGAAAGCGTGCCAGCCGCCGCGCCGTCGCGTCGCCGCGATACCGGAGGACGGCGAACGTGCTGGCGGCGGCAACACCGGCCACTCCACCGGCCAGCGCCATGACCGCATCACGACGCGTGATCCGCGCGCGCCCGGGAACGCTGTCCGAGACGGCCGAGAGACTCCGTTGGAGCCTGCGGCCCGCCTTGTCCTCCAGCGCGTCGCAGAACTCCTGCGCCGTCGCGAATCGATCGGCCGGCAGCTTCTCCAGCGCGACCATCGCCGCCTGCTCCACATGCGGAGGGACCGCGGGCCGGCTCGCACGAATGCTGCGCGGCCGTTCGGTCAAGAGGTGGGCGATGACCGCCTGCGCGCTGTTACCCGAGTGTGGCGGCTCACCTGTGAGCATCTCGTACAGCATCGCACCGAGGGAGTAGATGTCGGCTCGACCGTCCAGCTGCCGATCACCCGTCGCCTGCTCGGGTGCCATGTATTGGGGCGTGCCGAGCGAGATACCCGTCTGGGTGATGCGAGCGCCACCCGCCTTCGAGATCGCCAGAGCGATGCCGAAATCGGCGACCACGGGCTGCCCCTCCGTCAGCAGGACATTCTCCGGCTTGAGATCGCGATGCACGATGCCGCGGCGATGCGCGTAGTCGAGCGCACCGCCCACGGCGACCGTGATTCGTACCGCCTCGTCAACCGGCATCTCGTGTTCGCGCGTGAGCCACGCGCGGAGCGACTCGCCCTCGACGAACGGCATCGTATAGTAGAGGAGCCCGTGAACTTCCCCCGAATCGAACAGTGGGAGAATGTGCGGGTGCTGGAGAGTCGCGGTGAGCTCGATCTCCTTGAGGAAGCGATCCTTCCCAAGCACGACACCGAGCTCCGGAAGCAGGACCTTCAACGCAACGTGGCGTTGATGCTTGAGCTCCCGCGCCAGATACACGATCGCCATTCCGCCCTGGCCGATCTGACGCTCGATGTCGAACCGATCGGCGAGACCGAGCCTCAGTTGCTGGAGCGTATCCATGATCCACTCCGTGCGGGTGCTGACCTAGGGTCGTCGCCAACGTTTGCGAGCGGAGGAGAACGCGTCAAGAGCGGTTGGCCCGGCAGTCGCGATCCGTGCGGTTGTGAAAGCATGCGGCCGGTGCCGGCGCCTACACCCGGCTCTCGAGCGCCTCCAGTTCCGCGAGCAGCGCCTCGATCCGGTGAAACACCGTGTGCGCGCCGTACAGCTCCACGAGCGCCTGCTCCGCGATGCGATCGCGCTCGTCGCGGCGATGCACGAAGTGCTCGAACAGCCGCACGAGCTCGCCGCCGCCGCGCGCACAGACGAGCGCGCGCTCCGAGAAGACGCGACGCGTGATCGGGCTGAGCGACGTGAGCTGAAACGCTCCGCACGCCGCCGCCTCGTAGACGCGGTGCGTCAGCTCGAACGGCTGACGTCGCAGCGAGGGGAGGAGCGGTGCGAGCGCGATCCGCGAGGCACCGTATCGCGCCGGCATGTCGGCGAACGACACGGCGCCGCCGCCGAACCCCCATCCCGTACCGGCCCAGTCGCCGCGATGGCCCCAGACGATCGGCGGGAGCTCGTTCCACGTCGCGCGGAGCCGTTCCGCGGTGCACACGCTGGCGTAGAAGTAGTCGTGCACGCGCGGGACGTCGCACGGGTAGTCGTCGATCGGATTGCCGCTCTGCGGCACCGACACGGAGCGGAAGCCGGCGTCGGCCCACGCGGGGTAGACGCGGGGGAAGAGCTCGGGTGCATAGAGCGACAGGAAAGCGTCCGCGCCGTCGCCGTCGATCGCGCGCTGGAGCCGGCGCGACTCGTCCGCGCTCATCTCGCCCGGCGCGAAGACGTCGTCGCGCGTCGAGACGAACAGTCTCAGACAGCCGTGGGTCCGCTTGTGCTCGCGCAGGGCGACGAGGTCGATGCACTCGAGCGTGCGCTCGTGGTCCAGCGCGACGACGACGGTCGGTCGGAGCTCGTCGAGGAGCGCGGCGTCGACCCTGGCATATGCGGACAGGCGCCTGACCGGAACTCCCGCGTGATGCATTCCGCGCTCGAGGTCGGCGAACCAGACCTCGGCGGCGTACGACGGCGACGTGCAGAGGAGGAAGCGCCACCGCGTTCCGCCGAATCGTCCCCGATTCTCGGCGAGCGACGTGGCGCGCAGCCACTCGCCCAGGCGGAGGATCGACGGATCGGCGGCTTCGACCGCGGACTCGCGCCGCCGGCCGCGCGCGTACAGCGCGCCCAGCGCCCGCCGCTGCGCCTCTCGACGAACGCGATCGACGACGCGTTTCGAGATCGAGCGCTCACCAGGCATTCGCGGGGCCGGAATGCCGGTCACGGTACGTCGGTTGTACTCGGGACCGCGTACGGCAGCGCGTGACCTCTAGGGCGACGGCGCCGACGGCGTCACGCGCCAGATCTCGCCGGCGTCCGTCGCGACGTAGAGGTTGCCGTCCGGCCCGAGCGTGAGCCCGCGGTACCGCACGCTGGGCAGCGGGGCGTCGATCGCGCTCGTCGTGGCGCCGGCCGAGTCGAGCTCGAGGATCTTGAGCCGCGACCCGCCCATGATGCCCACGGCGAGGCGGCCGTTCCAGCCGCGCCACTGCGCACCGACGAGGAACTCCGCCGGTCCCATCCCCTGCGAGGCGCCCCCGTTGCTCCAGCTCGGCGGCATCGCCGTCGGAAAGCGTGCCACGTCCGTCATCGGCATCGTCGACGAATTGCCGGAATAGCCGCAGTAGCCGTCGGGGCACGACAGCGACGGCCGGTCCTTCGGATCCCAGCCGCCGTTCCCGCCGTTCACGAGCGCCGTCACTTCGTCGCTGTGATTCGGTCCGTGCTCGGCGATGAACGGCTGGCCCGACCCCGGCCGGAACGTGATCCCCTGCACGTTGCGATGCCCGTACGTGAAGATGCGCGGATCGAAGCCGGCCGGTGGCGTGTTGCCCGGTGCCGCGGCGCCGCTCGTCGTCACGCGCAACACCTTCCCGCCGATCCGCGTCGGGCTCTGCGGAAGCGTGGCGTTGTGGTTGTCGCCGGTGGTGACGTAGAGGAACCCATCGGGGCCGAACCGGATGCGCCCGCCGCTGTGCGAGCCCGCGCCGCCGACGGCGTTGCCGACGTCCTTGAACGCGATGTCCGTGATGATGTCGGTGCGGTTGCTCGCGGTCGTGTAGCCGGCATCCACCACGAGGCGGACGACGCGGTTGGTGCGCGGCGACGTGCTGAGCGTGGACAGCATGTAGACGTACAGCGTCCGGTTCGTGGCGAACGCCGGATCGAGCGCGACACCGTGCACGCCGCTCTGGCCCACGCAGGCGAGATCCGGCGCGACGAGCGCCGAGCCGCTCGTGCCGAACAGGCGCGTGACGGAGCCGTCCGGGCGGCGCACCGAGAGACCGCGGCACTTCTCCGTGAAGAACATCGCGCCATCGGCCGCGAACGCGACGTCCCAGGGACTGCTCAGTCCCCCGAGCACGACGGTGCGGCTCAGGGCCGGCGTTTCGTTCGCCGGCTCGGTGCCGCCTGGCGGGTTCGGGGTGTTCGGGGTGCTCGGAGTGCTCGAGTCGCTGGCACCGCCGCCGCATGCGGCGACGAGCAGCGCCAGCACGAAGCGACTGGGGCGTCGGATGTGGGTCATCGTCGTCGACCGGGGAGACCGTTGATCTGAAATGGTAGCATCCGGCCTCTCGCGGCGCGCGGGCGCGGCCCAGTCGGCGCTAGTCGGCGGCGACCCGGGCCTTCAGGAACGCCAGCACTTCGGCTTCGTGCCGGCGCAGCGTGGGCCCATGCGGGGACCGGCGCTCCTGCCACACCCGTGCCGGCAACGGCGGCAGCACGGCGCCCTCGAGGTACGCCTCGATCAGCGCCGGATGGATGTAGTACTTGCGGCACACGGCGCGGGTGTTGCCGAGCCGCTCGGCGGTGCGGTCGATGGCGCACAGCACGTTGCGCTCCGCGCCGCGCCTGGTCGGCGCCGGTCCCATCTCGCGCAGCATCTCGGCGGCGAGCATCGTGCCCATCCAGGTGCGGAAGTCCTTCGCCGTGACATCGCGGCCGGTGATCTCCCGCAGGTAGGCGTTGACGTCGTCCGCGTACACGATCTGCCGGCGCCCGCGCGCGTCGACGTACTTGAACAACTCGCGCCCCGGCAGCTCCCGACAGCGCTGCACGATGCGCGCGATGCGGCGATCCGTCACCGCGACGGCG
>DASTSX010000268.1:0-15222 GCA_035760455.1 Gemmatimonadaceae bacterium | reverse complement strand
CACGAGGGTGCGATTGCCCGCCACGCCGCCGCCCAGCACGACGCGGGTGCGACCACGGCGCGTCACGGCCCGCACCGTCTTCTCCACGAGGGTGTCCACGATCGCGTCGTGGAAGGCCCGCGCGATGTGCGGATGATCGTCTGCGGTGCCGCCGCGCACGGCGTTCAGCACGGCCGTCTTCAGCCCGCTGAACGACAGGTCGTAGTACTCGGCGTCGTCGGGTCGCTGATCGCGCCGCAGCATCGGCCGCGCGAATCGGAAGCGCGACGGGTCGCCCGTGGCGGCCAGTCGCTCGACGTGCGGGCCGCCGGGATACGGGAGGCCGAGCAGCTTGGCGACCTTGTCGAACGCCTCGCCTGCCGCGTCGTCGCGCGTCCGGCCGAGGAGCTCGTAGCGTCCCCACGCCGGCACGTCGACGAGCATCGTGTGGCCGCCGGACACGAGCAGCGCGGTGAACGGCGGCACCGCGTCGCGGTGCTCGAGGGCCGTCCCGAACAGATGGCCTTCCATGTGGTGCACCCCCACGCACGGAATGCCGCGCCCGAACGCGAGCGCCTTGGCGAAGCTCACGCCGACGAGCAGCGCGCCGACGAGCCCGGGGGCGTGCGTCACGGCCACCGCGTCGATCGTCTCCAGCGTCGCTTCCGCGTCGTCGAGCGCGCGCGTGACGACGGGCACGATCGCCGTCAGATGCTGCCGCGAGGCGATCTCGGGCACGACGCCGCCGAACACGCGATGCACGTCCTGCGAGAGGATCACGAGCGAGCGCATGGCGACCTCGTCGCCCGCGCCTTCCACGACCGCCGCGGACGTCTCGTCGCACGACGTCTCGATGCCGAGGATGCGCGTCACGGGCGCGTGGCGACGGTGCTGTCCGTGCGCCGGAAGCGCAGCGTGATCGTGCGCGGGGTGACGTCGAGCACGCGCACGTGCTCGGCGAGGCCCGACGGCACCCGCACGTCGGCTGGCGTGAGGTCGAGCACCAGCGTGTCGGGCACGCCACGCCCCACGCTCCGGCGCAGCACGGGTGGATCCGCCGCGAGCTTCACGAGATCGGCGGCGCGCCCCGCCACGAGCGCGCGCAGCGGGGTCGTGCCCTCGAGCAACACGAGCGAGCTGTCGAGCAGCGGCGAGATCTGCACGCGGACGTAGCCCTCCGTCGGCCGACGCGCCGACACGACCAGCCAGAGGAGCACGGCGAGCAGCAAGGCGATCGCCTTGAGGCCGAGCCGCTCGGTGAACACGCTACGGAGCGTGCGCTGCCAGTCGTGTGGACGCGTGTCCTTCACGTGCCTAGCGCCGGCCGCTCGACGCCGAATCGAGCACCACGGAATCGGGTGCGTCGCGCCCAGGCGCGGCGACGGCGGCGGCCGACGCGTTGCGCAGCCCGAGCAGCTCGGCGACGAGGGCGCGGTTCGCCTCGGAGCTCCAGTCGGCTGCGCCGATGAGCTTCCGCCGGATCGTGCCGTCGCGCGCCACGATGAACGTCTCCGGATAGCCGGTGATCTGGTAGTTGCGCGTCGTCACCTGTCCGGGATCGTGCAGGATCTCGAAGGTGAGTCCGAGCTCCTTCACGAAGTCGCGGATGCGATTCTCCGCACCGGGATCGTCGACGCTGATCGCGACGACGGCGAGCCCCTGCGCGCCGAACTCGCGGTGCAGCTTCTCGATGCTCGGCATCTCGACGCGACACGGCTCGCACCAGGTGGCCCACACGTTGAGCAGCACCACCTTGCCCTCGTAGTCCGCGAGTGTCTTCCGGCGGCGCGTGCCGTCGAGGGTGACGCCCTCGATCTCCGGCGCGCGCGAGCCCACCTCGACGGGGAACAGCTCGTCGCCGAGGAAGTGCACGCCGGCGCCGAGCACCCCGGCGAGCAGCAGCACGATGCCGGCGACGATCCCCCACTGCTGGCGCTGCGTCATCACGCGATCCTCACGCCTCGTGGGCGCAGCGCGCGCGGAGTGCGGCGATCTCCGCGCCCGGGTTCGCCGCCGTGAAGATCGCGTGACCGGCGACGAAGTCGTCCGCGCCCGCGCGCCAGGCGGCGCCGATCGTCTCGCGATTGATCCCGCCGTCCACCTGCAGGGTCGCGCCGGAGCGCGACGCCTCCAGCAGCGCACGGGCGCGCGCGACCTTGTCCAGCGATGCCTCGATGAACGTCTGGCCGCCGAAGCCCGGGTTCACCGACATGATCAGCAGCAGATCGAGGTCGCCGATCACCTCCTCGACGGCGGCGAGCGGCGTCGACGGGTTGATCGCGACGCCGGCCGAGCAGCCGAGTTCGCGGATGCGCGCGAGCTGCCGGTGCAGATGCGGCGCGACCTCGGCGTGGATCGTCATCCCGCTCGCGCCCGCGGCGGCGAAGTCCTCGAAGTAGCGCTCCGGCTCCACCACCATCAGGTGCACGTCGAGCGGCAGCCTCGTGCGGCGGCGCAGCGTCTCGATCACCTTCGCGCCGAAGGTGAGATTCGGGACGAACCGGCCGTCCATGACGTCGACGTGGATCGAGTCGGCGCCCGCCTGCTCGAGCATCGCCACCTCGTCGCCCAGCCGCGCGAAGTCGGCGCTGAGGATGGACGGCGCGATCCGGGCGCCGTTCATGGCTGCTGCACCGGCGGCACCGGCTGCGGTGCGGGCTGCTGCGGCTCCGGGCTCGGCAGCGCCTCGGGCTCGGAGACGACGCGCAGCGTGACCGGCATCCCCGGCACGAGCGTGGCGCCCATGACCGGCGACTGGCCGACCACGGTGCCCGGCGCACCCGGCCCACCGGGCTCGCGGACGATCGTCACGTTCCGGGCGCCGAGCTGGGTGAGCACCTGGCGCGCGGCGCCGACGTCGCGTCCCATGAGGTCGGGCATCGAGGGCGCCGGCGCACCGCTGCTCAGCACGAGCGTCACCGTGGACGGGACGCTCACCGCGGAGCCGGCGGCGGGACGCGTGCCGATCACCGTACCCGGCGGCGAGGTGCTCTGCGCCTGCGAGACGTCGCCGACGTCGAACCCCTCCTTCTCCAGCAGCACCTGCGCCTCGATGCGCGTCATGCCGGTCACGGTGGGCACCGTGACCATGCGCTGCCCGCCGCTCACGATGAGGGTGATCGCGGCCCCGATTCCTTCACGGGCGCCCGGAGGCGGGGACTGCTCGAGAACGGTCATCTTCGGTGCGGAGTTGTTGTAGCGCTGCTCGCCCTGCTCGGCCTTGAAGCCCGCCTGCGCCAGCCGCTGCGCCGCTTCGTCGAAGCCCAGCCCCGTCACGTTCGGGACTTTCACGTCGCGCGGAATGACGCCGGCGGGAAAGATGACGAACGCGACGAGCAGATAGGCGAGCGAGAACCCGGCGACAATCGCCACGAGATAGACGAGCGACCCGCGGAAGCGCGTGCGCCAGGTCATGCGCTCGGCGAATCCGACCGGCGCAACCTCGCGGCGAACGCTCCGTCCGTGCCGTGTCGCTGCGGCAGCACGCGCAGCCGTCCCGCGTCGAGCACCGACGCCGGCACCGCGCCCTCCGGCGGCGGCTCGAGCCGCCAGCCCGGATTGTCGGAGAGGAAGCTCTCCACCTGGGCGTCGTTCTCCTCCACCTCGAGCGAGCAGGTGCTGTAGACGAGCAGACCGCCGGGCCGCACGGCCGCGGCGGCGGCGCGCAGGATCGAGCGCTGTGCGGCCGGCAGCACCGCGAGGTCGCTCACGCGCAGGCGCCACCGCGCATCGGGATGCCGGCGGAAGGTGCCCGTGCCGGTGCAGGGCACGTCGATCAGCACGACGTCCATGCCGCGCACGGCGGGGAAGCGCGCATCGCCGACGAACGGCACGACGTTGGCCGCGTCGAGCCGGCGAACGTTGTCGCGGACGCGCTGGAGCCGCGCGAGCGACGCGTCGCCGGCGAACACCGTGCCCGCCGACCGCGCCAGCTCGAGCGTCTTGCCGCCGGGCGCGGCGCAGAGATCGGCGACGATCGCGCCGGTGGGCACGGCGGCGTAGCGCGTGACGAGCGTGGACGCCGGATCCTGGAGGTGGAAGAGCCCCTGCTTGAACGCGCCGAGCTCCGTCATCGCGCCGACGCCCGCGGTGAGCACCAGGCTGTCGGGGACGAGCGGGGCGTCGGCGACAGTGACGCCGGCGCCCTCGAGCATCGCCTCGAGCTGCTCGCGCACGACGTGGTACGGCCGCGCGACGAGCGGCGCCTCGCGATTGTTCGCCTCGAGCAGGAGACGCGTCTCGTCGGCTCCCCACCGCGCGATCCACCGCGCGACGAGCCAGCGCGGATGCGAGTGCTCCAGCGCCAGCGCCTCGACGGGATCCTCCGGCGTGGCCACCACCAGCCGCTCGCGCTCGCGATCGAGCCGGCGCAGCACGGCGTTCGCCAGCTTGCTCGCGCCGATGCCGTGCCGGCGCTTCGTGAGCTCCACCGTCTGGCCGATCGCGGCGTACGCGGGGACGCTCCCCATCGCCAGCAGCTGGTACGCGCCGATCCTGAGCAGGTCGATCAGGTCGGGATCGAGCTTGGCGAGACCACCGCGCACGCGGTCGTCGAGCAGCGCGTCGATCCAGCTCCGGCGGCGCAGCATCCCGAACACGAGCTCGCGCGTCCACCGGCGGTCGCGCGGATCGAGCCGCGCCGTGCGGCGATCGAAGGCGCCGTCGAGCAGCTCACCGCCGCGCAGATCGGTGAGCACGTCGGCGGCGGCGCCGCGTGCCTCCGTCACGGCGCCACGCACCGCCATCGCGGGGCGCCCGGCCTCGCTCACGGGTCGAGCATCCCCGTGGTGGGAGACGACGGGACCGCGACCTCGCGCCGCGGCATCCGGCCAGCCAGGTAGGCGAGCCTTCCGGCATCCACGGCGAGACGCATCGCCGTCGCCATGCGCACGGGGTCCGTCGCTGCCGCGATCCCGGTGTTCATCAGCACGCCGTCCACGCCCTGCTCCATCACGATCGCCGCGTCGGACGCGGTGCCGACGCCGGCGTCCACGATCACGGGCACGCCGAGCCGGTGCTTGATCGTGCGAATCGCGAACTCGTTGAGCATGCCGAGCCCGGAGCCGATCGGCGACGCGAGCGGCATCACGCACACCGCGCCCGCGTCCTCGAGACGCAGCGCGCTGATGAGGTCATCGTTGGTGTACGCCATGACCTTGAACCCTTCGGCCGCGAGCACGCGCGTCGCCTCGATCGTCGCGGCCGCATCGGGGAGCAGGGTCTGCTGATCGCCGATCACCTCGAGCTTCACCCACTCGTTGAACCCCGCGGCGCGCCCCAGACGAGCGTACCGAATGGTGTCATCGATGGCAAAGCAGCCCGCCGTGTTGGCGAGCAGCATGTACCGCTGTGGATCGAGGTGGTAGAGGATCCCCTCGTCCTTCGTGCGGTCCAGATCGACGCGCCGAACGGCGACGGTCACCACCTCGGCGCCCGACGCCTCGATCGCCGCGAGCATCTGGGCATTGGTGGCATACTTACCTGTGCCCACCATGAGGCGCGAGCGGAACTCGCGGCCGCCGATTTCGAATCTGGTGTCCAGTGACGTCGCGAGGTCGATCGAGGCGGTCACGTCATCCCCCTCCGACGAAGTGCACGATCTCGAGCACGTCGCCGTCCAGGAGGATGAGCGAAGCGTACGCGTCGCGGTCCCGCAGGATCGTGCGGTTGTGCTCGATCACGACCATGCGCGGATCGAGCTCGAGCGAAGCGAGATAGGCGGAGAGCGAGGTGCCCGGTGGAACCGAGCGCCGATCCCCGTTGACCGTCAACGCGAGGGTGGACGGCTCATGTACCAGCGGCGTCGTCATACGCCGAAAGATAGTCGCTCGCGGCGCGTTCGGCATTCGGCGCGTCCCAGATGCCGCGGATCACCGCCAGCCCGTACGCGCCCGCCTCTCGCAGCACGCGGCAGTGCTCGGGACGCACGCCGCCAATCGCCACGATCGGGATCGACACGGCCTGCGCGAGCGCGCGCAGGAACGGCAGTCCGCGACCGTCCTGGCCGGGATGCGTCGCGGTGGCGAAGACGTGGCCCGCCACGAGCCATGTGGCGCCTTCGCTGGCCGCCTCTCGCGCCTCCTCGAGCGAGTGCACGCTCGCGCCGAGCGCGAGCCCGGGCGCGGCACGCCGCGCGTCCGCCACGCGGAGCGACCGGCTGGTGAGCTGTGCGCCCCGCGCCCGCGCGCCGAGCGCGAGGTCCACCCGGTCATTGACGACGAGCCACGCGCCGGTGACCGCCTGCGCCGCCTCGAGACCGCCGGCGAGCAGCTGCAGGCGCGCCGCGCTGATCCGACCGGCGCGCAGGTGCAGGGCGCCTCGCGTCCCGAGCGCCGCCATCACCGCGCAGGCGACGTCGATGAAGTCGGGACGCATGACGATCTCGTCGCTCGTGACCGCGTGGATGACGGGGAGGACAGAGGATCCGGCGGGCGCCGGCGTGGAGTTGACGGTAGGCTCGAGCACGCTCCCCCTACGGGGAAGCGGGCGCTGCGGTGTCGAATCGGTCTCCGACCGCCACCCCCCGGCCGTTTGCCCACTCTGCGGGGCTCAGCCGCCGCTTGCCGGCCGGCTGGACGACGGAGATCCGCACGGCGCCGGCGCCGCACGCGACGAGCAGCCCGACGTCGTCGATCGAGAGGACCTCGCCGGCCACGTGGGAGGTTCCGCGCGGAGCGACCCGGGCGCCGAACAACTTCACCTCGGCGCCCCGCACCTGGGCCCATGCTCCCGGCTTCGGATCGTACGCGCGAACGTGGCGGCCGACGTCGTGCGCGCTCTGGGTCCAGTCCACCCGCGCCGTCTCGCGAGTGAGCTTGGCCGCGTACGTCGCAGCGGCCTCGTCCTGCGGCTGCGGCTTCGCCAATCCGAGCTCGATGAGTGCCAGCCCCTCGATCAGCGCCGCGGCACCCAGCTCGCTGAGCCGCAGCGCCAGCTCTCCCGCCGTCTCGTCGTCGACGATCGGCGTCCGCACCTGATGGAGGATCGGCCCGGCGTCCATCGCGGGGACCATCTGCATGATCGTCACGCCGGTCTCCCCCAACCCTTCGCGGATCGCTGCCTGGATGGGTGCCGCGCCGCGCAGCGCCGGCAGCAGCGACGCGTGGATGTTGAGCGTACCGAGGCGGGGGAGATCGATCACCGCCTTGGGGAGGATGTGTCCATAGGCCACGACCACGCTCACGTCCGGCGTGAAGGCGCGGAGCTCGGCGAGGAACTCGTCGCCGCGCGGCTTCTCCGGCTGGAGCACGGGGAGCCCCTCGGCGAGCGCGACCTCCTTCACGGCGGAAGCGCGCAGCGTGGAGCGCGACCGGCCGACCGGCTTGTCCGGCTGCGTCACGACGGCGACGACGTCGAAGCCCTCGCCGAGCAGCGCGCGCAGCGGTGCCGTCGCGAACTCGGGCGTGCCCCAGAAGAGCACGCGCACCTACAGCTCCTCGTCCGGATGCTTGTGCCGCTCGCGATCCTCCGGCGTCTCGAGCGCCGTGCGGCGGATGAACCCCGGATACTTGTCCTGCTGCAGCTTCCACTTCGTGAGCGCCGCGGTGCGCTTGAGGACGCTCAGGTAGTCGAGGAACAGCTTGCCGTCGAGATGATCGATCTCGTGCTGGAGGCAGCGCGCGAGCAGCTCGGTCGCCTGCAGCTCGTAGGTGTTGCCGTCGAGATCCATCGCGCGCACGACGACGTCCTTCGGCCGCTCGACATCGGCGTAGATGTCGGGGATCGAGAGGCAGCCTTCCTCGGCCTTCGCCTTGCCGGACGTCTCCACGATCTCGGGGTTGATGACGACGAGCGGCTCCCCCTCGATCTCGATCACCGCGAGCCGCTCGGTGCGGCCGACCTGTGGCGCGGCCAGCCCGATCCCTCGCGCGTGGTGCATCGTCTCGAACATGTCGGCCACGAGCGTGCGCAGCTCGTCGGTGATCTCCTTCACCGGCACCGTGTTCTGGCGCAGGATCGGATCGCCGAGGACGCGGATGTCGAGGATGCTCACGGGACCCCGGTCACTCCTTGGTTGCCGCGGGGGCGCTCGTCCCGCCGAGGATGCGCGCGATCTTGCCGCGCTCGACCACGATCCGCGACTCGGCGGATTTGATCGTGACCTGGTCCTCCAGGGGGCGCGCCGTGACGCCCTCGCCGGTCGCGATCTCCTTGATGTGCACCACCTCGCCGACGATCCCGCCGAAGGTGACGATCTGATCGCCGCGCTTGAGGGCACGGAGCGCCGCCTCGTGCTTCTTCCGCTGCTGAGCCTGGGGACGGATCAGGAAGAAATAGAAGATCGCCAGGATCAGCGTGACCTGGATGAGGAACGGCGACAGCGATCCGAAGCCGCCACCGCCGGTCTGCAGGACGAACAGCGTTGGGAGGATGCTCGAGTGCATCATGCGGGAGCCGGTACGGTGCGAGAGTGGTAGCGGTGGAGCCATGCATCGCTCCAGCCGTCGAAGGTGCCGCCGAGGAGGGCGCCGCGCGCCTCCCGCATCAGCGACACGAGGAAATGTACATTGTGCAGGGAGAGGAGGCGCAGGCCGAGGATCTCGTCGGCCAGGAAGAGATGGCGGACGTACGCGCGGCTGAAGCGGGTGCAGCACGCGCAGTCGCACTCGGCGTCGAGGGGGCGGCGGTCGGCGCGGAATTCGGCGCGCTTGATGTTGAGCCGTCCGTCGCGCGTGAACACGGCACCGTTCCGTCCCATGCGCGTGGGTGCGACGCAGTCGAACAGGTCGACGCCGCGGCGCACCCCCTCGACGAGGTCCTCCGGGAACCCGACGCCCATGAGGTAGCGCGGTGCCTCGAGCGGCAGCACGATGTGCACGTCCTCGAGGATGCGATACATGTCGGGCTTGGACTCGCCGACCGAGAGGCCCCCGATCCCATAGCCGTGCCAGTCGCCCATGCCGCCGATGGCGCGGGCCGCCTGACGGCGGAGCATCGCGTGAATGCCGCCCTGCACGATCGGGAAGAGCGCCTGCTCGTCGCGGCCCGGGATGGGATCCTCGCGCACGAGACGCTCGAACTCGGCGCGACCGCGCGCGAGCCAGCGCAGGCTTCGCTCGCTCGCGTCGCGCGCGACGGCCTCCTCGCTCTGCCCGGGGATGACGTGATCGAACTGCATGATGACGTCGGCGCCGAGGTTGCGCTCGATGCGCATCACGCTCTCGGGGGTGAATCGCCGCCTGGAGCCGTCGAGGTGGCTCTGGAACTCGACGCCATCCTCGTCCACCGTGCGCAACGTGGCGAGCGAGAACACCTGGAACCCGCCCGAGTCGGTGAGGATCGGCCCATCCCACTGCATGAACTCGTGCAGGCCCCCGAGCTCGCGTACGAGCTCGTCGCCGGGCCGGAGGTGAAGGTGATAGGCGTTGGCGAGGATCATCTGCGCGCGCATGTCGCGCAGGTCGGTGGGATCGAGCGCCTTGACCGTGGCGAGGGTGCCGACCGCCATGAACGCCGGCGTCTCGACGACGCCGTGCGGCGTCGCGAATCGCGCGGCGCGCGCCGCGCCGCCGCCCGAGGTCTCCAGGGTGAAGTCGAAGCTCACGCGAATCCCTGCCGGATCAGACGATGGCCATCGCATCGCCGTACGAGTAGAAGCGATAGCGCTCGGCGATCGCTTCCTCGTAGGCGCGCATCGTGAGCTCGTAGCCGGCCGCGGCCGCCACGAGCATGATGAGGGTCGAGCGCGGGAGGTGGAAGTTCGTGACCATCGCGTCGACGGCGCGCAGCGCCGCGGGAGGACGGATGAAGATGCGCGTCTCGCCGCTGCCGGCGCGGAGCCGGCCCGCGTCGTCGACAGCGCTCTCGAGCGTGCGTACCGTCGTTGTTCCCACCGCCCACACCCGCCGGCCCGCGTCGCGCGTGCGCGCGAACGCCTCGGCCGTCGCCTCGGGGATCGTGTAGCGCTCCTCGTGCATCACGTGGTGCGCCGGATCCTCGACCTCCACGGGCTTGAACGTGCCCGCGCCGACGTGCAGCACGACCTCGGCGCGATCGACGCCGCGCTGGGCGATCGCGCCGAGCAGCTCGGGGGTGAAGTGCAGCCCCGCCGTCGGCGCGGCGACCGAGCCGGCCTCGCGCGCGTACACCGTCTGGTAGCGCTCGACGTCCGCCGCCTCGTCCATGCGCGTGATGTACGGGGGCAGCGGGATGTGGCCGTGCGTCTCGATGGCGTCCTCCACCGACGACGCCTCGGCGCGGAGCCGGACGACGCGCGTGCGTCGCTCGGTGACGCTGACGATCTCCACGCTGAATCCGGGCGCGATCTCGACGGCACGGCCGGGCTTGAGCTTTCCGCCCGGGGACACCATCGCCTCGTAGCGGTCGCCGCCGAGTGGAGAGAGCAGGAAGATCTCCGCGCGGGCGCCGGAGCCGAACCGCCGACCAAGGAGTCGTGCGCGGACCACTCGCGACCGATTGACGACGAGCAGATCGCGCGGCTCGATCAGACGTGCGAGGTCGGTGAAGCGCCGGTGCTCGATCGTGCCTCGCGCCCGATCCACCACCATGAGCCGGCTCGCGTCGCGCCGCTCGAGCGGCGTCTGCGCGATGAGCTCCTCGGGGAGGTCGAAATCGTAGTCGGCGGTGAGCAGGCCGGCGGGCATCGGTTGAAGATAGCTGGCGGGTGCGCGACCGCCGTGACGTCACCCGGTCACCGAGACGTACCGCCCTAGTGAAAGGTGAGACGCGCATCTCATATTGGCTCGCCGCCGAACCGCCGAGCGGGGAAACGAACAACCATGAGGGGAATGGACATGAACCGAATGCTGCGCCTCGGCAGATTCACCGCGATGGGCATCGCGGCGACGTGTGCGCTGGCCGTGCCGGGGCTCGCCCAGAACGACAAGATGACGCCGGTTCCGACGCCGGCGCAGCCGAACGCAATCGAGCTTGGAACGCCGCCGCTTCCCGGCGCGACGGCGAAAGAGTCCTGGCACCGCCAGTACGGCAGCCTCTTCGCGCGCAACGTCACGGTCGCCACGCTCACACCCTATCTCCCGGATCCGTCCAACGCGTCCGGGGCCGCGGTCGTGGTGGCGCCCGGAGGGGGCTTCCGCACCCTTTCCATGGAGAACGAAGGATCGAACGTCGCCAAGGCGCTCGCGGCGAAGGGTGTCGCCGCATTCGTGCTGAAGTACCGGCTCACGCAGACGCCGGCAGACATGCCCGCCTTCGAGCAGTCCATGAGGCAGATGTTCTCGGGCGGTGCCCGCCGGCCGCCGAGGCCGTCCACTCCCGACTCGATGGCGGCGGCGATCCCTCCGCAGCTCGAGGACGCGCGCGCCGCCTTCGCGCTGATCCGCCGACGCGCGGCGGAATGGCGCGTCGATCCGAACCGCATCGGCATGGTCGGCTTCTCTGCCGGCGCCATGCTGACGCTGACGACCGCGGTTGCCGGGCAGGATGCGAAGCCCGCATTCATCGGCGACATCTACGGACCCGTCGCCGCCATGACCGTTCCGGCCGATGCGCCGCCGCTGTTCGTCGCGCTCGCCGCCGACGATCCGTTCTTCGGGAGCGGAGAGACGGGCATCGTCAAAAGCTGGATCGGCGCGAAGCGCCCGGTGGAGTTCCACCTGTACGAGCAGGGAGGACACGGCTTCGGCATGTACCCGAAGACGACCACCAGCACCGGATGGTTCGATGCCTTCGTCCGCTGGCTCGGCATGCACGGCATGCTCAAGCCGGCGCCCTGACTGGAGCGTGCAGATCCCTCGACTCCGCGCTGCGCGCTCCGCTCGGGATGACAGCGAGTCCGTCATCCCGAGCGAGCGCAGCGAGTCGAGGGATCTGCACCCGAGCGCGGACTTCCGGGAGCCTCCAACCGGTACCGCGTACCGGGTACGCCACTCGTACCAAGTACTTCAGTGGCAGCTCAAAACAATGCCGGCTGCTCCGAAGCAAGGGGCGGCGGCGTGTAGCCGAAATGCCGGTACGCCATCGGCGTCGCCACGCGCCCGCGCGGCGTGCGCTGGAGGAAGCCCTGCTGCACGAGGAACGGCTCGTACACTTCCTCGAGCGTGCTCGCGTCCTCGCCGATGGCGGCGCTGATCGTGCTCACGCCGACCGGGCCGCCCTCGAACTTCTCGATGATCGCCTTGAGGATGCGCGCGTCCATGTCGTCGAGGCCGAACTGGTCGACGTCGAGCATCGCGAGCGCGGCGCGGGCCACGTCCTCGGTGATGATCCCGTCCGCGCGCACCTGCGCGTAGTCGCGCACGCGGCGGAGCAGGCGGTTCGCCACGCGTGGCGTGCCGCGCGAGCGACGCGCGATCTCGCGCGCGCCGGCGACCTCGATCTCCACCTTCAACACGTCGGCCGTGCGGCGCACGATCAGCTCGAGGTCATCCGGCGCGTAGTAGTTGAGTCGCTGCTCGATGCCGAACCGCGCGCGCATCGGCGGCGTGAGCATCCCGAAGCGCGTCGTGGCGCCGATGAGCGTGAACCGCTCGATCGGCATCGTGATGGTCTGCGCCTTCGGGCCCTCGCTCAAGCGGATGTCGATCCGGTAATCCTCCATCGCCGGATAGAGGAATTCCTCGATCACCGGCCGGAGGCGGTGGATCTCGTCGATGAACAGGATGTCGCCGGCGCGCAGGTTGGTCAGCGTGCCGACGAGATCGCCCGGCTTCTCGAGCGCGGGCCCGGAGGTCGTCCGGATGTTGACTCGCAGCTCTCGCGCGATGAGCTCAGCGAGAGTCGTCTTGCCGAGCCCGGGCGGACCGTAGAAGATCGCGTGATCGAGCGGCTCGCCGCGCGAGAGCGCCGCGTCGATGGCGAGCCGGAGGTTCTCCTTGACCTTGTGCTGCCCGATGAACTCCTCGAGCCGCTGCGGCCGGAGCGACAGCTCCACGACGCTCTCGTCGGAGAGGACTTCCGGAGTGGTGATCTCGGGGCGGGACATTGGAGAGCTCCTCGTAGAACAGCGCGCGGACGACCGAATATACGCCGAAGAGAGGGCAGGAGCCAGAGGGTGAGTTGGGGAGTTGGATAGCGAGTTGGTTGGTCGGCTGATTGGTGTGTTGAACCGCGCTCGGCTACGAACCGGCCTGGAGATCACTCCGTGGGGGCTCCACGCTGGTTCGTCGCCGTTGCCGATCAACTCACTCAGAAACCGACCAACGAGCCCCCTATCCAACTCACCGCCGTTCACACTTCCGATCGCACCGTCACCAACCGATCCGCCGCCCGCTTCAACGTCTCGTACTTCTTGCAGAACGCGAAGCGGATCAGCGATTTCCCGTCGGCCTTGTTCGAGTAGAAGCTCGAGCCCGGCACGGTGGCGACGCCGATCTCCTGGCACATCCACTTCGCGAACGACACGTCGTCCATGTCGCTGAGCGCCGAGAAGTCGGCGAGCACGTAGTAGGCGCCCTCGGGCTGCGTGAAGCTGAACCCGGCCTCGGTGAGCGCGTCGCACAGCAGCGTGCGCCGTCCTCGATAGTCGAGCGCGAGGTGATTGAAGTAGTCGGCGTCGAAGTGCATCCCGACCGCGCCCGCCGCCTGGAGCGGGGCAGGCGCACCGACGGTGAGGAAGTCGTGCACCTTGCGGATCGCCGCCGTCTGCGTCTCGGGAGCCACGACGTAGCCGAGCCGCCAGCCGGTGCACGAGAAGGTCTTCGAGAGGCCGGAGATCGTGATCGTGCGATCGCGCATGTCGGGCCACGTCGCCATCACGTGATGCTCGCCGGCATAGCGGATGTGCTCGTAGATCTCGTCCGTGATGATCCACACGTCGTGCTTGATGCACAGCTCGGCGATCATCGTCATCTCGGCGCGGGTCATCACGCGGCCGGTCGGGTTGTGCGGGGTGTTGAGGACGAGCGCCTTCGTGCGCTTGGTGAACGCCTTCCTGAGGCGGTCGGGGTCGATCGTCCAGTGCGGGCGCTCGAGCGGAACGAAGGAGGGGATGGCCCCCGCGAGGATGGCGTCGGGGCCGTAGTTCTCGTAGAAGGGCTCGAAGACGATCACCTCGTCTCCCGGATCGAGCAGGGCGAGGAACACCGCCGCCATCGCCTCCGTCGCGCCGCAGGTGACCGTCACCTCGCGGTCGTGATCCACCTCCATGCCGTACCATCGCCTGTACTTCTCGGCGATCGCGATGCGGAGCGCCGAGCTGCCCCACGTGACGGCGTACTGGTTGATGTTGCCGTGGATCGCCGCGCACGCCGCGTCCTTCATCGGCTCGGGCATCGGGAAGTCGGGGAACCCCTGCGCGAGGTTCACCGCTTCGTGCTGGTTCGCGATGCGGGTCATCTCGCGGATGACCGATTCGGTGAACGTGGCGGTTCGGCGAGCTGCGAGCATGAATGAGGAGCTATGGGTTCGGCCGGACTCTGTCGGATTGTCGCGGGTGACGCGACGTACGGCTAGGTGACCTCGCTACCGCCCTCCGATCCGCGCCAGCGCTGCACGGATCAGCTCGGGAGCGGACATCCCCTTCGCGCCGCCGTCGAGCACTCCGCGAACGGCCTTCTCGGCGTCGGCGGTGGTGTAGCCGAGCGAGACGAGCGCGCGGATCGCATCTTCGGCGCCCGGACCCGCGCCGCGTACGAGGCCCGACGGCGCGCCGGAGCTCTGGAGCTCGTCGAGCTTGTCGGCGAGATCGAGGATGAGCTGCTCGGCCTTCTTCCGCCCCACGCGCGGCACGCTCTGGAGCGTCACCACGTCCTTCTCCCGGATCGCGCGCACGAGCCGCTCCGCGGTGAGCGACGACAGGAGCCCGAGCGCGAGCGCGGGACCGACCCCCTTCGCGCCGAGCACCTTCTGGAACACGCGTCGCTCGTGCGGCGTCGTGAAGCCGAACAGCTGCCAGCCGTCCTCTTTCACCACGAGGTGCGTGTGCACCGCGCAGCGCTCGCCGGGCTTCGGCAGCACCTCGTACGCGTTGAGCGGCACGGCGAGCTCGTAGGCCACGCCGCCGTCGGTGAGGATCTCGATCCGGTCCAGCTCCTTCGTGACCAGCGTGCCGGCGACCTGGGCGATCATGAGTGGCGCGTGGGCGGTGGCGAGGCGAGCCGCGCGGCGGCGAGCTTCGGACGAGACGGCTCGCGCACCCTGCCGCCGCCCTCGATGCGAGGCAGCGACGCGCTCATGACGCACGCGAGCGCCGCGGCCACGCCGTCGGCCGCGTCCGAGGGCTGCGGCACGCTCTTGAGCCGGAGCAGGCGGGTGAGCATGAACTGCACCTGCTCCTTCGTCGCGCCGCCCGTGCCGACGACGGCCTTCTTGATCGCGGCTGGC
>DASTSX010000267.1:0-8512 GCA_035760455.1 Gemmatimonadaceae bacterium | reverse complement strand
CTCATCGCGCGCGAGCCGAAGCACGTGCGCGCGCGCCACGTGCTGGCGGAGCTCCTCGTGCACAAGGGCGACGTGCCCGGCGCGATCACCGAGCTCACGCGCGCGCTGGACATCGCGCCGGAGGACGTGCGCAACCTGTGCACGCGCGCGGCGCTCTACATCGGGCGCGCGAAGTACGACCAGGCGGAGGCGGACCTCAAGCGCGCGGTGAAGCTGGCCGACCGCGACCCGGACGTGCAGGTGCAGCTCGGCGTGCTGTTCTGCAAGCGCGCGCGGTGGCGCGAGGCGATCGAGCCGCTTCGCGCGGCGATCGCGGCGGATCCGCAGCACGCGGCGGCGCACTACCACCTCGGCGACGCGTACAACGCCGTGGACGATCTGCCGGCCGCACTCGGCGCCTACGAGCGCGCCGCGCAGCTCGAGCCGGGAAACGCCCGGCCGCTCATGCGGATCGGCGTCGTCCTGGACCGCCTGGGACGAAACGCCGAGGCGGCGGCGGCGTACCGGCGGGCGCGGGCGGCACAGGGACGGTGATCGAGGTTCGCGTCGAGGACCTCGCGTTCTATTCGGGCGATGCGATCGTGCGCCCGGCGACCGCGACCCTCGGCGCGACGACGCCCCTGCTCCGCCGGCTGGAGCTGGCGGCCGGGAAGCAGTTGCTCGACCAGCTCGCGCCGTCGGAGCCGCTCGCCGTCGGCTCGGCGATCGTGACCGGCGCCGGCGAGCTCCCCGTCGATCTGCTCGTGCACGGCGTCGTGTGCAGCGCCACCGAGCGCGTCACGCGGGAGGGGGTGCGGCGCGCGTTGCGGAGCGCGCTCCAGCGAGTCCTTGCCTGGCAGATCGCCGAGGTCGCGATCCCCCCGTTCGGGCTCGGCGCGGGCAACCTGGACATCGACGAGAGCGCGCAACTCATGGCCGAAGAGCTGGCCCGTCACCTCGACGGCGCCGCGTACCCCACACGCGTCACCCTGGTGGCGGAGACGCCGGACGAGGCGGTCGCGCTGGAGTCCGCCGTCGCGCGACGCATCGCATGAGCACCGCGGGCAGTCGGCGCGGACGGCTCGCGGCCGTCGTGATCGGCCTGTGGCTGGGCGGGCTCGGGCTCCTGGCCAGGAAGGAGCTGTTCCGTCCGCACATGGACAAGCTGCACGAGGCGGGGATGAGCGTCACGCCGGGCGCCACCTACTATGCCGTGCTCCAGCAAGGCCAGCAGATCGGCTTCGCGTCGAGCACGATCGACACGACGGACGGCGGGATCTCCGTGCGCGACTACCTCGTCGCGGACCTGCCGATCGCCGGCGAGCTGCATCGCGCCACGGCGCGCACCGAGGTCGAGCTCACGCGTGCACTGCGCGTGAGCAGCTTCAAGATGCAGGTCGACGCCGGACTGGCGCCGATCGATGCGACGGGCTCGGTGCAGGGCGACTCGGTGCTCGTGGTCGCGGTGCGCACCTCAGCCGCGCAGGTGGACACGCACCGCGTGAGTCTCGACGGGCCCATCCTCCTGCCGACGCTCGTGCCGCTCGCCGTGGCGCTCGGCGAGCGGCCCAAGAAGGGCGCGCGCCTGACCCTCCCGGTGTTCGATCCGATCGCGCTCGCGCCGCGCGACGTGCACGTGACGATCGACGCGGAGAGCGTGTTCGTCATCCCCGACAGCAGCGTGTTCGACGCGCGGACGTCGCGCTGGACCGGTGCGCGGCCGGACACGGTGCGCGCGTGGCGGCTGGCGACGGACACGCTGAAGAGCACGTCGGGGTTCCGCGGGTGGGTGGACGCCCAGGGCCGGCTCGTGCATGCGACGCAGCTGCTGGGCATGACGCTCGAGCGTCGCCCGTACGAGGTAGCGTTCGAGAACTGGAAGTCGGAGGCGGGCAAGCGGAACGGCGCGGTGACCGCCGACCGCGACATCTACGAGACCACGGCCATCGCGGCGAGCAAGACCCTCCGCAAGAACCTCGACACGCTGCGCATCCGCCTGACCGGCGCGGACCTCACGGGCTTCGACATCAAGGGCTACCGCCAGCGGCTGCGCGGCGACACGCTCACCATCTCCCGCGAGGGCCCGAGAGCGCTGGCGGCCGCGTACCGGCTCCCCGGTGGAGCGCGCGGAACGATGATGGGGCTGTTTCTCGACGCCGAGCCGCTGCTCGAGGTCCATCATCCCCGGATCGCGGTCCTCGCGGCGCGACTGCGCGGGCGCGACACGAATCCGCGGGTGGTGGCCGAGCGAATCAATCGCTGGGTCTACGACTCGGTGAGGAAGTCGATCACGATCGGTGTGCCGAGCGCACTCGCCACGCTGGACGCGCGCCGGGGCGACTGCAACGAGCACACGCAGCTCGCCGTGGCGCTGTCCCGCGCCGCAGGGATCCCGGCGCGGGTGGCGGCGGGGCTCGCCTACGTCGACGGCAAGTTCTACTACCACGCGTGGCCGGAAGTCTGGCTCGAGCGCTGGGTGGCGATCGATCCGACCTTCGGGCAGTTCCCGGCCGACGCCGCGCACCTGCGCCTCACCGTGGGCGGCCTGGGCCGCCAGGCGGATCTCCTCCGGCTCATGGGACCGCTCAAGATCGACGTCCTGTCGTCGAGCTGAGCGCGCCACGGCCGGCCCGCCGGCGGGGCGCGGCGCCGGCGCACCATCTTGGGACCTCGGACCGCCATGCTTCGTCCTATGGAAGCATCGCGTCTCGACGTCATCTCGGTCACCGAGGCCCCCGAGGCAAGGGCGCCGCTTCCGATCTGGTATGATCAGTCTCCGTCAGCTCACCAAGAAATACGGCAGCTTCACCGCCGTCGACGCGATCGACCTCGAAGTCCCGAAGGGCGAGCTGTTCGGCTTCCTCGGCCCCAACGGGGCCGGCAAGACCACTTCCCTGCGCATGATCGCCGGCATCCTGCGGCCCACCTCCGGCGAGATCACCGTCGCGGGGGTGGACCTGCTGAAGGACCCGATCGGCGCCAAGCAGCGGCTCGGCTTCATCCCCGACCGACCCTTCATCTACGAGAAGCTGACGGGATCGGAGTTCCTCCGCTTCGTCGCCGGCCTGTACGACCAGGATGGGCCGGAGGTGGAGCATCGGGCGCGGGAGCTCCTCGCCCTGTTCGATCTCGAGGACTGGCGGGACGAGCTCGTCGAGAGCTACAGCCACGGCATGCGCCAGAAGCTGATCATCTCGAGCGCCTTCGTGCACCGGCCGGAGGTGATCGTCGTGGACGAGCCGATGGTCGGGCTCGACCCGAAGGCGGCGAAGATCCTCAAGGATCTGTTCCGCGAGTACACGCGTCGCGGCAACACGATCATGATGAGCACGCACACGCTCGAGGTCGCGGAGGCGATGTGCGACCGCGTGGCGATCATCGCCCACGGAACCATCCGCGCCTGCGGCACGATGGACGAGCTGCGGCGCAGCGCCGAGGCGGGGACGGAGGGACTCGAGCAGATCTTCCTGCGCCTCACGGGCGAGAACGCGGCGCGCGAGCTCGTCGAGGTCCTGAATGCCTGAGGCGGTCGCGCCGGCGCCGGCTCGCCGTCCCGATCCATCGGTCTCGCTGATCCTCCGCCCGAAGTGGCTGACCGCGCGGGCGCGCGCGATGGCCAACGAGCGGGGGCGCGGCGCACGCTTCTTCATCCTCTCGCTGATCGGCGCGCTGTTCTGGGTGTTCATCTACACCCTGCTCGTGAAGCTGCTCGTCTACTTCCGCGGCGTACCCGATCTCGGGCCGTTCCTCGCCGGGAAGCTGCTCGGAATGATCCTCATCGGGTTCTTCTCGATCCTGCTGCTGTCGAACGTCATCACGGCGCTGTCGAGCTTCTTCCTCGCGCGCGACCTCGACCTCCTCGTCGGGTCGCCGGTGGACTGGCTCAAGTTGTACGCCGCGAAGCTGCTCGAGACGGGCGTGAACTCGAGCTGGATGGTGGTGCTGCTCGCCGTGCCGATGTTCGCCGCCTTCGGGTCGGCGTACCACGGCGGGTGGCTGTTCCCGCTGCTCGTCATCGGCGTGTTCGTGCCCTTCCTCGTCGTGCCGGCGGTGATCGGGAGCGCGATCACGCTGATCCTCGTCAACGTGTTTCCCGCCCGACGGACGCGCGACATCCTGAGCGTCATCGCCGTGCTCGCGGCGGGTGGCATCGTGCTGCTGTTCCGCATCGTGCGCCCCGAGCGGCTCGCGCGCCCCGAGGGGTTCCGCTCGCTCGTGGAGTTCGTCACGGTGCTGCGGACGCCGACGTCGCCCTTCCTGCCGAGCGAGTGGGTGCAGCGCGCGGTGCTGTCGTGGCTGAACGAGCGCCCGTCGCTGCTGCCCGTCTACCTGCTGTGGACGACGGCGGCCGCGGCGTTCGCGCTCGGCGCGCTGCTCCACTGGAAGCTCTATCCGATCGGGTTCAGCAAGGCGCAGGAGAGCGGCGAGCGCTGGGCGCGCGGCAGCCTCTTCGGACGGCTCGGACACCAGCTCTTCTCGCCGCTCGGCATCCTGCGGCGCGAGCTCGTGCTCAAGGAGCTGCGCCTGTTCTTTCGCGACACCACGCAGTGGTCGCAGCTCATCCTGCTGACGGTGCTCGTGATCGTCTACGTCTTCAACATCAAGTACCTCCCGCTGCGCGGCGAAGGCGTGACGTTCTTCCTGCGCAACGTGATCCCGTTCCTCAACCTGGTGCTCGCGGGCTTCGTGCTGGCGTCGGTCGCGGCGCGATTCATCTTCCCGAGCGTCAGCCTGGAAGGGCGCACGCTGTGGCTGCTGCGCTCGAGCCCGATGCCGGTGAGTCAGCTGCTGTGGGCGAAGTTCTGGGTGGGCACCACGCCGCTGCTCGTGCTCGCGCTGGGGATCGTGTTCGTGACAGACTGGCTACTGCAGGTGAGCACATTCATGTTCGCCGTCTCGGTCATGACGATGTCCATGATGACGCTCGCATTGTGCGGTATGGCCCTCGGCTTCGGCACGTTGTTCCCGCAATTCGAGACCGAGAACGCCGCGCAGATCCCGACCTCGTTCGGGGGACTGATGTTCATGATGGCCTCGGTGGGCCTGATCGCCGGCGTGGTGGTGCTCGAGGCGCGGCCGGTCTACGGCTATCTCTCGGCCCGCCTGTACGGAACACAGACGTCGATGTCGGAGATGGCGTTCGGCTTCGGCGCGGCGGCGCTGCTGTGCGTGCTCGCGACGATCATCCCGATCCAGTTCGCGAAGCGCCGGCTGGAAGAGCTCGAGCGGTAGGCGTCAGGCCGCGAGCTGGCGCCCACAGCCGGCGCAGAACGCGGCCCCGGCCTCCTCGACTACGCGCCCGCACCCCGAGCACGTCTGGTCGAGGTACGCGCCGCAGCTCGAGCAGTACACGGCGTCGGCTTCGGGACGCGGCCCGCACCGCGCACAGCTCCTGAGCCGCGCGCGGAACGCCTGCACCGCGGCCTCGACGGCGTCCTCGGCGCCTTTCGTCTCCTCCGCGCCGCCTCGCTCGCGCATCGCCTCGAGCGCCCGCTGCGTGTACCGCGTCTTGAGCTCGGCGTAGTCGGTGTCCGACAGCTTCCCCGTCGCCCGATCGAACTCGATCTCGCGCAGCGCGGCGACCGCATCCTCGTCGCCTCCGGTCGAGACGGCGCGCCGCACATGCCGCCGCGGCGACGGCCCGCCCGGCACCGGCGCGAACAGGAGCGGATAGAGCACGTAGGTGAGCGCCGCCACCGCGAGCAGCGTCCCGAGCACGAGCGCGAGCATCAGTCGTCGCGGCGGACCGCGGCGTCCAGGCGCGCCAGCTCGTCGGCCGTGCCGAGCGAGGCGTCCGCGCCCGGCGCGCGCACCGGCTCCGGTTGCGCCGCGGCGTTCCGCTGCATGCGACGCAGGACGGTGACGAGCGCGGCTCCTCCGGCCGCGAGCGCGCCGAACGGCACGAGATAGCCCGCCCAGTTGAACCCTTCCTTCTTCGGGGCCATCAGCGCGACCTCGCCGTACGTGTCGACGAACGCGTCGATGATCTCCTGGCCCGAGTAGCCGCCTTCGACGAGGGCGATGACGTCGCGGTGCATCGCCGGCGATACCTGACAGGAGAAGTCGGTCGTGCGGCAGACGTAGACGTCGAGCGTGCACCCGCACTGGCAGCGGATCTGGCGCTCGAGCGCGTCGCGGTCGTCGGCCGACAACGACGCGCGTGCGCCGACTTTCGGCCGGCGCACGACGCGCTTGGCGGCACCCTGGTTCATGTCGAACAGGTTCGACGATCCGCTCGACTGCTCCCCGCCCGTCCCGCCCGCGCCCTGCTGCGCGCCCTGCTGCGCGCCGAGCGCCCGCGCGCCCAGCAGCACGCCGCCGCCGGCGGTCACGGCGCGGCCGAGGAACTCGCGCCGGTGCATCAGGGTGTCGCGGCGAGCTCGCGCTTCGCCGGCTCCAGCGTGGCCACGTACCCGCTCGGCGCGCGCCGGCGCTCCGCCTGCGGCCACATCACGATCAGGCCGCCGAGCGCCATGATCATCCCCCCGATCCACACCCAGACCACGAGGGGATTGAAGCTGATCCGCAGCTCGGCCGTCTCCTCGCGCACACCCGCGAGCACGACGTACAGGTCCATCTTGGCCGACGACTTGATACCGACCTCGGTCGACGGCTCGAACAGCGGATTCTTGTCGCGGTCGAAGTACTGCCGCTTCTCGCTGGTGATGATTCCCTGACGCTCGCCGTCGCGCCACACTTCGAGGCCCACGGCGGTCACGGCGCGATTCAGCGTCTCCGACGTCGAGATGCCCTGGCTCACGAACCGCCAGCGGTGGCCGAGCGGGTCCACCAGCTCCGTCGCGTCGCCGGCGCGCATCTGCACGTCGTGGTCGCGCTTGAACGCCAGACCGGCGAACGCGGCGAACAGCACGACGATCCCCGCGTGGACGATGTAGCCGCCGTACCGCCGGCGGTTGCGCGCGATGAGACGCACCGTCGCGACGGGGAGCGACTCGCGGTGGATGCCGCGCCGCGCCGAGATCCCCTTCTGGAACTCCTGCCCGATCGTCGCCGCGACGAATCCGGCGAGCGTGTAGGCGACAAGCGCGTAGAGGTCGCGCATGCCGAGCGCGAGCAGCGCCGCGCCAGTCGCGAGACCGAGCGCCACCGGCGCCGCGAACTGGCGCTTCAGGTTCGACGTCGACGCCTTCCGCCACGCGATGAGCGGACCGACGCCGGTCAGTGCCAGCAGCAGGAGGCCGAGCGGCACGTTCACCGTGTTGAAGAACGGCGGCCCGACCGTGATCTTCTCGCCGCGCACCCACTCGCTGAGGATCGGGAACAGCGTCCCCCAGAGCACCGAGAAGGCGATCCCGACGAGCACGAGGTTGTTGTAGAGGAACGCCGCCTCGCGGCTGACCATGCTCTCCAGCCCCGCCTTCGCCTCGAGGTCGCGCAGCCGCGTCGCGACGAAGTAGATCGTCGCCCCCGTCGCGACGAGGAAGAAGGTCGCGAACCACGTCCCGACCGCGGACTGGGCGAACGAGTGCACGCTCTCGATGATGCCGCTGCGCGTGATGAAGGTGCCGAAGATCGCGAGCAGGAACGTCGTCACGACGAGCACGACGTTCCACTTTCGCAGCATCCCCCGCTTCTCCTGGATCATGATGGAGTGCAGGAACGCCGTCCCCGTCAGCCAGGGCAGCAGCGAGGCGTTCTCCACCGGATCCCACGCCCAGTAGCCGCTCCATCCGAGCTCGACGTATGCCCACCACATGCCGAGCGTGATGCCGATCGTGAGGAAGAACCACGACAGCAGCGCCCACCGCCGGACGATGCCGAGCCATTCGGCGTCGAGCTTGCGCGTGATCAGCGCGGCGATGGCGAACGCGAACGGAATGGCCGTGGCGACGTACCCCAGGTACAGATTCGGCGGATGGATCGCCATCCCCGGATTCTGCAGCTGCGGGTTCATCCCGCGGCCGTCCGCGGGGACGAAGCTGAGCCGGTCGTACGGGTTCGCCTTGAAGCAGACGACGGCGATGAAGAACAGGTTGATCAGCGCCAGCGTCCCGCACGCCCACGGCGCGAGGTCGCGCGACTTGCCGCGGGCCGAGTACACCGCGACGGCCGAGAAGCAGGCGAGGATCAGCGCCCAGAAGAGGAGCGAGCCCGCCTGCCCTCCCCAGAATGCCGAGAAGACGTACACCTTCGGCATGTTGGCGCTGGTGTTCGACGCGACGTACTTGAGCGAGAAGTCGTGCGTGAGGAGCGCCGTCCAGAGCCCGATCGACGCCAGCACGATCATCGCCGTGGTGGCGTACAGCCCGCGGCGCCCGCTCGTCACGAGATCGTCGCGGCCGAGCGCGCCACCGGCGAACGACGTCACGCCGGCCCACGCCGCCATCAGCAGCGCGACCCACAACGACAGCTCTCCGACGAGGATCACGCCTTGACTCCCGCCTTGTAGCCGGGTGTCTGCTTGTACTTGTCGCCGTCGGGCGCGTTCTCGTAGCGCGACGCACACTTGGCGAGCAGCGTCGTCGCGTGGAAGGTGCCGTCCTCCTTCATGCGCCCCTCGACGACGACGTCG
>DASTSX010000266.1:0-4736 GCA_035760455.1 Gemmatimonadaceae bacterium | reverse complement strand
CCGCCGTCCTGGTCTGGCAGGACCCGGACACCGACGGGCGGAAGATCATGGTCGCGACGCTGGCCTTCGTGGCGGCGCTCGTGGCCACCGGCGCCTCGGTGCTCTACAGCGGATTCTACCAGCGGCCCGTCCGGGCCACCTTCTACTATCTCCAGGCGGTCTTCGACCTCCTGCTCGTCACGGCAGTGGTGCACGTGACGGCGACGAACGGCAACCCCTCGCAGTTCGCCGCGCTCTACATCCTGGTCATCGCCACGACGTCGCTGCTGCTTCCCGTGGGGGGCGGCCTGCTCATCGCGGCGCTGGGGAACGTGATGTACGTAGCCGACGCCGTCTGGAGCGTCGGCTCGCCGTTCACCGCCGGCGTGTGGCTGCAACTCGGCGTCTTCGCCATCGTCGCCCTGGGGAGCGCGTACCTCAGCGCGAAGGTCAAGGAGCTCGGTGCGGGCACGGAGGCAGAGCTCGCGCACGTGCGGCTTCAGGCAGCGGACATCCTGCACAACATCCGCAGCGGGATCGTCACGATCGACGAGATGGGGCATCTCATCTTCGCCAACCCGATGGCGGAGCAGTTGCTCGCGATCGACATGGAGAAGACGAAGGGCAAGGACGTCCTCGGCCGGCTCCGCACGATCGCGCCGGAGCTCGGCGAGTCGCTCGAGCGCGCCGTCCGCGACCGGCTCCGCACGACGCGCGGCGAGGGGATCATCGCCGTGGCGGGGAAGCGCCTGTCGATCGGGGTGACGACGACCTACACGGACGGCGACGGCCTGCGCACCGACCGGACGGCGACCGCCATCTTCCAGGACATCTCCGACCAGAAGCGCATGGAGGCGCTGCGGCTCCGCGCCGAGCGCCTCGAGGGGGTGGCCGAGCTGTCGGCGTCGCTCGCGCACGAGATCAAGAATCCGCTCGCCTCGATCCGGAGCGCCGTCGAGCAGCTCGCGCGGTCGCCGTTCAGCGGGAAAGACGAGCAGACCCTCGCGCGGCTTGTGATGCGCGAGTCCGACCGCTTGAGCCGGCTCCTGTCCGAGTTCCTCGACTTCGCGCGCGTGCGGGTGGCCCGCGTGGAGCCGATCGATCTCGGCCTCCTCGGCGAATCCGCGACTCGCCTGGCCAACGCGAGCCCGAACCGGCCCGACGGCGTCCGCGTCACGTGCGACGCGGATGCGGGCGAGCACATCGTGGACGGCGACGAGGATCTGCTGCACCGCGCCGTCTTCAACCTGCTGCTCAATGCCATCCAGGCGTCGCCGGAAGGGGGCGAGGTGCACCTCGCCGTCGGGCCGGCGCTGTCCGAGCACGTGGCCGGCAACCGCTACGATCACGGCGCGGTCATGCTCAGCGTGAGCGACTCCGGCTCGGGGATCCCGGCCGAGATCCGCGATCGATTGTTCGATCCCTTCTTCACGACGAAACCGGGGGGCAGCGGGCTCGGACTCGCCGTCGTGCATCGCGCCATCGATGCGCACCGCGGCCTCGTGTTCGTCGACAGCAGCCCGGCCGGCACGCGGTTCACCGTCGTGCTGCCCCGCGCCGAGCCCTCCCGCCGGCCCGCCTCCACTCCTACATCCTCCGTCGCGGTGCTCACGTGATCGCTCCTCGCACACCCAAAGTCCTGGTCGTCGACGACGAGCAGGGGATCCTCGAGTCGCTCGGCATCCTGCTGCGAAACGCCGGCTTCGACACGCACACCGCACACGGGGGACGCCAGGGGCTCGCACAGCTCTCGTCGCTGCAGCCGGACATCGTCCTCTCCGACGTGCGCATGCCCGACGTCGGCGGGGTCGAGATCCTGGCCGCGGCGCGTCAGCAGAACCCCGACACGCCGGTGATCCTCATGACCGCCCAGGCGACGCTGCAGTCGGCGATGCAGGCGGTGAACGAGGGCGCCTTCTATTACATCCAGAAGCCGTTCCGGAACGACGAGCTGCTGGCGATCCTCAAGCGCGCGGGCGAGCATCGCGAGCTGCGCGTGGAGAACCGCTCGCTGCGACAGGAGATCAAGCGGCACGAGCAGGCCACGACCGGCCGGCCGGTCGGGAACAGTCGGAGCTGGCTCGAGGTGCTCCGTCTCGCCGAGACGGTGGCACCGACCGACTCCACGGTGCTCATCCAGGGCGAGTCGGGCACCGGTAAGGAGGTCATCGCACGGTACATCCACGAGCTCTCCAGCCGCGCCGATAAGAGCTTCGCGTCGATCAACTGCGGTGCACTGCCCGAGAGCCTCCTCGAGAGCGAGTTGTTCGGCCACGTGAAGGGCTCGTTCACGGGCGCGGTGAAGGACAAGCTCGGCCTCTTCGCCGCGGCGTCGAAGGGCACGTTCTTCCTCGACGAGATCGGCGAGACGACGCCGGCGACGCAGGTGAAGCTGCTGCGCGTGCTCCAGCACCGCGAAGTCATCCCCGTCGGCGCGACCGATCCGATGCCGATCGACGTGCGCCTGCTCGCGGCGACGAATCGCGACCTGGACGAGGAGATGCGGCGCGGCGGGTTCCGGAGCGATCTCTACTACCGACTGAACGTCATCTCGCTGCATCTTCCGGCGCTTCGCCAGCGCGCGGACGACATCCCGCTGCTCGCCGAGCACTTCCTGACGCGGATCGCCGCCCTGCGGAACGAGGAGCAGAAGACGCTCTCCGCCGAGGCGCTGGACGCGCTCGTGAGCTACCCCTGGCCCGGCAACGTGCGCGAGCTGGAGAACGCCCTCGAGCGCGCGGTGATCCTCACCTCGAAGGACCACATCCCGGTCTCGGCGCTGCCGGAGCGCGTCACGGAGCGCGTCAGCGAGCCGCTGGTCGCCGATCGACCCCCCGCCAACCCGACGCTGGAGGCGGTGGAGCGTGCGTACATCATGTGGGTGCTGCAGAGCGAGGGCGGCAACAAGAGCCGCGCGGCCGAGGTGCTCGGCATCGATCCGTCGACGCTCTATCGCAAGCTCTCGCGGTACGGCGTCGAAGCGTGACGCTCGCGGTGCCCCTGGAGCACGATCGCTCGGCGCCCTCCGCGGCCGAGCGCGACGACTCGCCTCGGCGCGCGAGGGCGTGGTGGCCGCTCGCGCTGGCCGGCGTCGGCGCGTTGGCGCTCGCGGTCGGGATCGCGATCGTGGACGCGCTGCCCGCCGGCGTCGTCGCCGACGACGCGTTCTACGTCATCCTGGCGCGCGCGCTCGCATCGGGGGAAGGGTACCGGTATCTCAACGTGCCCGGGCACCCGGCCGGTACGCATTTCCCGCCCGGCTATCCCGCACTGCTCGCGCTCGTGTCGTTCGTCGTCCCGGCGTTCCCGGCGAGCGTGGTCGCGTTCAAGGCCCTGAACGCGGCGTTCCTCGCCGCGGCCTCGGTGCTCGTCGCGCGGCTGCTGCGCGACCGGCTCGAACTGAGCCCGCTCTGGTGCCTCGGCGTGGGCGCGGTGACGGCGATCAGCGTCCCGCTGCTCATCCTCGGCAATCTCGTCCTGTCCGAGCTCTGCTTCCTCGCGCTCGCGCTGGGCCTGCTGCTCGCGCTGGAACGGCTGATGGATGCGCCCGCGTCGGCGCGATACGCGCTGTTGCTGGGCGCGGCGATCGGCGTGTGCGCGCTCGTGCGCACGCACGCGGTGGTGCTCGTCCCCGCCGCGGCGGTGGTGCTCGCGACGCGGCGGCGGTGGCGCGAGGCGGCGCTCCTCACCCTCGCGGCGGTCGCGTGCCTGCTGCCCTGGCAGCTGTGGACGGCGCGACACGGCGGCACGCTCCCCGAGCCGCTGCTCGGCATGTACGACTCGTACGCGTCGTGGTGGCTCCGCGGCCTGCGAACGATGGGGGTCTCGATGATCCCGCAGACGATCGCCAAGACGACGTCGGAGACCAGCGGCATGCTGGCCGTGCTCTTCTCGCCGATGCGGGGAAGCGCGGCGCACGCCGTGACACTCGCCGCGCTCGGGTCGCTCGTCGTCGCGGCGTGCATCGCCGCGTGGCGGCGCATGCCGGTGACGCTGCTCTTTCTCGCCGGCTATCTCGCCATCGTGCTCGTCTGGCCATTCCAGACGGCGCGGTTCGTGTGGACGGTGTGGCCACTGCTGCTCGCGCTCGTCGCGGTCGGCGGCTGGACTGCACTCGGCCGTCCGGCCTGGCGCGCGCCGGTGCGCGCGGCGCTCGCGGCCGCGTTCGTGTGGGTGGCCGTCGGCTATGCGGCGTACGAGATGCGCGGCATCCGCGGGCAGTGGTGGTCGAGCATCCCGCGCGCGAACACGCCCCGCATCGCTACGACGGTTCGCTGGGTGCTCGCGAACACGGCGACGGACGAGGTCGTCGCCACCGAGAACGAGGGCGCCGTGTATCTCTACACGGGACGGCAAGCGCTCCCGATCATCACGCTGACGCCAGCACAGTACCTGCGCGACTACTCGCCGCGCGAGAACGCGATGGAAGGACTCTCGCCCGTGCTCGATGCGTATCCCGTGCGGACGGTCGTCGCGGGCGCGGGCAAGGCCTACGACGCGGCGCAGTTCATCGCCTCACAGGCGCCAGCGCGCCTCGTGCTGCGCGAACGGCTCGATGGCGGCGCCGTCTTCACCGCGACTGTCCGATGACCTCGATCCCGACGACGACGCGACCGTTCACCCTGGCGGCGAAGCCGCGGGAGCTGACGCCGCTGGACCCGGCCACCGTGCGGCTGTCGGTGCTGATCCCGGTGTACAACGAGTTGAACACGATCGAGACGATCCTCGACCGCGTGCACGCCACGCCGCTCCGGAAG
>DASTSX010000265.1:0-10352 GCA_035760455.1 Gemmatimonadaceae bacterium | reverse complement strand
ATCGGGTTCATCGTCGGCGGGGCGATGACGCAAGTGACTCGGCGCTTCCTGCCGGCCGGTCCGGTCAAGGAATTCTTCACGACCGGTGTGACGCCGTCCGCCGGGCCCGTCACGCTCGACCTCGTCATCCTCAAGTTCTCGCTGGGCCCGGTCGCGCTCGACGTGTCGCTGTTGAGCCTTCTCGGTGTGCTCATCGCCTATCTCATCGCCCGATCGCTCTTCTAAGGAGAATCGCCATGTTCGGCAACATCGGTATGACCGAGCTGATCGTCATTCTGGTCATCGTGCTGGTCCTCTTCGGCGCCAAGCGCATTCCCGAGATCAGCGCTTCGTTCGGCAAGGGGATTCGCGAGTTCAAGAAGAACGTGAACGAGGTCGAGCGCTCGATCAGCGAGCCCGAGGCCCCGCGCTACGATTCACGACTCGCGGCGGGCGAGCCCGCCCGAACGGAGACGCCGGCCAGCGAGGACGTGCGGCCCGAGCCGAAGCGGTTGATCTGACGCACCGATCGAAGCGAAGAGGCCCGTCCGGTCTTCACCGGACGGGCCTCTTCGCGCTCGTGGACGCGCCGCGTCAGCTCACGTCCTGCCGGCGCGCCCTGGCCGCGATCTCCTTCCGACGATCGTCGATCTTCGCCGACTTCCGCAGGTCGGCGTAGTACGCCTGCAGCCGCTGCTGCTTCAGCTGCTGCACGCGCTGGGCGCGAAGCTCCCGCTTCCTCGCCTCGAACGCGACCTTGTCGGCGGGCTTCCGCGCGTCGACGCGCAGCACGTACACCCCGTCGAGCTGGCGGATCGGTACGCTGATCGCGTTGGCCGGCAGCGTGAACGCGGCACCGAGCGCCTCGCCGACGCTGCCCAGCGTGGAGGCGGCCGCGCTCCGGTTCACCAGCCCGGTCTTGAGCACGGTGAGGTTGCGCGCCGCCGCCGCCGCTTCGAGAGAGCTCGTGCGCGCCGCGTTGGCGAGGTCGTTGGCCTGCGGCACCGCCCGCTCCACGGCACGGTCCAGCGCGAGCTTCGCGCGGACGTCGGCCTTCACCGCCTCGAACGTCTTGCCGCCAGGCGTGACCGACTCGAGGCGCGCCAGGAAGTACCCATCCTCCGAGTCGAACAGATCGCTCGACTCGCCGGGCCGCGCACCGCCGAACGCCCACGCGCTCACGCTCGGCACGTACTGACCGTTGTACGTGGCCGGTTCACCCTCGGTGACGTTGATCTTGAACGGCGTGAGGCCGAGCGCCTTCGCCGCCTCGTCGAACTTCGCCGGCTGGTCGCTGCTCGCCGCGATGCGCGACAGCTGATCGGCGCGGCGGTCCATCCGCGCCTGCGACGAGTCGCTCGGATGGATGGGCAGCAGGATGTGATGCGCCTGCGTCGTGTCGCCGGCGCGCGAGTCGAGTCGGATCAGATGGTATCCGAACGACGTGAGCACGGGACCGGACAGCTCACCGGGCTTGAGCGCGTCCAGCGCCTTCTCGAACTCCGGAACGAAGCGTCCCTTCGCGCCCTTGCCGAGATCGCCGCCGTTCGCCCCGGAGATCGTGTCCGCCGATTCGCGCTTCGCGACGTCCTCGAACTTGGCGCCACCGGCGATCTCCGCGCGCAGCTGGTTGATGCGATCCCGCACCGCCGCGCTGTCGGCCGGCGTGATCGTCCGCGGGATCGACAGCACGCTCACCGTGGCCCGGCCGGCGCGCTCGAACTCCGCCTTGTGCGAGTCGTAGTACTTCCGCAGGTCGGCGTCGGAGATGTTCGAGTCGGCCGCCGTCGGCGTCGGGCGGAACACGACGAAGCTCACGGACGCGCTGTCCTGGGCATCCTGATACGCGCGCCACAGATCGACGTCGGTGGCGAACACGCCCGCCGTCACCTGCTCGGCGAGCTTCTCCTTCGGCACCTCGCTGCGATAGTACTGCTCGAGCGCGAGCAGCAGGCCGCCCTGGCGCGCCTGGCTGCTCGACAGCAGTCGCTGATACTTCGCCGGATCGAACTGCCCCTCGGTCTGGAGCGACGGATCGCTCGTCACCCATCGCGGCGGCGCGAACCGGGCGTAGTCGCGCAACTCCGTATCGCTGACCGTGATCCCCCGCCGCCGGTACTCCTGCTGCAGGAGGATCTCCGTCACCATCTCGTCGAACGCCTGGTTCTCGATGCGGGTGACCTCGTCCTGAGAGAGCGAGCGACCGGACTGCTGCTGCTCCTGCTGGGAGAGCTGCTGCGTGCGCCTCAGCCAGTCCGTGTACAGGATGTCCGTTCCATTCACCGACGCCACCGCCGTGGTCGGGGTGACGGCGCCAAGGTTCATGAGCCCCGACGACTCGACGAGCAGGAACCCGCCGATGAAGGCGATCGCGAGGATCCAGAAGACGAATTTGGCGGAGCTCCGCATTGCTTGGAGCACGGGGCAAGACTCCTTCTGCGACTGGGAAAAACGAGCGTGGAGGGAAGCTGAAAAAGCTATCCGGCGAGAGCGGCTAAAATCAAGTGACGGTAGCACTTCTGATTGACTTGTCCCCTCCCGTACGTATCTTATTCCGCTTCGCCCACCGCCGCCTGTGCGCCGCCACCGAGGCTTTGATGGCCAGCTCCGACCGCATCGACGAGCTCAAACGGAAGTTCGACGAGAATCCCCGCCGCTACTTCGCTCCCCTGGCCAACGAGTTCCGTAAGGGTGGAGATCTCGAACAGGCGATTCTGATCTGCCAGGAGTTCCTGCCGCAGCAGCCCGGCCACATGAGCGGGCACATCGTCTACGGACAGGCACTGTACGAGAGCGACCGCCTCGACGAGGCGCGCGGGGTGTTCGAGACCGCGCTGTCGCTCGACCCCGAGAACCTGATCGCGCTCCGCCACCTCGGCGACATCGCCGGCCGGCAGGGCGACGCGACCGCCGCGCGCCGCTGGTACGAGCGCGTGCTCGAGGCCGATCCGAGAAACGACGAGATCCAGTCGCTGCTGGGCAAGCTCGGCGAGCCACACGCGCCGCCCCCCGCCGCTCCGCAATTCGCGGCGCCGGAGCCGGGCGTGCACGAGCATGTGCCGTCGCACGCGATGGACTACGCGCCCGAGCCACGCGCCACGCCCGAGCCGTTCGACGCGCCGGAGCTGCTCGATCTCGACGTCAGCCTGCCGGGCATGGCTCCCACGGCATCGGCATCGGCCGAGGCGGCGCACGACGCCGCCGAGCGCGACTTCGCCGCGCCCACAGGTGACGTGGAGCCGACCCCCGAGACCGCCGACCTCATGCCGGCTCTGGAGGCGCGGGCGGACGGCTTCGAGGCGACCGAGTTCGCTGCGCCCGACGCGCCGGTCGATCAGACGCCCGGCTTGCAGTCGTCGTACGAGGTCGAGACGGGGGTGCATCCGGTGTTCATCGGGCCGATGTCGGGACTCGATCGACCGGAAACCACCGTCGACGACGTCCCGCGCATGGCGACGTCGAGCGCGTTCCCCGAGCTCGACGAGGCGCTTCCCGAGGATCACGGCGAGGTGCTTCCCCCCCACGGCGACCCGATCGCCGATTCCGCCCCCGCGCCGGCCGACGCGCCGCGCGACGAGGGTTTGCTCGATTTCGACATGCCGCTCGTCGGCGAGGCCGAGCCGGCGCCGGAGCCCGCGTCCGAGCCGGCTGGCGAGGCGGTGGAATCGCTGCGGCTGCCCGACGAGGCGCTCGACATAGTCGGTTCCGCCGAAGCGCCGGCGGCGAGCATCCCTCCGGAGCTTCCCCCGCAGGTCATCGCCGCCGAGGCCGAGCTGATGGAGGCCGGAGCCGCGATCGCGCCGGCGGGTTCGACGACGGCGGCCGACGACTCGATCGATACGGAGAGCGTGGGCGGCGACCTCTCGTTCATCGACGTCGACCAACCGGGGCGCGTAGACGAGGTGGAAGATGCCGAGTCTCCGGCCGCCGCGGTCGGCGAAGCGGCTGCCGAGCCCGCGTCCGAGTCGACGCCCGAGCCCGTCCACGCCGAGCAGCGGCCCTTCGTCACGGAGACGATGGCCGAGCTGTACCTGAAGCAGGGATTCCGCCAGGAGGCTCTCTCCGTGTACGAGCAGCTCAGCACGTCGAGCCCCTCGGACGAGCGCCTGGCGGCGAAGGTGGCCGCGCTGCGCGCCGAGCGCTCGGCGCCGAAGAAGCCCTCCGGTCCTCCGGTCCGCGAGTTCTTCGCGCGGCTGGCCGCGCGGCGGCCTGGTGAGCGGGCGGCGGCGAGCGCGCCTCCCGCCGAGGACGACTTCGCACCGTCGGAGCCGACCACCGCGCGCGCGGCGAATTCGAATGCAGCGCCGTCGGCCGGCGATGCACCCGCCGCGGCGACCGCGCCGGCTACGGGGGGAACGTCGGACCAGCGACCGGGCGGCACGATCGACGCGCTGTTCGGCAACCGGCCCATCGGGTCCACGGAGGACTCGGCGGCGTCCGCGCTCGCGCAGGCGTTCGGTGCGGGGACGGACGCGGCGCCGATCTCGGGGAATCCCGCTCGTCCCGCGACCGGCGAGCTGACGCTGGACAGTGTCTTCCGGGAAGGCGGCGCGCGCGGCCCGCGTACGTCGCAGGGCTTCTCGTTCGACCAGTTCTTCTCGCAGACCGTGGATGGCGATCGCACCTCGGGAGGCGGAGCGCGCACCTCAGGGGAAGTCCCGGCGCCCGGCGAGCCGGCCGAGCGCAGCGAGGACGACATCGAGCAGTTCAACTCCTGGTTGCAGGGGCTCAAGCAGCGGTGAGGATCGCCGTCCTCAACGGACCGAACCTGAACCTGCTCGGCGTTCGAGAGCCGGAACGCTACGGTCGCACGACGCTGGCCGACGTCGAGCGGCGACTCGGTGAGGTCGCCGCCGACCTCGGGGTCGAGCTGGAGTGCACCCAACACAACGGGGAAGGGCAGCTCATCGACGCGGTGCACGCGATGCGCGGGCGCGTCGACGGCGCCGTCGTGAACGCGGGAGCGTACTCGCACAGCAGCCTCGCGCTGCGCGACGCACTCGTGGGCGCCTCGGTCCCCTTCGTCGAGGTGCACGTCACCAACGTGTACGCGCGGGAGCCCGAGCGCCGGCACTCGATGCTCGCGCCGGCCGCGATCGGCGGCGTCGTCGGCCTCGGCGTGTACGGCTACGAGCTGGCGCTGCGCGGTCTGGTCTCGACGCTGAACGGCTCGCGAGCGTGACCGATCCACGGCCGCGCCGCGTCGCTGCCCTGGTGGACGGGCTGACGGTGGCGCACCTCGACGGCTTGCTGCTCACCGGTCTGCCGAACATCCGGTACCTCACGGGGTTTTCGGGCTCCAGCGCCCTCCTGATCGTCACGCAGCGCGACGTCGTGCTCATCACCGACTTCCGCTACCAGACGCAGGTCGCCGACGAGGTGGGAGACATCGCGCGGATCGTCATCGAGCCGTCGAGCCTCTGGACGGGCCTCTGGCAGCAGCTCGCGCAGCTGAGCGGCGTGCAGGTGCTCGGCTTCGAGACCGCGCACATCCTGCATCGCGACTTTCAACGGCTGCTCGAAGCCGGGTCGCGGTGGCAGTGGCGGCCGACGGTCGACCTCGTCGAGACGCTCCGCGAGCGGAAGGACGACACGGAGATCGCGTGCATCAGCAACGCGGCGGACGTCGCCACGTCGGCGCTCGAACGCACGCTGCCGCAAGTACGGGTGGGCATGACCGAGCTCGGCGTCGCCGGCATCCTGGAGAAGGAACTTCGGCTCGCCGGCAGTGAGGGCTTCGCGTTTCCATCGATCGTCGCCAGCGGCCCGCGCTCCGCGCTGCCGCACGCGCACTCCTCGGCGCGAGAGATCGAGCGGGGCGATTTTTTGCTGATGGATTTCGGCGCGATCGTGGACGGGTACTGCTCGGATGTCACGCGCACGGTCGTCGTCGGCACGGCCAGCGCGGAGCACCGCGGCGTCTACGACATCGTCCGCGCCGCCAACGAGCGGGCGGCTGGCGGTGTCAGAGCCGGCATGACCGGTCGGGATGCCGACGCTCTGGCGCGGGACTACATTGAGCGGGCCGGATTCGGGCCGCTGTTCGGGCACAGTCTCGGGCACGGGATCGGCCTCGAGGTCCACGAGGCGCCGCGGCTGGCGCGCACCGCCGAGGGGGTGCTGGCCGAGGGGTCGGTGGTGACGATCGAGCCCGGGGTGTACCGCCCCGGATGGGGTGGCGTTCGGGTCGAGGACGACGTCGTCCTGGGCGTGGACGGTCCTCGCATTCTCACGAAGTTCACGCGCGAGCTGATCGAGCTCGGCTGAGCGATGCGCACCGTGCCGCGTCGCGTCATACTCTCTGGCCTATGATCGACCTACGCTACGTCAAGAAGCTCATCGACATCCTGGACGAATCGACCGTCGACTCGATCGAGATCTCGTCCGACAAGGGCATGAAGATCCGGATCTCGAAGAGCCCGAGCGGCCGTGGCACGATGCAGGTGGCTCCGCCGGCGGTGATGGCGCCGATGATTGCCCCGCCGATGCTGGGGGCCGGTCATCCCACCCCGGCGGAGGCCGCGCCGGCGGTCGAGCCAGCGCCCGCACAGGAGCCGAAGGCTGGGGGCAACGAGGTCAAGTCGCCCATGGTGGGCACGTTCTACTCGGCCCCCGAGCCGGGAGCAAAGCCTTACGTATCGGTGGGTTCGCGCGTCTCTAAAGGGCAGATTCTCTGCATCATCGAGGCGATGAAGATCATGAACGAGATCGAGTCCGAGGTCGCGGGCATCGTGACCGAGGTTCTCGCCTCCGACGCGCAACCCGTCGAATACGGGCAGCCGCTCTTCAGGATCGATCCCAATGGCTAGCTCCCTCCCGCCGACCGCTGCACCACCCGCTCCCCCGTCGCCCTCTCCGAGCACGGGGCAGATGTTCAATTTCAAGGCGGTGCTGCAGCAGCTCGTTCAGCGCAACGCCTCCGATCTGCATCTGAAGGTCGGGCGGCCCCCGACGCTGCGCCTGCATGGCGACCTGGTGCCGCTCGATCATCCGGCGCTGCGCCCGGAGGACCTGAAGGGACTCGCGGAGCAGCTGATGACGCCGCGGCAGGTGAAGGAGTTCACCGAGAACAAGGAGTGCGACTTCGCCATCGGCGTGCCGGGCATCGGTCGCTTCCGCTGCAACGTGTACCAGCAGCGCGGCTCGCTCTGCTACGCCATGCGCGCCATCCCGTACCAGGCGCGCACGATCAAGGAGCTCAATCTCCCGCCGGTGCTCGAGGAGATCTCGATGAAGCCGCGCGGCCTCGTCCTCGTCACGGGGATCACGGGCTCGGGGAAGAGCACCGCGCTCGCCGCGATGGTGCAGCACATCAACGAGCAGCGCAAGGCGAACGTGATCACGATCGAGGATCCGATCGAGTTCCTCCATCGCGACATCAACTGCCACATCAACCAGCGGGAGGTCGGCACCGATACCGCCACCTTCGCCCAGGCCCTTCGCCGCGTGCTGCGCCAGGATCCGGACGTCATCCTGATCGGCGAGATCCGCGACCTCGAGACGCTCGACACGGCGCTGAAGGCCGCCGATACGGGGCACCTCGTCTTCAGCACCCTGCACACGACGGACGCGACGCAGACGATCAACCGCGTCCTGTCCTTCTACCCGCCGCACCAGCAGGCGGAGGTGCGGTTCTCGCTGGCGAGCGCCCTGCAGGCGGTCATCTCCCTGCGCCTCGTGCCCCGTGCCGACAAGCCGGGCCGGGTACCGGCGTGCGAGGTGCTCATCAACACGCAGACCGTCCGCGACCAGATCCGCGACATGGACAAGACCCTCAACATCCCGGACCTGATCAAGGAGGGAACGGTCCAGTACGGGATGCAGAGCTTCGATCAGTCGCTCATGCATTACTATTCGCAGGGCATCATCTCGTACGAGAGCGCCGTGTTCTTCGCCACCAGCCCCAGCGAGTTCGCGCTGCGGGTGCAGGGAGTGGCCGGCACGAGCGACAACAGCTGGTCGGGCTTCGAGGGGGACTCGCAGCCCTGAACCCATGACCCTGCACGCACGGCTCGCGAAGCCGCGCAATGGCGATCGCGAGGCTCGAACATGCTTGAGCAGGTCCTGAGCGGATACGGGAAGTCGGCGGCCGTGCGGAGCGCCGATGTTTAAGAAGGTCCTCATTGCCAATCGCGGCGAGATCGCCCTGCGCGTGATCCGGGCGTGCCGCGAGCTCGGCGTGCAGACGGTGGCCGTGTACTCCGAGGCGGACCGCGAGTCGCTGCACGTGCGATTCGCCGATGACGACGTCTGCATCGGCCCGCCATCGGCGCGCGATTCCTACCTCAAGATCCCCCGGATCATCGCCGCGGCGGAGATCGCCGGCGCCGACGCGATCCATCCCGGCTACGGCTTCCTGGCCGAGAACGCCGAGTTCGCCGAGATCTGCGCCGCGTCGAACATCACCTTCATCGGCCCGACGGCGGAGCAGATCCGCGTCATGGGCGACAAGGCGGCGGCGCGAAAGGCGATGACCGCGGTCGGGGTGCCGATCGTCCCCGGCACCCCCGGGCCCGTCGAGGACGTCGAGGAAGCGCTCGAGTTCGCGCGCTCGATCGGCTTTCCCGTGATCATCAAGGCGGCGGCCGGCGGCGGTGGCAAGGGGATGCGCGTCGCGAAGGACGCCGACGAGTTCGAGCGCTCCTTCTCGCTGGCGCGGAGCGAGGCGCTCTCGGCGTTCGGCAACGGCGACGTGTACGTCGAGAAGTACCTCATGCGGCCCCGCCACATCGAGTTCCAGATCCTCGGCGACAAGTACGGCCGCGTGATCCACCTCGGGGAGCGCGACTGCTCGGTGCAGCGGCGCCACCAGAAGCTGATCGAGGAGGCGCCGAGCCCGGCGATGACGCCCGATCTGCGGAAGCGCATGGGCGACGCGGCGGTCGCGGGCGCCAAGGCGATCGACTACGTGGGCGCCGGCACGATCGAGATGCTGCTCGACGAGGACGGGTCGTTCTACTTCATGGAGATGAACACCCGCATCCAGGTCGAGCACCCCGTCACCGAGATGCTGACGGGCATCGACCTGGTGAAGGAGCAGATCCGCGTCGCCGCGGGGCATCCGCTGGGCGTGCACGAGCTGCCGCCGCTGCGCGGCCACGTGATCGAGTGCCGCGTCAACGCCGAGGATCCGAACCGCAACTTCCAGCCGTCGCCCGGACGCATCGTCACCTTCCATCCGCCCGGCGGGAATGGCGTGCGGCTCGACACGCACGTCTACGCCGGCTACACGGTGCCGCCCTACTACGACTCGATGATCGCCAAGGTCATCTGTCAGGGGCGCGATCGTGAAGAGGCGCTGGCGAAGATGCGGCTCGCGCTCGAGACGTTCATCATCGAGGGACCGACGACGACGATCCCCTTCCTCGCGCGCGTGATGCAGAACCCGCGCTTCCAGAGCGGCGACGTGGACACGAAGTTCCTGGAGCGCGAGCCCGACTTGATGAAGGAGCCGTCCTAGCGTGCGCCTCGACGTGCTGTTCGGCGTGCAACAGCTCACGCCGCAGGACGTACAGGGACGCGTGGTCGCGATGATCGACGTGCTCCGTGCGTCCACCACGATTGCGGTGGCGCTTGCCAACGGCGCCCGCACGGTGATTCCGCTCGAGAGCCCGGACGACGTCGTGACCCGCTCGAAGCAGTTCGAGCGAGCGGGAGTGCTGCTGGCCGGCGAGCGGCGCATGCTCAAGATGGACGGCTTCGACCTCGGCAATTCGCCGGTGGAGCACACGCGCGAGGTGGTCGAGGGAAAGACGGTCCTACTCACGACGACGAACGGAACACGCGCGCTGCTCGCCGTGCAGGGAGCGCGTGACGTGGTCGTGGCCTCGTACGTCAACCTGACTGCGGTCTGCGCGATGCTGCGCGCGGCGCTGCGCGGGGGCGCCGACGTCACGATCGTCTGCGCGGGGCAGGACCGGCAGTTCGCGCTCGAGGACGCCGCCTGCGCGGGCCGCCATGTCTACCAGATCACGAAGCGGCTTCAGCAGGCGGAAGTGAACGACGCGGCGCTCGCCGCCTCGCTCATCGATCGGAAGTACGGCGACAACCTGATGCGGCTCTTCAGCACCGCGGCGCACGGCCGGGCCCTGGCCGCCGCGGGATTCGAAGGGGATCTCGCCGCGTGTGCGGCCGTGGACTCGTACCCGGTCATTCCGATCTATCAGGATCGGCACATCACCAAGCTGGGGCCCGAGCGGGAGCGGTAGTCCGCGTGGGCAGCACACTCAAGCGCGAGCTGATCGGCATCGCGCTCCTCTTGTTCTCCGTGTTCCTTGCGGGCGCGCTCGTCGCGCTGGCCGCGAGCACGCTGCGCGGCGGCGTCGACGTACGCGACAGCGTCGGCTTCGTCGGCTATTACCTGGCGTATCCGG
>DASTSX010000264.1:0-2389 GCA_035760455.1 Gemmatimonadaceae bacterium | reverse complement strand
GCTGCACCAGGCGGTCGAGCGCGGCGCGCACGAGGAACAAGACGGGCTCCATCGTCGACGACGGCGACGCGAGCTCCACCTCCACCGCCGGTTGGGTCTCGACGCGCGCGAGCACGGGACGCCGTAGATCCTCCGCGCGCGCGAGCCGCCACGCGCGGATGCCGGCGTCGCCCCAGCGCCGCTCCACGTCCTCCGCGGTGAGCGTGGCGAGCGCCCCCACCGTACGCAGCCCCAGCGCGTGGAGCGCGGCGCGGAGCTCCTCGTCCATCGGCAGGAGCGCGAGCGGGGCAGGGGCGAGGTAGGCCGCGTCGTGCCCGGCAGGGACGACGTGCACCAGCGCCCGCTCCGTCGCTCGCGCGTCGAAGCTCGCGCCGGCCCACGTCGCCGCGCGCGCGGCGACGCACGACCCCGCGATCGCCACACGCGGGCGCGGATGCCAGCGCTTGGCCTCGCGCAGGAGCTCCACGGCGAGCGCACGCTCGCCGCCCACCGGATCGAACCCCGACGCGCCGACCCACCACAGCCCTGCCGCCCCTGCGACGGGTGTCACCTGCGGACTGGCGCTGAGCAGGGCCGCCGAGGCTTCGGTGATCGCCGCCTCGATGGCGACGTCGTCCCACGGCAGCTCGATCAGCTCCGCGCAGAGCGCGCGCGCCTCGGTGGGACGCATCCCGGCGCGCAGCCCGGCGCGCGCCGCCGCCGCGGTCACCGCGCGCAGCCGCTTGCCCCCCGCCTCGATCAGCGCGACGGGATGCTCATCCCAGTGCTCGGGCGCGGGCGACGGCGGTGCGGAGCTCGGCGGAAGGCTCGACGACGGCGTGCGCGGGGGTGCCGCGTCCGGCAACGTCAGCGGGAGGAGAAGCTGCGCGTCGGGCGTGGGCCCGCCTGTTTCCCCCCGCCGGACCGCGCGCCACACCGCGCCGATCGGGAACCTCGGGATGCGTACACAGGCGACGCGCCACTCCGATTGCACAACGCACCTCCACTGTTCGAAGCGTTCCGCCCTTCTCGATCCGCACGCCGATCGTGTGGATCGTGCTCTCGCTCCCCACCTCCCACGCCCCGCCTCCCACCGGCGGAGGGTGGGACGTGGGGGGCGGGAGGTGTCGTCGCTTGCCCGGCGTCGTGCGCTCGACGAGCAGTCGCACCGCGCCGCCGAGCTGCGACGCGCCGCCCGTCCGGTCGCCGAGCACCACGAACGCGGCGTTCGACTCGCGCGCCAGCCGCGTCAGCCGCACCGCCGCCGACTTGGTGAGCACCGGCGCGCCGTCGAGCACGACCAGCGCGAACGCGCCGCTCCGCAGGAGGACGTCGGCGCACCACGCGGCCCGGCCGGCGTCGCGCGGGCGGATGATCCACACCCCGTCGGCGTCCCCCAGATGCACCCAGTCGCGCGCGTCGAGCGTGCGCTGCGCGTCCACGTACGCCACCCAGCCGTGCGCGGCCACCGTGGACTCGACGATGGCGCGGACGAGCGTGGTCTTCCCGCTCCCCGTGGGCCCGACGATCTCGCTCAACCGGCCCCGTGGCAGCCCGCCCCCCGCGAGCACCGCGTCCAGCGCCGCCACGCCGGTGGGAAGCGCGGGGGTGGGCGGTGGCGGCGGAGGGAGGAGCTTGACCAGCTCGGCGATCGACAGAGCCATGCGGGAGGGAGAGGCAGGTATCGGGCCGAATACCGAATAAATACCGAAAACAATGGGCACGGCCCAAGGCGATTCGGCCACCCCGCCGAGTCCGCCGTGGGGGTTCTTATTTACCGAACGAATCCCGAAAGTGCAAGCCTGTCAGGGAATGCGTACCGCGCTGCGTGACGGGCGCCCGCCGTGCCTGCCCACGAGCCCGAGGCCCGTTCAGCAGACCCCGCCCAGCATACTCGGCGACGGCAGCTCGGAGCCGGACGGCGCCCCGGCGCCGCCGGTCGAGCCCAACCGTATCCCGCGCGTGCCCGACGACGCCTCGCGCGACCTGGCCGATCGCTCGAGCCCCTCCCCGCGCCGGACCAGCACTTCGCGCAACTCGAAGATCTGCCGTACCCGTCGGTCGCCGAGCCGTGCCGGCTCGAACCGGAGCCCCGAGACGATCCCCAGGACGGCCGCGCCGAAGCTCGGATCGCTCGACTTCACGAGCCGCGCGGTGCGCACCTCGGGGCGCCCGAGCGTATCGACGGCGAACTCGATCAGCGCCGAGAAGCAGCTCCGGTCGCGCGACGCCGGGAAGAACTCCGGACGCAGGTCGCTGGGAATCCGCTGTGCGGCCACGGTCACGGCGCACGCGCGGTAGAGCGGCAGGTGCAGATAGCGCGTCGTGTCCTGATCCGACCGGTCGCACGGGCGGCCGCGCACGAGCGAGGCGCGATCCAGGTCGTCGTACCGCGCCGCCGGTGCTCGTC
>DASTSX010000263.1:0-7326 GCA_035760455.1 Gemmatimonadaceae bacterium | reverse complement strand
ATCGTCACTCGTTGAGGTGGACCGCGATGACCGCCGGATGTTCGCACGCGCGGGCAGGTGAGGACCTGCCCGCGCGTACGATGATATAGTCGGATTTCCGGCCTGCGGCCAGCGCTATTGCACCGCCACCAGCTGAATGGTGAAGACGAGCACCGCATTGGGCGGGATGGCGTTGTTGCCCGTCGCGCCGTAGCCCAGGGAGGGAGGGATGATGAGCTGGCGGGTTCCCCCGACCTTCATCCCGACCATGCCCTCTTCCCACCCTTTGATGAAGGTGCCGGCACCGAGCTGAATCGGTCCGTACGGCGCGGACGGCGAGGTTTGCGAGTCGAACAGCGTCCCGTTCGCGAGATACCCGGCATAGTACACGCTCACGCGCGAGGTGCTCGTCGCGGTCGCGCCAGTCCCCACGGCGACGTCGCGGTAGTACAGGCCCGTCGCCGTCTTGGTCGAAGCCGCGAGATTCACGTTGAGTCCCGCCGCGAACGTCGTCTGCTCGATCGGGATGTTGGGGAAGGCGTTGGTGCTGTAGTCCGTTCCCTCGAGGCATGCCGCGAAGGCGAGCGGAAGCAGGGCGGCAGCGAGTCGGCGCAGGCGCATATGGGAGCTCGAATCTCCTTGACGGGTGGTCTGGCGTATCCCGAAAGCTACCCCGGGGGACCTGCAGGGGTCCGGACCGGTCACGCCCCCTGCTCGCGGTCTCGCCGGACCGGCACGCGCTTGCCTTTGATCGTCGAGGCGCGGAGCGTGTCGATGATCTCGTCGGCGATCTCTTCCGGAACCTCGACGAGGGAGAATCGATCGGTGATCTGGATTCCGCCGATGGCGCGCGGGTCCACGCCCGCCTCGTTGACGATCGCGCCGACGAGGTCGGCGGGCCGCACGTTCGCCTTCCGGCCGGCGCCGATGTACAGGCGCGCGACGTTCCAGTCGGGAGTGATCGGCTCGCGCTTGCCGCGCCGCGGCTTCTCGGCCGGGTCCCTCGAGTGCCGCGTCGCTCCGGTCCGAGCACCGGCGCGCGGCGGCTTGTCGGGGCGCAGCGACACGGACGGGATCTCCTCGTCGTCGGATCCGCTCTCCTTGGCATCTGCCTGCTTCACCGCGGCGGCAGCCACGTCCATGATGTCGAACTCCTGGGCCAGCGAGTCCACCACCACGCGGAAATGGTCGAGCTCGCCCGCGAGGATCGTCTCGCGCAGCGAGGCGCGCGTCATCTCGAGGCGGCGCGCCCGCAGGTCGGCCACGGTGGGCACGGCGGCGATCTCGATCTTCTGCTTCGTCTGCTGCTCGATGTTGCGCAGCAGGCGGTGCTCGCGCGGCTCGGCGAGCGTGATGGCGACGCCTTCGCGACCTGCTCGGCCGGTGCGACCGATGCGATGCACGTAGGCCTCGGCGGCGCTCGGCACGTCGTAGTTCACCACGTGCGAGACGTGCTGCACGTCGAGCCCGCGCGCGGCGACGTCGGTGGCGATGAGCAGATCCGCCGTGTTGGCGCGGAACTTCTTCATCACGCGATCGCGCTGCTCCTGGCTGAGGCCACCGTGCAGCGCTTCGGCGCGATAGCCGCGGCCGTTGAGCGACTCGGTGAGCTCGTCGACCTCGGTGCGCGTGCGGCAGAAGACGATGGCCGAGGTCGGGTTCTCGACGTCGAGCACACGTCCGAGCGTGGCGATCTTGTGCGCGCGGCCGACGATGTACGCCACCTGGCGCACGCGCGGCGCCGAGCCGGCCGGCACGATCTCGCGATCGATGCGAACGCGCACCGGGTCGCGCAGATGCTTGTTCGCGATCTCGGCGATGCGCGGCGGAAGCGTGGCGGAGAAGAGGGCCGTCTGACGTTCGGCGGGGGTGGCCTCGAGAATGGCCTCGAGGTCCTCGGCGAAGCCCATGTCGAGCATCTCGTCGGCCTCGTCGAGCACGACGACCTTCACCGCGTCGAGGCGCAGCGTCTTCCGACGGATGTGATCGAGCGCGCGGCCCGGCGTGGCCACGACGACGTCGACGCCGCGCTTGAGCATGCGCAGCTGCGTCTCCATCGACGCGCCGCCGTAGATCGGCAGCGCGCACACGCCGAGCGACTTGCCGTACTTGTGCACCGCCTCGGCCACCTGCATCGCGAGCTCGCGCGTGGGCACGAGGATGAGCGCCGTGGTGCGCGTCCGGGGATCGGCATCGGGGGTGACGCCGTGCAGCAACGGCAGCGCGAACGCCGCGGTCTTCCCGGTGCCGGTGGCCGCCTGGCCGAGCACGTCGCGGCCCGCGAGCAGCGGCGGGATCGCTTCGCGCTGCACCGGCGTGGGCTCCTCGTAGCCGAGCGCCGCCAGCGCGTCGACGACGCGGGGATCGAGGCCGAGCGCGGCGAAGCCAGGCGTCTGATCGAGCGGAGCGGATGCGGCGGCACGTGGAGTCATCTCGAATGATAGCGGGTTGGGGGAGCGCAGTGCCGCATCGTCGTATCTTGGGGCGATGTCCAGCGATTCACGAAAGCTGCCGTTCGAGATCCGCCCGTCATCCATGCAAGGCGCGGGCGCGTTCGCCACGCGACGCATCCCGGCCGGCGTGCGGCTGATCGAGTACGCGGGGGAGCGCCTGACGCCCCGGGAGGCCGACACACGCTATCCCGACGTGGAAGGCGAGCGACACCACACCTTTCTGTTCGCGATCGACGACGACGTGGTGATCGACGCGGCGGTCGGCGGCAACGAGGCGCGATTCATCAACCATTCGTGCGACCCGAACTGCGACGCGGTCGTCGAGGACGGCCGGATCTGGATCGAGACGATCCGTGACGTCGCGCCGGGCGAAGAGCTCGCGTACGACTACGCCTACGTGCTCGAGGAGCGGCACACGCCGGCGGCAAAGCGACGGTTCCCCTGCCATTGCGGCGCCGCCACGTGCCGCGGGACGATCCTCGCCAAGAAGCGCTGAGGCTCAGCGCGGCTTGCAGACGTGGTCGAGCGCCAGCGCGCCCATCGAGCCGCCGAGCGCGGGGCCATAGCCCGGGATCGCGTTGACCTTGCGCTCGACCACCTTGGTCTCCTTGGCGTCGCCGTAGTACACGTTCTCCTTCGCGGCGAGCGTCTTCCTGGCGCAGTCGAACGTCGCCGTGGTGCGCGAGCTCATCCAGGCACCCTTGGGCGTCTGGACGGGCGTCGTGAACACGACCCGCACCGTGGCGGCGACGATCGAGCCGGTGCGTTTCACCGACCTCGCGTCGACATAGACCGGGTTGCCGCTCGCCGTCGTACCGATCGGCGTCCACTTCTTCTGCGCGCGAGCGACGGACGGAACGAGGAGGAGGAGGAGTGCGACAGCGAGGGTGCGCATGGCGTCGACTGGGTGATGAGAGCTCGTCTACAAGCTGCCACGCCGCGCGGCGGCGCGTAAAGGAGCGACGGCCTCCCCGTGCTCACCGAGCGTCGAGTAGCGCCGTCCAGTAGCGTCCGAGTTGCCCGCGACCGGCCATCGATGCGCGCTCGATGCCGGCGGCGCGCCAGGCGTCTCCTCCGGCCTCGGACGCCAGTCTCACGAGGCGCGGGCTCGCGCCGTAGAGCTCGAGCACCGACGGGCCGAGCGCGTGGTAGTGACCGAGCATCCAGCGCAGCTCCGCGTCGGACACGTCGCGGCGCGCCCATGCGTCGAGCTCGTCGATGACGTTGCGAATGGTGCCGTCGGGAAGCGGCGCAATCCCACTCTCGGCGGGCGTCGCCATCGCACTGCGCCAGACGAGGAAGTAGGCTCGCTTGAGCGCCTCGAGCGCGGAGTCGGGTGCGGAGAAGTGCTCGACGTAGGCGTTCACGATCGCCGGATACTCGCCGTACAGGCCCGAGCGCTCGATCTGTGCATCGCGCTCGTCGGGCGTTCCCGACGCGCCGCGAACGCTGGCGAGCACCGCGTCCTCCCATCCCGCGAGCGTGGCGAGGCTGAGCATGGCCTCAGTCGGCAACGAGACGAAGGTCGATCCCCCACGGGTCGCTCGCGAGCCAACCTTCGCGATCGCGGACGATCCGGTAGCCTGCCGCCTCGACGCGTTCGGCGACCACCCTGGCGTGGGCGTCGGTCGGAAGGACGATCCGCCAGTCGAGGAGTCGCGCGTCGTCGTCCGAGGCGGATGCGGCGCGGCCCGCCCACGTGTTGACGCCGAGGTGGTGGTGATAGCCTCCTGCCGCGAGGAAGAGCGCCCCGGGGTACGACCACACCATGCGATCGAGGCCGATCGTCTCGTGATAGAAGCGAGAGGCGAGGTCGATGTCGCCGACGTGGAGGTGCACATGACCCATCACCGTGCCGGCGGGCATCCCGCCCCACGGCGCGTCCTGCCCTGCCGCGAGCACGCCCGCGGTGTCGAGCGGCTCGGTGGCCATGGCCAGCTCACCGTTGACCACGCGCCAGGTCGATCGCGGCCGATCGGCGTACACCTCGATGCCCAGACCGTCCGGGTCGCGCAGATAGAGCGCCTCGCTGACCAGGTGATCCGACGCGCCGAGCCGCGTGCCGGTGCGCACCAGATGGGCGAGGAATCGACCCAGCGCCGCTCGATCCGGAAGCAGAATGGCGAAGTGATAGAGTCCGAGGCGGCTGTTCGCGCGCACCGGTGCGATGCCGCGGCGCTCCACCAGCTCCACCAGCGGCGACGCCCCGTCCGCGACGTACAGCGCCGCCGACCCCGCGCCAGTCTCCCGCGGGGTCAATCCGAGGACCGACGTGTAATACTCGAGCGATTGCGCGAGATCGCTCACCTGCAGACGGACCTGACCGAGGCGGATCGCGTCGGGCAGGGATACGGGCGATTTCCCGCTGGGACGCGTGGCCCCGCGGGCCGCGTCGAGGGCGAAGCCGTCGGTCATGATCGAATCGGTGGAGGAATGGTGCGCGTTCCGAAAGCTGACGACTCGGAAACGTACCATCCGGTTACTGCACGGACGGGTCCGCGGGCCCGGGTAGGGGACCACCTGACTGGCGCGACTATCGGACGGTCTGTATCGTCGACCTGCACGGGGGCGACGCGGGCTCCAGAGGCAGCGCACGACTCGGCCGTCCAACGGTCGACGGAGACATCCATCGTGACGCCGGACGCCCGATACCACGAGAACGACATGCCGACATCGAGCGAGGAGCGACGCCGGGCCGAAGCGGCACTCGTGCGCGCGATCGACGCGAATCCCGATGTCGCGTCCGGCGAGACACATTCCGCCGTGTGCGCGTTCGTCGACGTGCTTCTCGACGAAGGGATGCTGCCCGAGGCCGTCGTCATCGCCTTCAAGTCAGCGCTGGCCCGGGCGGAGTCGCTCTATCGTTACGAGGCGGAGACGCGCGAGCAGATGCGCTCGGCGCTCGTGTCGGCCTGCATCCAGCACTACTTCACCGGACGCGTCGCAGACGACGTGCGCATCACGCGGTCGTCCGCGCTGCGGCTGGTACGAGAGGACGAGAGCTCGGCCCAGCGCGCGCCGGACGCGACCGCGTAGCTCGACGCGCCGCCACCACCGTGCTCCTCGACCAGCGGGCAGTACGCGTGGTCGATGGCGCTCGCTCAGCGACGCGCGAGCGTCCGTGGGACGCGTGACCTCGGCATCGCATCGGCAATGCACTGCCCGAGGACCGGTGCGATCGATCGGCTGAAGCTCGTCGTCAGGTGGTTGCGGAGGTCCGGCGGGCAAAGGTGCGTCCGCGGCGGCCCCCGCGACCCGAATCAGCCGGTCATGGCGCGCTCAGGCGCCCCTGGTCGTCGACGCGAAGTGTCGCCTTCCGGCTGAACGGCACCGGGTCGATCTCGTCCACCTCGACGATCACCTTCTGCGGGGCGATGCGCATCGCCGTGACGCGTGCGCCCTTGTGCACGCCCGTGATGCCGAACTTCTCGAGCTTCTCGGGCTCCTGCAGGGTGCCGTTCAGCGTGACGCCCAACGTGAGCTCGTCGCGCTGGCCAACGCTGAGCTTGGTCCCGAGCTGCTGCGCCACGGTACGCATCTGTACACCGGCGGACTGCTGGGTCACTTCCGTCGTGGACGCCTGCCCTGCGGCGACGTCCGGCGCGACGAGCAGCACGCCGAGGCACACCGCCGAGAGCCCGATCCTGCGCGCGAACGGTCGTGTCGTAGTCATGGGATCCTCCCGTCGACGAGACGGCTGGTGCTCGACCGTCAGCAGAATTCCACGTGGAAAGCGGCGGGTCTGTCAGGCGAAACCCGGCACTGCGCGGACGGCCCCGAGGGTCCGGTCAGAGCAGCAGGTCGGTGCGCAGGAGCTGGCGCGCGTTCCACCACAACGCGCCGAGGACGTTCGAGCGCGCGAGCTCGATGCTCGCCTCCCCGCGCGTGCCGGGTCGCCATGCGTCGTGCGCCGGCCGGCGCACGCGCGCCTCGACCGCGCCGCCCGCCCCGCCGACGCCCACGCCCACGGTCGAGACGTCCGCGACCCGCGTCGTCCAGGGCTCGCCGAGGTCGGCGAAGGAGATCGCGTGGACCACCTGCCCTGCCCGCACCTGCGTGGCGCCGGCGCCGGCGAGCGCGATCCGCACCTCGACGGAATCGATCGCGGCGAGCGAGAGGAGCGTGTCGCCCGGCACGACGCGACGGCCGACGATCTCCTCGACGTGCGGCGTGGTGACCACGCCGGAGGCTGCGGCGCGCAGCACCAGCTGCGCGGCGCGGCGCTCGAGCCCCGCCAGGTCCGCGCGCGCCTGGTCGAGGCGGTCGGCGAGACGGCTCGCCTCGCCGCTCCGGCCGGCGGAGCGCGCCGCGGACTCCGAGACCGCGAGCGAATCCACGAGGCGCGTGGTCGAGAGGATGCGCCGCTCGAGCTCGTGATTCACCAATCGCAGCAACGGACTTCCCGCGTCCACGCGCATGCCCTCGCGCACGAAGGTCTGCGCGACGACGCCCTCGTCAGCCGCGCTCACCACCCGGGCGGCGACTGACCCGACGACGAACTCGCCCGGGCTCGTGAGGGTCCAGGGCACGACGAGCAGAACGAGGGGGACGACCACGGCGGCGATCCGCGCGGGCCGGCGCATCCGCCGCAACCCCTCGCGGCGCGCCCGAACGGTGAGGACGATGCCGCGCCCCCACGAGGTGAGGCGCTTGCGAAGGAGGAAGGCGAGGAGCGCGGCGGTGACGACACCGCCGATCACGCCGAAGAGATCGCGCGACCACCCGACGACGAGGAACGCGACGAGCGCGAGCACCGACGTGGTGTAGACGGTGCCGAGCGCGCCGTAGATCATGAACACGCGCCGTTCGCGCGGCGTCGCCGGCGGCTCGGGCACGTCGAGCCGCAGCAGGCGCCGCTGCATCCACCAGCGGAAGTGCGCGAACGCCCGCAGCC
>DASTSX010000262.1:0-3851 GCA_035760455.1 Gemmatimonadaceae bacterium | reverse complement strand
GGACTGGTTCCGGGCGGAGCTGGCCACCGATCGGGTCATCTTCCGCCGGACCGACGGAGCGATCGAGACGCGCACCGAGGTGGTGGCCGTCCCCGCGGACGCCGCGGAGGTGCGTCGGGTGACGGTCACCAACACCAGCGGACGACCGCGAGACATCGAGCTCACCAGCTACGGCGAGATCGTCCTGGCCCCGCCGGACAGCGATCGGGCCCACCCGGCGTTCGCGAACCTGTTCGTCGAGACGGAGTGGCACGAGTGGTGTTCCGCCCTGTTCGCCGCGCGGCGTCCCCGCGCGGCGACCGAGCATCGCGTGTGGGGGGTGCACGTCGTCGCGGTGGACGGCCCGCTCGTGGGCCCGGTGACGTACGAGACGGACCGCGCGCGGTTCCTCGGCCGAGGACGCACGGTGCGCAACCCGGCGGCGCTCGACGCCGCCGCCGATGGTCCGCTGTCGCGCACCGTGGGCGCGGTGCTCGATCCGATCGTCTCGCTCCGCGCGCGCCTCAGCCTCGAGCCCGGCGCCTCGGCGACCATCGCGTTCACCACGCTCGTCGCCCCGACGCGCGAGCGCGCGTTCGAGCTCGCCGACCGCTACGACGAGCCGCACGCCGCGCAGCGAGCGCTCGATCTCGCCTGGACCACGGCGCAGGTGGAGCTGCGCGAGCTCGCGATCACGCCGGCCGACGCCGCCGTCTTCCAGGACTTCGCCGGCCATCTCTTCCACGCCGACCGATCGATGGGGCCGAGCGCCGAGGAGCGCACGCGGAACCGCGGCTCGCAGCCGCTGCTCTGGTCGATCGGCATCTCCGGCGACTGGCCGATCCTGCTCGCGAGCATCGACTCGACCGACGGGCTGCCGACGCTCCGGCAGCTCCTCGCGGCGCATCGCTACTGGCGCCGCCGCGGCATGCTCGTGGACCTCGTCGTGCTCGACACGCATCCGCCGAGCTACATCCAGCACGGCCACGACCGGATCATGGCGGCGGTGCTCGATTCGGGCGAGGCGGGGGTGCGCGACCAGCCGGGCGGCATCTTCGTGCGCCGCGCGGACCTGCTCCCCGCCGACGCGCTCCTCATGCTCCGCGCGACGGCGCGCGTGCACGTGAAGTGCGACGGCCAGTCGCTCGGCCGGACGCTCGAGCCGGCGTCGGATGCCGACGAGCTCGACGAGCCGAGCGGCGTCTCGGCGCCACGGCTGTCGGAGCGCAGTACGCCCCAGGTCGTGCGCGCGCTGCAGCGCATCACGTCGCTGCTGCTCGACCAGCCGTCGACGATCGCCGGCGAGGGCAACGGATCGAAGACGATCGAGGTGCGTACGGCGATGCGGCGGACGAACCCTGGCGGGACGCCGAAGTTCGTCCCGCCCGACACGTCGTCGCTGCTGCTCGGCAACGGCCTCGGGGGGCTGACCCCGGATGGCGACTACGAGATCCGGCTGCTCGGCGGCGACCTGCCCCCCGCGCCGTGGGTGAACGTCATCGCCAACCCGCGCGGCGGTCTCGTGGTGAGCGAGCGCGGCGCCGGGTTCACCTGGGCGGAGAACAGCTACTTCTACCGACTGACGCCCTGGCACAACGATCCGGTGAGCGATCCGATCAGCGACGTGCTCTACCTGCGCGACGAGGAGAGCGGCGAGCTGTGGAGCGCGACGCCGGCGCCGATCCGGCACGACACGCCGTACCGCGTGTGCCACGGCGCGGGGTCGTCCACGTTCGAGCACGAGCACCAGCACATCGCGACGCATCTCACGCTCGGCATCGCGCCCGACGAGCCGGTGAAGCTCGCCCTGCTCCGCCTCACCAATACCGGCAACCGGCGCCGGCGGATCACCGTGACGTCGTACGTGGAGTGGACGCTGGGGGCGCAGCGCGAGCACACGCGCCATCACATACAGACCGCGTTCGACGCGACGCGGCGCGCGATCGTCGCGCGCAACACCTTCGAGCCGCAGTTCGCCGAGCGGCTGGCCTTCTCCGCCATGAGCGAAGCGGTGAGCGGCCACACGGCCGACCGCCGCGAGTTCCTCGGCCGCAACGGCACCACCAGCGCGCCGCTGGGGCTCCAGTCGGGCGAGCCGCTCGCGGCACGCACCGGCGTCGGGATGGACCCGTGCGCCGTGCTGCAGTGCACGATCGACCTCGTCCCGAACGAGACGCGCGAGGTGGCCGTGGCGCTCGGCGCCGGAACGACGGAGGCCGACGCGCTCCGGCTCGTCGAGAGCTTCGGCGACGTGCATCGCGCGCGGGAGGCCGTCGAGCGCACGGTGCAGCAGTGGCGGCGGCGCCTCTCCGTCATCCAGGTGCGGACGCCGGAGCCGTCGTTCGACGCCATGATCAACCGCTGGTCGCTCTATCAGGCGCTCGCGTGCCGGATGTGGGCGCGCTCGGCGCTCTACCAATCGAGCGGCGCCTACGGATTCCGCGACCAGCTGCAGGACGTGCTGGCGTTCGTCTACGCGGAGCCCGCGGTGGCGCGCGAGCATATCCTCCGCGCGGCGGCGCGGCAGTTCGTCGAGGGCGACGTCCAGCACTGGTGGCATCCGCACAGCGGGCGCGGGGTGCGCACGGCCTTCTCCGACGACCTCGCCTGGCTCCCCTTCGTCGTCGACCAGTACGTGCGGGTCACCGGCGACGCCTCGGTGCTCGACGAGGTGGTGCCCTTCATCACGATGCGGCCGCTCAGGCCGGACGAGCACGAGCTGTACGATCTGCCCCAGGTGTCGGACGAGCGCGCGAGCGTGTACGAGCACTGCATGCGCGCCCTCAAGCAGGCCTGCACCACGGGCACGCACGGGCTGCCGCTGATCGGCATCGGCGACTGGAACGACGGGATGAACCGCGTCGGCGTCCACGGGCGCGGCGAGAGCGTGTGGCTCGCCTGGTTCCTCACCGCCACGCTGCGCCGGTTCGCCGAGCACGCCGAGCGGCGCGGCGACACGACGATGGCCGCCGCGCTGCGGACGCGCGCCGACGCCTACGCGACGGCCGTGGAGAAGGAGGGGTGGGACGGCGCATGGTACCGCCGCGCCTACTTCGACGACGGCACCCCGCTCGGCTCGGCGCAGAACGACGAATGCCGCATCGACGCGATCGCGCAGAGCTGGAGCGTGATCTCCGGCGCCGGCGACCCGGCGCGCCAGCGGCAGGCGATGCAGTCGTTCGAGAAGGAGCTCGTGCGCGAGGACGCGCGGCTGCTGATGCTGCTCACGCCGCCGTTCGACCACACGCCGAACGACCCGGGATACATCAAGGGCTACCTGCCCGGCGTGCGCGAGAACGGCGCGCAGTACACGCACGCCGCGCTCTGGGCGGTGCTCGCCACCGCGCTCCTCGGCAACGGAGACCGCGCCTTCGAGCTCTTCCAGATGATCAACCCGCTCACGCATGCGCGCACGCGCGAGGAGATCGCCGTGTACCAGGCGGAGCCCTACGTCGTGGCGGCGGACGTGTACACGGCCGAGGGGAAGCTCGGCCGCGGCGGCTGGACGTGGTACACCGGCTCGGCGAGCTGGCTCTATCGCATCGGGCTCGAGACGATCCTCGGGTTCACGAAGCGCGGCGACACGCTGACGCTGCAGCCGAGCGTACCGCGCGGGTGGCCCGGGTTCGCCATCGACTATCAGTTCGGCGGCAGCACCTATCACATCGAGTACGAGCACGTGGACGGCCTGCCCGCCGACCGCGCGGAGGTGACCGTGGACGGACGCGCGATCGACTCGCGGGAGATCCCGCTCGTGGACGACGGGGCGACCCATCAGGTCCGGGTGCGGGCGGGCCGCGTGGGATAGCGAGCTGGTTGGTCGGTTGATTGGTGCGTTGGGTGCTGATCCCTCGACTCGCTCCGCTCGCTCG
>DASTSX010000261.1:0-2131 GCA_035760455.1 Gemmatimonadaceae bacterium | reverse complement strand
CCGGAACTCTCCGACATCTCTCGCGCGTTTCCGGCGATGGACCGCGGGATGCTCGGGCACGACATCGCGTATCCCGCCATGATGCGCTTCCTGCCGGCGGGATTTCTCGGACTCGTCATCGCGGGACTGCTCGCCGCGTACCTCTCGACGATCGAGACGCATCTGAACTGGGGCACGAGCTACCTGGTCCATGACTTCTACCGGCGCTTCCTCCGTCCGGGCCTCTCGGAGAAGCACTACGTCCTCATCGGCCGACTCGTCACGGCCGGGTTGATGATCGTCTCGGGACTCATCACCTACACGCTCGGGACGGCGCGGAACGCGTTCGACCTGATCCTCTCGATCGGCGCGGGCACCGGGCTGCTCTACCTGCTGCGCTGGTTCTGGTGGCGCGTCAGCGCGTGGAGCGAGATCGCCGCGATGGTGAGCTCCTTTCTCGTTGCACTCGGCTTCTTCATCGCCCGCCAGAGAGGAATGGAGATCGAGTCGCACGTGTCGCTGCTCGTCACGGTGGGCGTCACGACGATCGTGTGGGTCGGCACGACGCTGCTCGGCCCACCGACCGACGCCGGGACGCTCGATCGGTTCTACACCCAGGTGCGCCCGTCCGGCCCGGGCTGGCGTCCCGTCGCCTCCCGCGTCGGCGTGACGGGCACCGTCGATTCCCTGCCGCAGGCACTGCTCGGCTGGGTGCTCGGCTGCGCCTTCGTGTACGCGGGGCTCTTCGGCACGGGCAGCCTGCTCTACGGGCGCATGCCGCAGTTCCTGATGTGGCTCGCCGTGTTCGTGGTGAGCGGCATCGGGCTGGCACGGGTGCTCCGCGGCTTCTGGTCGAAAGAGGCGTGAGCGTCGGCGCTCGTTCGCGCACCACCCGGGCGGTCATCCTCGCGCGCGGCCTGGGCACGCGCATGCGGCGCGACGCGGAGGCCGTCGGCGAGACGCTCACCGACGAGCAGCGCCGCGCCGCCGAGCGCGGTGCCAAGGGAATGATGCCGCTCGGCGCGCGCCCATTCCTCGACTACGTGCTGTCGGCGCTCGCCGACGCCGGCATCCAGTCGGTGACGTTGGTGGTCGGCCCGGAATCCCACGAGATGCGCGAGTACTTCGAGCGCATCGCGCCCCCGCAGCGTCTGCGCATCGGCTTCGCCGTGCAGGAGGAGCCGCGCGGTACCGCCGACGCCGTCCGCGCGGCGCGCGCGGCCGTCGGCGACGAGACCTTCCTCGTGCTCAACTCGGACAATTACTACCCCGTGCAGGCGTATGCCGACCTGGCGGCGATCGGTGCGCCGGGGCTGGTCGCGTTCGAGGCGGAGACGCTCGTGCGCGAGGGCGGGCTCGAGCCCGAGCGCGTGCTCCGCTACGCGCTCCTCGACACCGACGACGAGGGCTGGCTGCGGACGGTGCGGGAGAAGCCGGACATGGACGATCCCCTCGCGCGGCGCGCGGAGCGATGGGTGTCGATGAACCTCTGGTCGTTCGGCCCGCGCATCTTCGACGCCTGCGACCGGATCGCGCCGTCGCCGAGGGGCGAGCTCGAGATCCAGGACGCCGTGAACCTCGCCATCCGTGAGATGGGAGAACGTTTTCGCGTTCTCCCGATGCGCGCTGGCGTGCTCGATCTCTCCAGCCGCGCCGACGTCGGCTTCGTCGCCGCGCGGCTCGCCGGGATCGAGCCGCGTCCGTGACCGAGCCGGCGCGGCGCTACGTCGTTCCCGGACGGGTCGAGCTGGTCGGGAAGCACGTCGACTATGCAGGCGGGCGCTCGCTCACGTGTGCCGTCGATCGCGCGATCACGGTCGAGGCGCGCCCGCTCGACGAGCCGATGGTGCGCGTGCGCGATGCCAGCCGCCGCGGCGTCGTCCAGGTCCCGCTGCTCGCCGGTGTCGAGCGCACCCACCGCAGCGCGCGCTGGAGCGCGTACGTCGTCGCCGTCGCGCGGCGCTTCGCGCGCGACTTTCCGCAGGCGCGTTCGGGGGTCGAGCTGCACGTGTCGAGCACGCTCCCACCCTCGGCGGGGTTGAGCAGCTCGAGCGCGCTCGTGGTGGCCATCGCCTCGGCGCTCGCCGACGCGAATCGCCTGGAGGACGACGAGCGTTGGCGCGCGGCCGTCCCGACCGACCTCGCGCGGGCC
>DASTSX010000260.1:0-6758 GCA_035760455.1 Gemmatimonadaceae bacterium | reverse complement strand
GAAGCCGTCGCCCTCGACATGGTGCAGAAACTCCACCACATCCGGGTGCGGGCGGATCGCGTCAGCGACGTCCAGGAGCGCGAGCCCCATCTCCGATGTGACGTTGTCGGGAACGGACAGCGTGAGCGTGTCGGCAGCATTCTTCTCGCCCAACCAGGCCTCGAGCTGCTCGTTGAGCCACCAGGTCGCCTCCATCCCCGCCATGATCGCCTGGTGGCTGCGCGGATCGAACAGGATCCGCTTCAGCTCCTGCAGGTCGGCCAGGATGAAGTCGAGAAGCGCCGGTCCCGACTTCGCGCGGATGTCGTGCTTCATGGCGGCGAGGGAGGCCCGGCTCCGCTCGATCAGATCGGCGACGACGGCCGGATCGGTCTCGATCGGCGCCGCCGGCGTGATGCTCGAGGGCGCGGCAGAGGGAGGCTGGTCCGGGCTCGTCCGGATGAAGTCGCCGCGGTCGAGGATGGTCTGCAGCGCGTCCCGAATCAGCGGATCGGACTTCTCCAGCATCTTCAGAAATCCCGCGCGACTGGCCGGCGAGGCGAGCCCACCGGTGACGTCGACGAACAACCTCCCGCCGGCCTCGTACATCGGGCGCGCTGCCGTCAGCTGCCACAGCGAGATGCCGAGTGGTCTCATCGCGTCGGTCATCATCTGTTGATGACCGACGGAGACGTAGACGCGGTTCTCCCCGTCGCCGGCTGCGGGAATGGGGAACAGCGTGGTGATCGGCCGACTTTGCACGATCCGGAAGTCCTCGTCCACGAGGCACCATTCGATGTCCTGGGGACGGCCGAAGTGCGCTTCGATCCGCCGCCCGAGCTCGGCGAGCCGCACGACCTCAGCGTCCGTCAGCGCCGGCTGGGTCTGCGACTCCGGCTCGATCGCGCGTTCCTGTGTCCCGCCAGCCGGCGCGGCCTCGATGGCGAGCCGCTTGGTGGCGATCGTCGTGGCGACGATCTCCCCGTCCCGCACCCGGTACACGTCGGCGTTGACGAGACCGGAGACCAAGGTCTCGCCGAGCCCGAAGGTGGCCTCTACGGAGGCCACCCTTCGATTGCCCGTGATGGGGTCGGCGGTGAAGAGAATGCCGGCGGCCCGCGGGAACACCATCCGCTGAACCACCACGGCCATGTGCACCGCACGGTGATCCATGCCGTTTTGCAGGCGGTAGGTCACGGCGCGCTCGGTGAAGAGCGAGGCCCAGCACCGGCGAACGTGCCGGAGGATCGCGTCCGGTCCCACCACGTTGAGGTAGGTGTCCTGCTGGCCGGCGAAGGAAGCGGTCGGCAGATCCTCCGCCGTCGCGCTGGATCGGACGGCGTACGCCGCGTGCGACCCGAGCCGCGCGAGCGCGTCCGTGATCGCCGCCGCGACATCGTCGGGGATGCCGATCGCTTCGATGGTCCGACGGACCTGCGAGCCGAGCGCGCGGATCGCGTCGCGGTCGTCCGGCTTCAGGCGCGACAGCCGATCCAGAACATCATGGATCGAGGTCGCTCCGAGCGACGGCGCGTCGGCCATGATCCGGCGGAATGCCTCCGTCGTGACGCAGAAGCCGTCGGGCACGCGCATGTCCTCGATCCGAAAGAGCTCGCCCAGATTCGCGCCCTTGCCGCCGACGAGCGCGACCTGCGTCCGGCCGATCTCACGGAACGCCAACACGTAGTGGCCCATCCCTCCCTCCCTTCCGCGCTCGACAAAGGATGTCGCATCGACCCGCCAGCGACTCGCTGAAGTCAGCGACTCTAGGGCACCCCCCGGGACTTGCCGCAAGTCCCCTGGTCGGTCATATGTTGGGAGTGGAAGGGTGCGTGATGCGCGGGCGACCGGATCAAGTTCGTAGGAAGGTCGGCCATCTCGCGACCGAGGAGCTCGTGGCGAAACGGCGGTGAGTGCGTGAGTGCGCCAGTGCGGAACGGCAACGGCCTCGGGAGACTCCTGCTTCCCGAGGCCGTTTCCGAGTCACCGATTCATCGCCTCACCGCGTCACCTGCCGCCCGAGCCGGCGCGCCAGTTCGTGCCGCCCTTCAGCGGGTGCGCATCGAACCGCTCGTGGAGCTTCTACGCGGCGGTGTCGACGTCGATCACCGCCGATCTGGCCGACCGGGGTGGCAAGGTGCATGTTGCCCCGATCCCGCCGACGCTCCCTCGAAACGCGTGGGCTCCTCGCGATCTGCCATGCCGCTCGCCGTGCGTGTCGCCGTCCCCATCCTTCTCGCACTGGCCGTCTCGCCTCCGGCGACCGCGCAGAGCGCGCACCGTATCTCGTCCATCGCGTGGCTGGCCGGATGCCTCGAGATGCGCCGCGGGAACCGCGTCGTCGAGGAGCAGCGCATGGCGGAGCGTTCCGGCACGATGATCGGCATGGGCCGCAGCGTCGGCCCGCGAGGGCTCGACGACTACGAGCTCACGGTGATCCAGGAGGACGCCGGCCGACTGCTGTACGTGGCGCACCCCCGACGGCAGCCGGTGGCGACGTTCGTGGCGCGCGCCGCGACATCGGACAGCGTGGCGTTCGAGAACCCCGATCACGACTTCCCGCAGCGCGTCGGGTATCGCCGTGTCGGCGCGGACACCGTGCTGGCATGGATCGAGGGGACGAAGCAGGGCAAGGCCGAGCGATTCGAGTTCCCGTATCGCCGCGTGCCCTGCCCCACCGCTGCACCGCGCTGATCCGGTGTCACTCGTCTTCCCGTTCGATCCCAACATCGAGCGCGCCTCCACGATCCCGGCGCGCGTCTACAACGATCCGGTGTTCCTCGAGCTGGAGCGCGAGCGGATCTTCGCGCGGACGTGGCAGCTCGTCGGCCGCCTGGACGACGTGCGGGAGCACGGCCAGTTCTTCACCGCGCAGGTGGGGAACGATCCGATCGTCGTGCTGCGCGATGGCGCGACGCTGCGCGGGTTCTACAACGTCTGCCTGCACCGCGCCGGACCGGTCGCCTCGGGATGCGGCCGGCGCAACACGCTGCAGTGCCGTTACCACGGGTGGACCTACGCGCTCGACGGTTCGCTCAAGCGTGCGCCCGAGATGGAGGGGGTGCAGCGCTTCTCGGCCGACGAGATGCATCTCGTCCCCGTGCAGGTGGCGACGTGGGGCCCGCTCGTGCTGGTGAACGTGGATGGCAAGGCCCCGCCGCTGGTCGACGTCCTGGAGGATCTGCCGGCGCGGCTCGCGCCCTTCCGCTGCGAGGCGATGCGCTGGGTGATGCGCAAGGAATGGGACATCGCCTGCAACTGGAAGCTCTACGTCGACAACTATCTCGAGGGGTACCACGTCCCCGTGGTGCATCCCGGTCTGCACAAGGAGCTGGACTACGATCACTACGTGGTCGAGCCTCGGCGGTACTTCTCGATCCAGCATGCGCCGCTCCGGCCGCTCGAAGGCACTTCGGTCGGGCGCCGGTACGATCCGTCGGCCGCGGCCGTGCCCGAGGCCGTGTATGCGTGGCTGTTCCCGAACATGATGCTCAACGTCTACCTCGGGCAGATGCAGACGAACGTCGTGCTGCCGATGGGCCACGACCGCTGCAAGGTGGTGTTCGAGTGGTACGCGGAGCATCCGCCCGCCGACGCAGCTCGCGATCCGTCGTGGACCAAGCTTCTGGCGTTCAGCGACGAGATCCAGGACGAAGACGTGGAGATCTGCGAGATCGTCCAGCGGAACCTGCGCTCTCGCGTGTACGACCGCGGCCGCTACTCGGCGAAGCGCGAGAACGGCGTGCACCATTTCCATTCGCTGCTGCACGAGTTCCTGACGTGACGGCCATCGAGGCCGCGGCAGCCCAGCCGGAGGGACGGCTGCAGCGGTCGGTCGGCGCGTGGTTCGGCGTCGCGGTGGGGGTCGGCTCGATGATCGGCGCCGGCATCCTGCGCGCGCCGGCGCAGGTGGCGGCGCACCTCCCGTCGCCCGGCCTCTTCCTGGTGGCGTGGCTGATCGGCGGCGCGTACGCGCTGCTGGGCGCGAACGCGATCGCCGAGCTCGCGTGCATCGTGCCACGCTCCGGCGGACAGTACGTATTCGTGCGCCGCGCGCTCGGCGGGTATGCCGGGTTCCTCGTGGGGTGGAACGACTGGCTCTCGACCGTCGGCTCGGTCGCGGCCGTCGCGATCGTGGAGGCGGAGGCCATCGGTGCGCTGGTGCCGGCGCTCGCGCCGTACCGCGTCGTCATCGCGGAGGTCGCCTTCGCCGTCACGACGCTCGTGCTGCTGCGCGGGATGCGCGAGAGCGACCGGGCGCAGCGGACGACGAGCCTGGTCAAGGCGCTCGTCCTGCTCGCCCTGGTCGGCGCCTGCGTGGCGTGGCGGCTGCTCGGCGGCACGCCGGCGGCGCCCGCTCAACCGCTCGTCGCACCGCAGGGGCTGGCCCTGCTCGCGGCGATGGCCGTCGCGCTCCAGGGGATCATCTTCGCCTACGATGGCTGGACCGGTGTGGTCTACTTCGCGGGCGAGGTGCGAGATCCGGGGCGCGAGATCCCGCGCGCGCTCGTCGTCGGCCTGCTGGCGACGATCGCGCTGTACGTCCTGCTGAACCTCGCCTTCCTGCTCGTGCTCCCGCTCGATGCGATGGCGGCGTCACCGCTCGCCGCGTCGAGCGTGGCCGCCGTGGTGTTCGGCGCGAAGAGCGGCCTGCTCGTGCAACTGCTGATCGCGCTGGCACTGCCGAGCGCCCTCGTCGCCAACATGCTGTGTGCGTCGCGGGTCGCGTTCGCGCTCGGCCAGGATCGGCTCGCGCCGGCGTCGTTCGGACGCGTCAACGCGGGCGGCACGCCGTCCACCGCGCTCGTCGCGAGCGCGATCGTCGGCGCGCTGCTGCTCCTGAGCGGGACGTTCGAGCGCATCATCGCGATCTGCGCCTTCCTCTTCGTGGCCAGCTACGCGATGTCGTTCCTGTCCGTGTTCGTGCTGCGGCGACGGGAGCCGAACGTGCCTCGCCCGTACCGCGCCTGGGGCCATCCGTGGACGACGGGCATCGTGCTGTCGGGCTCCCTCGTCTTCCTCGGCCTGATGCTCGCGGCCGATCGTCGAGGCGCCGCGATCGTCGCGACGTTGTTGGTGGCGAGCTATCCCACCTACCGGCTGATCGCGCGCCCCCGCGTCTAGCGCTCCTTCTCGTCCACCTCGTCGCGGTCCTCGTCGGCGATGCTGATCGACATCGGGAAGAAGACCGACTGCTTCACCGCGGGGTAGGGCGTGCGCCAGCCGCGCGCGTCGTGCCAGAGGATGCGATTGAGCCGCTCGCTCGGTGCCGCGTCGGGGATGTCGAAGCGCATGCGCCGCGACGCGAGCGCCGCGGCGCGGCGCGCGGCGGCGTCCGGTCCGGTGATGTCGCCGACGCGCACGTTCACGTCGTACAGCGACTGCGCGGGCACGATCGCCGTGTACGGGGTGAAGTCGGGCTGCTCGCCCGGGCCGAGAAAGCTCGCGCGCATGTCGGTGGCGACGAGATCGAACGCGCTCATCGCCGGCAGGCCGAGCATCAGCTCGATCGTCTTGACCATGCTCGGCTGCGCGTAGAAGGTGCTGTCGATCGTGCCGCGGCGTGCCCACGGGCTCGCGACGAGCGCCACGGTGCGGTGGCCGTCGATGTGGTCGACGCCGTCCTGCGCGTCGTCCTCGACCGAGAGGATGGCCATCGACTTCCAGAACGAGGAGTGCGAGAGCGCCTCGACGATGCGGCCGAGCGCGAGGTCGTTGTCGGCGACGCAGGCCTTCGGCGTGCACCATCCGGGTGACGTGCCGACGGTGTGGTCGCTCGGCAGGATCACCATCACCAGGTTGGGCATCGCCCGCTTCGCTTCCCACTCGCGCAGATGGTCGATGATGACGTCGGCCTTCACCACGTCGGGAATCTCCTCGGTCCAGCCCGGGTACTCGCGGACGAGAATGCGGTCGAGCGAGCGGATGTCGGAGCGCGTGTTGTAGATGCGCTTGAGCAGCCCGCGGAAGAAGGCGGGGTCGTGCGGCTGCGAGTCGCGGTACTGCGCGAGGAGCGCGTTGCGGCGCGCCGACGACGGCTTCTGCACCGACGGCGCGTACTCGCCGAAGACCAGCGCGGTCTTCCCCTTCGCCTGCACCCCCTCCCACAGGAACCCGCCCGACGAGTACGCGAGCGGATCGAGCCCCTCCGACGGATAGCTGCGGCCATAGTACAGCGGCCACATCGGATACTCCGTCTCGTTCGCCTGGGTCAGCCAGTTGTGTCCGTCGGCGGAGTTGCCGCCCGAAGCGAAGAAGTGGTCGAGCAGCACGAACTGGTTCGCCAGCGCGTGGGTGTTGGGTGTGACGTCAGGACCGTACATCACGAGCGACGGGTCGCTCGCGCCCTTGCCGATGCCGCCGAGCACCTGGTCGTACGTGCGGTTCTCGCGGATGATGAAGACGACGTGCTGGATGGGCGTCGGCTCGCCGGGCCGCTCGGGAACCGGGCGTGGCGCGATGCCGGCTCGCGGCGCGACCGACGGCGCGCTTCCCGGCGCCGATGCGAGGAGTCGTCGATTGTTCTGGGCGACCGACGTGGTGAACGCCGCCAGCTCGGCGTCGCCGGGGACGTCGATCACGTTCACGGAGCCGCGCACGGCGTGGACGTAGCGGCCGCGCTGGCCGCCGGTCGTCCCCGTTCCCGAGCCCAGCCCGAGCAGCGTGCCGACGGCGAGCGTCCGGCCGTCGGCGCTGACGTCGATGCTCGACGGGTACCAGCCCGTCGGCACCAGCCCGCGCAGCCGCGCCGGCGACGCGGCGACGTCGTAGATCGCGAC
>DASTSX010000259.1:0-7266 GCA_035760455.1 Gemmatimonadaceae bacterium | reverse complement strand
CGCTGCTGCCGGGCCGCATCATGGTGCGCCACGTCCAGGGGATCACCGGTGCCCCGGCGGCGTCGTGGTCCGATCTGCCCCCCGGCGGCGGCCTCAAGGGCGTGCTGCTGCAAGCCGCCGCCGGCGAGGACGCGACGCACTGGTTCTCGGCGCGTCCACTCCGCGGCCCCCAGATGCCGCTCCGCTTCCGGCTCGCGACGCACGCCGCGCTCGGCGTCGCCCGCGCCGCCGGCGCCAAGGTCTCCTGGCCGACCTATGTGCCGTTCGAGGAGGCGGTCATGCTCGCCCGCTGGGCGAGCGCGCAGGTGCAGCGTCACGGCACGTGCACGATCCACTCGTCGGTGAGTCGCATCCTTCGCATCGCCGTCGCCGCGAAGGCGAACGGCATCGACCTGACGGGCACGGTGCTGCGCGGCGGGGGCGAGCCGCCCACCCCGGCCAAGGTCTCACAGATCACGAGCACGGGCGCGACGTTCCGGTCGAGCTACGCCTTCAGCGAGGTGGGCACCGTCGGCTCGTCGTGCATGCACAGCGACGGGCCGAACGACCAGCACTTCATGGAAGACCATCTCGCGATGATCCAGGCGTCGCGCACGGTGCCGGGGTTCTCGATCGAGGTTCCCGCGTTCTGCTACACGAGCCTTCTCGGCAGCGCGCCGAAGCTGTTGCTCAACGTCGAGTCGGACGACTACGGCACGGTGGACCAGCGGTCGTGCGGCTGCGAGTGGGAGCGGCTCGGGTTCCGCACCCACCTCCGCGAGATCCGCAGCTTCCGCAAGCTCACCGGTGAGGGGGTCACGCTCGTCGGCAGCGACATGGAGCGCCTCCTCGACGAGGTGCTCCCGTCGCGCTACGGCGGCTCGGCGCTCGACTATCAGTTCGCCGAGGAGGAGGACGAGCGCGGATTCACGCGGCTCACGCTGCGCGTCGCGCCTCACCTCCCGCTGCCGTCGGAGTCCGACGTGGTGGACTTCGTGCTCGCGGCGCTGAACAAGGCAGGCGGCGGAGCGGCGATGGCGCAGGCGATGTGGCGCCAGGCCGGTACCCTGCGGCTCAGCCGCGAGCAGCCGACGATGACCAACCGCGGCAAGATGCTTCCGCTGGACTTGCGCGCGCGGGTGCCCTCGTGACGCGCCGCACGCTGCTCGGCGTCGCGGCGCTCGCCGCGCTGGCCGGCTGCGCGCGGGCCGACGCACCCGCCGCCGCGGCGGCACCGGCGAAGGTGCGCGTGTCGATCACGCCGCACCTGAGCTGGGGTCCGCTCATGATCGCGCAGGCCGAGGGCTTCTTCAAGGAAGAGAACATCGCCGTCGAGTTCGTCGCGGCGATGCGGAGCGAGGAGTCGCTCGCGGCGCTCATCACGGGCGACATCGACGTCCGCCCCGGGCCGCTGCACGCCGGCTTCCTCTCGGCGATCGCGCAGGGGGCGAAGGTGCGCATCGCGGCGGGGCAGGGCCACCTCGCGCCCGACGGCTGCACCTACTACGCGATCGTGCTGCGGCCCGGGCTCGTGCCCTCGAAGACGATGCGGATCACGCGCATGCGCGCGAGTCAGGACGGCGCGACGCGCTACGTCGTCAGCCGCATGCTCGCGCCGCACGGCGTCGACCTCGATGCGATCGAGACGATTCGCCTGCCGGAGGCGGTGATGGTCATGTCGCTCGAGCGCGGCTCGATCGACGCGGTGGCAGTCTCCGAGCCCGCGCTCACGCGCACCGCGAAGGTCGGCACGCTGTGGATCAGGGCGCAGGACGCGGTGCCGAACTTCCAGTGGGGCGTCATCGCGTTCGGCGAGCGGCTCCTCTACCGGGAGCCCGACGTCGGCGTGCGGTTCATCCGCGCCTACAACCGCGGCGTCGAGCGATACCGCGAGGGCAAGACCGACCGCAACGTCGCGATCATCGCGGCGGCGACCGGTGAGACCGAAGCGATCACCCGCGAGGCGTGCTGGCCGACGTTCCGGTCCGGCTCCGGCATCGACTGGGAGAGCATCGCGCAGTTCCAACGCTGGGCCAACTCCGAGGGGCTCATGGAGCATACGCTCTCGCGCGAACGGGTCTGGGACTCGACGTTCGTCACCTCGAGCGCCGCTCGGACCGACTCGACGACGCCATGATTCGATTGCCCTTCATCACGCGACGATGCACGGCCGTCATGGCCGCCGCAGGGATCGCCATCCTCCCCGCCGCGCTCGGTGCGCAGCAGGGGGCCGATTCCGCACAGGCATCCCCGACCCCGCTCGACGCGGTCGTCGTCTCGGCCACGCGCACCGAGCAGTCGCTCAAGTCGCTGCCGACGCACGTCGTCGTGCTCGACGCGACGCGCCTCACTGCCTCGTCGGCGCAGACGGTGCCGGACCTGCTGCGCTCCGTTCCCGGCTTCACCACGCGCGACTTCCAGTCGGGGCTCGTCACCGGTCCGAGCCAGTCGATCGTGTCGTTCCGCGGGCTCGGCGGCTCCTCGGCTGGCCGTGCGCTCGTGCTGCTCGACGGCATTCCCGCGGGCGATCCGTTCTCCGGCTGGCTCGACTGGGGGCGCATCCCGCTGTTCCTGCTGCAGTCCGCCGAGGTCGTGCGCGGAGGGGGCTCGACGGTGTGGGGAAGCCGCTCGCTCGGCGGCATCGTCAACCTCCGCACGATCGACCCGGCACGCGACGGCGGCCAGCTGATGCTCGAGGGCGGCAGCCGCGACACCTACCATGCGACGGGTGCGGCGACTCTGCGCCGCGCCGCGGTGACGGGCACACTCGGCGCCGACTTCTGGAACACCGACGGGTTCGTGATCGTGCGCAAGGATCAGGCGGGTCCCGTCGATGTGCCGCTCGCGACGACGAATCGCGCCGTCTCCGGCAAGCTCGCGTGGGACGCGACGCCGGCGGTGCGGCTCTGGGCGGCCGGCGGCGTCTTCGCCGGGGGCGAGCGTCCGCTCGGCACCGTGGATCACCAGAACTTCGAGGAAGGGCGCGCCGGGGCACGCTGGCTCGCGCCCGGCGGCGGCGTCGCCACGATGGCGGTGTTCGCCAACGGCCGGCGGTCGTTCGGGAAGAGCTTCACGCTCGACGCCGCGCGCACGACGGAGACGCCGCAGCGCTACACCAGCTCGCCGGCCCACTCCACCGGCCTCACCCTGCAGTGGACGCAGATGCTGCGCGAGCGGCACGAGCTCAGCGCCGGCGTTGACGTCTCGTCGGCGAGCGGCACGAACTCCGAGCGATTCACCTTCGTCGCCAACCAGCCGACGCGGGAGCGGCTGGTCGGGGGCATGCAGCGCATCGCCGGCCTGTTCGTGCAGGACGCGGCGGATCTCGGCGGTGGCGTGCGCCTGCTGGCCAGCCTCCGCGGCGATCGCGTGCGGAGCCTCGACGGCCGGCGTGAGCTCCGCGACCTCGCCGCGGGCACCGTGCTCTCCGATTCCGCGTTCCGCGACCGCACGACGTCGCAGCTCACCTACTCGCTCGGTACACGCTGGCAGATGGCGGACTGGCTCGGCTGGCGCGCGAGCATCTACGAGGCGTTCCGCGCGCCGAGCATGTACGAGTTGTACTTCGCCCGCTTCTCCAGCCGCGGCACCGTCACCGAAGCCAACGCGCAGCTCGACGCCGAGCGGATGCGCGGTGTCGAGGGCGGGATCGATCTCACGCCCACGGCGTCGCTGCTCGGGCGCGTCACCGTGTTCCGCAACCGCGTCACGTCGCCGATCATGGACGTTACCATCGGCACGGCCGGCACCACTGCGCAGGTGATCGCTCCGTGCGGGCTGATGCCGGCGCGCCAGACGTGCGGCCAGCGGCGGAACGTGCCGGGCCTGCTCAGCAGCGGCGTCGAGTCGGAGGTCGAGTGGCGTCCGATGACGATGTGGGAGATCGGCGGCGGCTACGCCTTCAGCCCGACGCGCGTCATCGCGCCAGGCCAGCCGGCGGACGGCAAATCGGCGATCCGTGCCGCCCGCCACACCGTCACCACGCGCGTCGCGTTCGACTCGCCGCGCTGGATCGGCGTCGCGCTCGAGGGGCGTCACGTCGGCGAGCGGTACGACGACGACCTCAACCAGGTACAGCTCGACGGCTTCTGGCTCGTGGGCCTGCGCATCAACCGGGCGATCGGCCGCGGGCTCACGGCGCACGTCAAGGTGGAGAACCTGCTCGATGAGGAGTTCGAGATCGCGCGCACGCGCGCCGGCCTCGCCGATATGGGCGCGCCGCGCTGGATCACGGCGGGGATCCGCGCCGCGTGGTGACCGCGTGCTCCGCTCGGCGGTGACCGGCGGAGGCTCCACGTCCGTCGGCGCGGCCGCGCGCGGCCGGCGGCGGCACTTCACCTGCGAGCACGTCGGCCACACGTTCGGCGGGGACCGCGGCCACGTCGTCGCGCTGGCCGACGTGTCGCTCGCGGTGGACGTGAACGAGTTCGTCTGCATCGTGGGCCCGAGCGGGTGCGGCAAGTCCACGCTGCTGCGCATCGTCGCCGGCCTCGAGACGCCGACGGCGGGACGCGTGCGGTTCGAGGGGGAGCAGACGGGCCATCGCATCCGCGGTGGGCTCGTCGTGCAGGAGCACGGCACCTTCCCGTGGATGTCCGTCGTCGACAACGTCGCCTTCGGCCTCAAGCTCGAGGACGTCCCGCGCGACGAGCGCCGCGCGCGCGCGATGGCATACCTCGAGCGCGTCGGCCTCGCCGCGTTCGCCGGCCACTTCCCGCACGAGCTGTCCGTGGGAATGAGACAGCGTCTCGGGATCGGCCGTGCGATGGTGGTGAACGCGCCGCTCCTGCTGATGGACGAGCCCTTCGGCGCGCTCGACGCACAGACGCGGCGCCGCATGCAGGGGGAGCTGCTCGGCATCTGGGCCGCCGACCGCCGCACGGTGGTGTTCGTCACGCACGACATCGATGAGGCCGTGTTGCTCGGCGACCGCGTCGTCGTGCTGTCCGGGCGACCGGGACGCATTCTCGCCGACATCGCGGTGCCATTCGAGCGGCCGCGCGACCTGCGTCGTGATGCCGCCGAGACGCGCGCGATCGTCGAGGACGTGTGGCGCCTGCTCGACGAGCCCACCGAGCGATGACGGCGCGATGAGCGGCGTCCCGACGGGGACCGGCCAGGCGACCGTGCCCGCCGCGCTGCCGGTGCGCTGGTCCGTGCGCTTCTTCTTCGTGTGGCTCGCCATCCTCGCCGGCCTCGAGCTGCTCGTCCGGAGCGGCGCCGACGTAGGGCTCTTCGTCCCCGCGCCGTCGCGCGTGGCGGTATCGCTCGGCCAGATGCTCGCCGGGGGCACGCTGCTGGCGAACCTCGGTGCGACGCTGTCGCGCATCACGCTCGGCCTGCTCTGCGGCGCCGGCGTCGGCGTCGTGCTCGGCCTCGCGATGGGGACGTCGAAGCGGCTGCGGCGCATCGTCGATCCGGTGGTGGCCGCGCTGCATCCCATCCCACGTCTGGCCTTCTTCCCACTGTTGATCGTCGTGCTCGGTGTCGGCGAGTCGTCGAAGCTCGCCGGCGTGGCGCTCGGCGCGTTCTTCCCGATGCTGCTCAACACCGTGGCGGGGGTGCGCGGAATGAATCCCGTCCACCTCGAGCTGGCGCGCAACTACGGGGCGAGCCGCCGGCAGATGTTCGTGCACGTGCTGCTCCCCGGCAGCATGCCGCTCATGCTCACCGGGCTCCGGCTCTCGGCGAACGCCGCGTTCCACTCCACCATCGGCGTCGAGATGGTCGGCTCGCGCACTGGCATCGGCGCGATGCTCTGGCTGTCGTGGCAGACGTTCCGGATCGATCACCTCTACGCGATCCTCGTCGTCATCGCGGTGATCGGCATCGGGCTCGCCTCGCTGATCCGCTGGATCACCCAGCGCAGCGCGCCGTGGATGGCGGACTTCACGCCGGCGGCAGCGTGACCGCAGCCAACCCGAGTGAGTTGGCTGGTTGGATCGCGAGTTCGTGGGAAACGCCCACGAACCCCCGATCAATCCAACCAACTCTCCGCAGCCCATGACCGCACCCATGCGGATGTTCCCGCGCGGCGACCGCCTCCCCAAGCCCGAGGAGATGCTCGAGGCGGAGAGCGCCAGCGGAGAGCGCTCGGCGCGCGGATGGCGCGAGCTGCGGCTGCTCCTGCGCAAGCATCGCGTGTACATCGCGGCCGGGGTGTTCTTCACCCTCGTCAGCCGCCTCGCTGGCCTCGTCCTCCCCGCGTCGTCGAAGTACTTCATCGACCACGTGCTCGTCGAACGGCGCGGCGACCTGCTCCTTCCGCTCGCGGCGATCGTCGTCGGCGCGACGATCGTGCAGGCGGCGACGGGCTACGCCCTCGCGCGCGTGCTCGGCACCGCCGCGCAGCGCGCCGTGGCCGAGATGCGGCGCCGGCTCGCGAAGCACGTGCTGCGGCTCCCCGTCGAACGGTTCGACGCGACGCAGGTCGGCGCGCTCGCGTCGCGCATCATGAACGATCCGGACGGCATCCGGAACCTGCTCGGCTCCGGCTTCGTGCAGCTCCTCGGCGGGCTCGTCACGGCGTCGGCGGCGCTCGGCGTGCTGTTCTGGATCGACTGGCGCATCACGAGCGTCATGCTGCTCTTCCTGGCCGCGATCGGTGGCGGCGTCGGCTTCGCGTTCGCGCGCCTCCGCCCGATCAACCGCGAGCGGAGCATGGAGTTCGCGCGCGTCGCCGGCCGGCTCAACGAGGCGCTCGGCGGCATCCGCGTGCTCAAGGCGTACGTCGCCGAGCGGCGCGAGGACCTCATCTTCGCGCGCGGGGTGCACCGCATGCTGCGGCTCACCGAGGTGACGCTCGCGGGGTGGGCGGCGGTGGGCGCGCTCACCGCGCTCTCCGTCGGCCTGATCGGCGGGACGCTCATCTTCGCCGGGGGGCGCGCCGTGCTCGCCGGCTCGCTCACCCTCGGCGACCTCGCGATGTACGCGCTGTTCACCGGGCTCGTCGTCGCGCCGCTCATCCAGGTGGCGCAGGTGGGAACGCAGCTCTCCGACGCGCTCGCGGGGCTCGAGCGCGCGCGCGAGCTGCTCGACGAGCCGACGGAAGACGGACGCGCCGAGCGCGGCGAGCCGCACGAGCGGCTGCGCGGTGCGGTGGCGGTGGAGGCCGTGACGTTCGAGTACCGCGCCGGCGTCCCCGCGCTGCGCGACGTGAGCTTCGCCGTCCCCGCCGGCTCGACCACGGCCCTCGTGGGGCCGAGCGGCTCGGGGAAGAGCACGCTGCTCGGCCTCCTCGCCGCGTTCCACCGGCCGACGCGCGGGCGCATCCGCATCGACGGCAGC
>DASTSX010000258.1:0-3022 GCA_035760455.1 Gemmatimonadaceae bacterium | reverse complement strand
GGCGGCGGCGACGCGCGAACCGCTCGAGAATTCCGCCGGCAGCGCGCCGGTCGCGCGGCGCAGGTGGCCTCGACCATCGTTGAGGTAGAGGCGGTCCTGCAGCGCCGGCGCGCCGTCCGAGTATTCGCTGCCGCCGGAGTTCTCGAGCGGCTCGCGCGTGGCCGCGGCCGACTACGACGGCGACGGGGCGATCGACCTGTTCGTGGGCGGCCGCGTGGAGCCCTGGCGCTACGGCGTGTCGCCGCGGAGTCTCCTGTTGCGAAACGACGGCCGTGGGCGATTCACGAACGTCATCGCCGAGCGGGCGCCGGCGCTCGAGCGCGTCGGCATGGTCACCGACGGCTGCTGGCGCGACGTGGATGGCGACGGACGGCTCGACCTGATCGTGGTCGGCGAGTGGATGCCGATCACCGTGTTCCGGAACGTGGGGAGCGGTCGGCTCGAGCGTCTCGCCGTGCCCGGTCTCGACAAGAGCGACGGCTGGTGGACGCGGATCGTCGCGGGCGATTTTACGGGCGACGGGCGCGTGGACTTCATCGTCGGGAACGCGGGGACGAACGGCGGCCTCCGCGCGAGCGCAACCGAGCCGATGACGATGGTCGTGAAGGACTTCGACGAGAACGGCGCGTTCGAGCAGATCCTCACGACGTCGAGTCAGGGAAGACGGCAGATCGTCTCGCTGCGCGACGATCTGCTCCGCGCGCTGCCTCGACTCTCGGCCCGCTTTCCCACGTACGCGTCGTACGCCGGCGCGTCGCTCGAGCAGGTCTTCAGCCCGACCGAGCTCGGGAACGCCGTGGTGCGGCACACGTACACCTTCGCCACGACGCTGGTGCGCAACGACGGTGGCGGGCGATTCGCGCTCGTGCCGCTCGCCGACGAGGCGCAGCTCGCACCCGTCCTCGGCATCCTCGCGACCGACGTGGACGGCGATCGCCACGTCGACCTGCTCATGGCCGGCAACTTCGACGGGTTCAGGCCGGAGATCGGGGGGATGGTCTCGAGCTTCGGCCTGCTGATGCGCGGCGACGGGAAGGGCGGCTTCGCCCCGTCGCGCGCCGGGGAGAGCGGATTCTCCGTGCCCGGCCAGGCGCGCGACATCCAGCGTGTCCGGACCGCCGCGGGGGACATGTACCTCGTGAGCCGGAACAACGATCGGCCGCTGCTGTTTCGCCCGCGACGAGCCCCGAGCCGGCTGGCCGGCGCATCGGAGGCCGCGCGGGCCGCGGCGCCGCGCGGCGCCCGCTAGCCGAGCGCGCCGCGTGCCCGCCTGGCGTCAGGACCGCGTGGCAGTCACTGGCGCGCGTGCTTGGTCTTGATGACGATCACCCCGTTCGCGCCGCGAATGCCGTACATCGTGATGTCGGCGGCGTCCTTGAGCACGCGAATCGACGAGATGTCGTGCGGGTTCAGCCCGGAGAGCCCGCCGTCCGTGCTGGGAGAGAACGGCACGCCGTCGACGATGTACAGGGGCGCGTTGTTGCCGCGCAACGACGACGCGCCTCCGCGGATGCGGATGGTGAGGCTCCCATCGGAGGTGCGGCCGATCACCACGCCCGGCGTGCGGGCCATCAGTTGCTGCTCGATCGGCTCGTTGGGAGATTGTCTGATGTCGGCGGCGGTCACGACCTGCGGAGCTCGCGCCGGCGTCGTCGGCGTGGGCGCGTCGGTGGTGCGTGGCCCCTGGTGCGAGCAGCCGGCCAGCAGCGCGGCGAGGAGCAGGGTGCCGCCACGCCGCGAGCGGGCGGCGGACGATGCGAAGGTGCGACCTGACGTGTGGGACATGGTGGGATCCTCGCTCACGCGGCTCGGGTGCGTCGTCGTGCTCGCGCTGGCGCTCGTCGGGTGTCGGCGCAGGGCCGAGCCCCCGGCGCTGTTCGAGCGCCTCACGCCATCGACGACCGGTGTCACGTTCGAGAACCGCGTCCCCGACGACACGGCGGTCAACATACTGAACTTCCTGTACTACTACAACGGCGGCGGCGTCGCGGCCGGCGACGTGGACGGCGACGGACGGCCGGATCTCTACTTCACGTCGAACCTCGGGTCGAACCGGCTCTACCTGAACCGCGGCGGCTACCGATTCGAGGACGTGACCGATCGCGCGGGCGTGAGCGGTCCCTCGGGGTGGAAGACGGGGGTGACGATGGCCGACGTGAACGGCGACGGCCGCCTCGACATCTACGTCTCCACCGTGAGCTACCTGGCGCTCCGCGGCCGCAACGCGCTCTACGTCAACAACGGGGACGGTACGTTCACCGAGCGCGCGCGCGAGTACGGCATCGATCAGCAGGGCTACTCCACCCAGGCGGCGTTCTTCGACTACGACGCCGACCGGGACCTCGACCTGTTCGTGCTCAGCTTCTCGACCCACGACGACCGCTCGATGATCGCCGCCGCGAAGCGCAGCGTCCGCAGCGTGCGCGGCGGAGGCCGACTCTACCGCAACGACGGAGGCCGCTTCGTCGACGTGAGCGCGGAGGCGGGAATCTACGGCGGGTTCGAGGGCTTCGGGCTCGGCGTCGTGGTGAGCGATCTCGACGCCGACGGCTGCCCCGACATCTACGTGGCCAACGATTTCCAGGAGAACGATTTCCTCTATCGCAACAACTGCGACGGCACTTTCTCGGAATCGATCGCCCGCGCGACCGCCCACACGAGCCGGTTCTCGATGGGCGTCGATGCGGCGGACGTCGACAACGACGGGCTGCCCGACGTGCTCGTGGTGGACATGCTCCCCGACCGCGAGAGCATCCTGAAGACCTCGGCCAGCTCGGAGGACTTCGACCTGTTCACGCAACGGCTGCGTGCCGGCTATCACCCGCAGTTCGCGCGCAACACGCTGCAGTGGAATCGCGGTCAGGACCGGTTCAGCGACGTCGGCTTCCTCGCGGGCGTGCACGCCACCGACTGGAGCTGGGCCGCGCTGCTCGCCGATCTGGACAACGACGGCCGCAAAGACGTCTTCGTGACGAGCGGCATCTATCGGCGGCCGAACGATCTCGACTACATCGAGTTCGTC
>DASTSX010000257.1:0-4281 GCA_035760455.1 Gemmatimonadaceae bacterium | reverse complement strand
AGTAGGAACCGCATTTGCGTCACCTCCGCCAATCGAAAGTCGTGGTCGCCCACGACAGTCCAAGGTGTTGGCTCCGCTAGATGTCAGTTCCGCTTCGCTAATGTCCGCTCCGGCAAAAGGGTCGATCGATTCCCTACTCTCGTGATCCTCAGTACTCCATCCACCGATTGGTCGAATCCAGGACCGCCAGCACCGTTGCCGTCTCGATCCCGTCCTTCACTTGCGCCGTCCCCGTCAACAACGTCGTTTCGCGTCCGACGCGCGTCGTCAGGGCAACGAACACGAACTCGCGGTCGAACGCACCGATGAGCCGCGCGCCCTCGAAGGCGAGTGACCGCCCTTCGATGCCCGCCTTCGCCACCGCCGCGACCGCGGCACGCGCCGCCGTCTCCGTCCGCAGCCGGTCGCTCTCCACGCCCTCGGCCTCACCGATGTAGATCTCCTCGCCGCGGCGCAGCGTGACGCGGCACATCATCCCGCTCGTGCGTGAACGCCGCACCTCGACGTCCTCGAAGTACAGCCGCCGGCGTGCGCTCTGCTGCGTCGCGGGGAACTCGTCCGACGCCGCCGCGGGCGCGGCGGCCACCGTGGCCATCCCCACCACCGGCGTCGCCATGCGCGCCGCGCGGAATGCCTCCGCCGCGGGGCCCTCGCTCGTCGCCACGCTGATCTTCTTGTGGCTCACCCGCATCCCCAGATGCGCGAGCAGCGCGCTCTCCACGTTGCGCACCGTCTGCTTCGGGCTCACCTCGGTGGTGGTGAGGATGTGCACCTCACTCACCTCGCCGGTGGAGCCGCTCACGATCCGCACGTTCAGCACGCCCGGCAGCGTCTGCAGCAATTCCTCCGCGCGCTCGATCGGCAGCACGGTGCCCGCAATGGGCGAGATCGCGTCCATCGCACGCGGAGGGGACAGCGGTGGGGCGCCAAAGGGCTTCGCCGGCACCATCAGCTCTGGCTGGGGTTCACGGAGGGGAGGGACTGCTGGGGATCCTACGGGGGGCACTACGGGGGGCACTGCGGGAGGGGTACTACCAGGCGGGGCGCCACCGTGCTCCGGGGCGGGGGTAGCGGGCCCTCATCGGCTCGCTATGGGTAGGTGCTTGCCAATATTTCACTTGCCGGAATCTCAGTCAAGCGAGAACTCCAATTCCGGCAACCGGTACTCCTTGATCTTCCGGTACAGCGTCCGCTCTCCGATCCCCAGGAGCTCGGCCGCCCGCCTCCTGTTCCCCCGGGTCTCCTTCAACGCGGCCTCGATGACGGCGCGCTCCACCTCCGTCATCTTCGTCCCGGGCGCTATGCTGACGACGTTCGGAGGGGGGCTTTCGTCACGGGGCCCGATGGCCGAAACCGGCGCCGTCCCCGCTTCGACGAATCGCCCGGGCGCCGGCACCTCCCCGATGAACCCGCCCCGCGGCGCGCCCACGGCGTGCGGCGGCCCGTCGTCGATGCGCCGCCGCAGGTCCTCGACCTGCAGCTTGAGATCGAGCAGGCTCCGGAGGATGAACTCGAGCTCCCGCCCGTCCGCGCGCTCGGCGCCGCGCACCACGGGGCCGGTGTGGACGGGCAGGAAACGGGCGTTCCCCCCTTCCCTGATCTGTCTCGGGAGATCTTCGGGTCCGATCTCCCGGCCGTGCGACAGCACGACCATGCTCTCGACGAGGTTCCGCAGCTCCCGGACGTTGCCCGGCCACGGATACTCGACGAGTAGCGCCATGGCGTCCGCCGACAGTCCGGGGAACGGCCGGTCGTGCTGCGCCGAGAGGTCGCGGATGAACCGGCGCACGAGCAGCGGGATGTCGCTCGGACGCTCGCGCAGCGGCGGCAGATAGATGCTCAGCACGTTGAGGCGGTAGTACAGGTCCGACCGGAAGCCCCCCTCCTCGACGTGCTCGCGCAGCGGGCGGTTGGTCGCCGCTATCACGCGCACGTCCACGTTGATCGACGCGACGCCGCCGACGCGCGTGAACTCCCGCTCCTCCAGCACCCGCAGAAGCTTGACCTGGGTCGCCTGCGGGATCTCGCCGATCTCGTCGAGAAAGAGCGTTCCCCCGTCGGCCAGCTCGAAGCGGCCGAGCCGGCGCTCGGCGGCCCCGGTGAACGCGCCCTTCTCGTGCCCGAACAGCTCGCTCTCCAACAGGGTCTCCGGGAGCGCGCCGACGTTGACGGCGATGAACGGCTTGTTGCGCCGCGGGCTGAGCGCGCGCAGCGCCCGCGCGACGAGCTCCTTCCCGGTGCCGCTCTCCCCCTCGATGAGCACCGTGCTCGAGACGGGCGCCATCTGCTCGACCTTGACCATCACCTCGCGGAGCGGCTCGCTCTCGCCGATCAACCCCGTGGCCTCCTGCAGCGCATGTCGCTCCATCAAGCGCCGGAGGCTGCCGGCGACGTCGTCGACGGCGATGGGCTTGGGGAAGAGCTCGACGAAGCCGAGCGCGCGGAGGCGCTCCCGCTGCGTCGGGTCGTCGCCATCGAGGCCGACGACGGGCACGCCAGCCCAGAGCTGCTCGCGCAGCAGCGCGACGTTGGCAGGGTCGGTGAGATCACCAGTCAGGACGATGAGGGTCGGCTTCGCGCGCTTGATCTCGGCGCGGACGTCGTCGAGGGGGCTCACGAGGACGGTGTCGATCCCCTCGCCCTCGAGGCGCGCGTTGAGGCGCACGGCCGGCTCGACGTCGTGGAGCGTGATGAGGACTTTCATGGCCGGCCTCCGGCGCCGTGGTCGGTCGCGGCGCCGCGCACGATGTCCACCGCGTGCTCGACGATGGGCTCCAGCGCCGCGAGCATCTCGCGCACGCCGCGCGTGGACCCGGGGAGGTTCACGACGAGCGTCCGATTGCGCACGCCGGCCACGCCGCCGCTGAGCGCGGCGCGCGGAAAGGTCGCGCCGGTGACGGTGCGCAGCCGCTCGGCGATCCCGATCGCCTCGCGCTCGATCACGGCACGCGTCGCTTCCGGCGTGACGTCGCGCGGGCTGAGCCCCGTGCCGCCGGTGGTGAGCACGAGGTCGGCGACGTCGCCGTCGCACCACGCGAGGAGTTGCCGAGCGATGGGCACGACGTCGTCGCTCACGACGGCACGCGCGGCGAGCAGGCCGTCGATGGCCTCGATCCACTCGACGATCGCGTCACCCGAGCCGTCGGCCCGCGCACCGCGCGACGTCGCGTCGGAGATCGTCAGCACCGCCACCCGCATGGGCGCTCCTGGCGCAGGGGCCTCGTCAGAGATGGGACGCGTGCTTGTAGAAGGGTGGCTTCGTCACCGTGGCGGGGACGCGCTTGCCACGGATCTCGATCTCGAACGACGTGCCTTCCTTCGCGGCGGCGAGCGGGAGGTAGCACGTGCCGATGGGAATCCCGAGGGTGGGGCTCATGGTTCCGCTGCACACGACACCGCTCGGCTGGCCGTCGGCGAACACGGGATAGCCGTGTCGCGGGAAGTTGCGCTCGGCCATCGTGAAGCCGACGAGCCGCCGCGTGAGCCCACGCTCCTTCTGCGCGACGAGCGCGTCACGTCCGACGAAGTCGCCCTTGCCCAGCTTCACCAGCCACGCGAGGCCAGCCTCGAGCGGCGTGGTGGTGTCGTCGATGTCGTTGCCGTAGAGCGCCATCCCCATCTCGAGACGCAGCGTGTCGCGCGCGCCGAGTCCGCACGGTACGACGCGGCCCGTGTTGACGATCGCGTTCCAGAGCGCGACCGCGGACTCGTTGGGGACGTACAGCTCGAAGCCGTCCTCCCCGGTGTACCCGGTGCGGCTGACGATCGCGTCGTGGCCGGCCACCGCGCCCCCGGCGAAGTGGTAGTAGCGGATCGCGCTCAGATCGACCGAGGTCAATCCCTGAAGGATCTCGGCCGCCTTCGGCCCCTGCACGGCGAGCAGCGCCATGTCGTCGCTGGCGTCTCGCACGCTCGCCCCGAATTGCGCGGCGTGCGGCGCGATATGGGCGAAGTCCTTCGCCGCGTTGCTCGCGTTCACCACCATCATGATCCGGTCGGCGAAGCGATAGACGAGGCAGTCGTCCTCGATCGTGCCGCGGTCGTTGAGGATCGTGGAGTAGTGCACCTGCCCGACGGCGAGCGCGGCGACGTCGTTCGTCGTCACGTGGTTGACGAAATCGACGGCGCGATCGCCCGTGATCCAGAACTCGCCCATGTGCGAGACGTCGAAGATGCCGCAGCCCTCCCGCACCGCTCGATGCTCCGCCGTAATCCCGGTGGCGTACTGGACCGGCATCTCGTAGCCCGCGAAGGGGACGATCTTGCCGCCAAGGGCGACAT
>DASTSX010000256.1:0-2273 GCA_035760455.1 Gemmatimonadaceae bacterium | reverse complement strand
TGCGAGCGGACCACGCGCTTCCGACGCCCACGCCGCTGTCGCTGCTGATCACCCCCGACGCCGCCCGCGCGCTCCTTGGCGTCGCGTCGCTCGACTCGCTCGCCGTCGGTCACGAGGGGCGCGTGGTCTCCGGCACCGTCGGCTTCGTCGACACACCGGCGCGGTACCCGTCCCGGAACGTCATCGGCATCCTGCGGGGCAGCGATCCGGAGCGCCGCGGCCAGTACGTCGCGGTCGGCGCGCACAACGACCACGTCGGGCTGAGCACGCGCGTCTTCGACCACGATTCGGTGCTCGCGTTCAATCAGGTGGCTCGCCGGCAGGGCGCGCAGGACACGCTGCGTGCGGTCACTCCGGCGGAGGCGGAGCGCATCACCGCGCTGCGCGACAGCCTCTCGCGCGCCCACGGCGGCGCGCGCCCGGACTCGGTCTACAATGGCGCCGACGACGACGGTTCGGGCACCGTCGCGCTGCTCGAGATCGCCGAGTCGCTCGCGCGGTCGGGGCGCCAGCCGCGCCGGTCGATGCTGTTCGTCTCGCACACGGGCGAGGAGAAGGGGCTGTGGGGATCGCAGTGGTTCACCGATCATCCGACCGTGCCGCGCGATTCCATCGTCGCGCAGCTCAACATGGACATGGTGGGGCGCGGCAAGCCGACCGACGCCATGGGGCGCGGCCCCAACAACGTGCAGATCATCGGCGTCAGACGCCTCTCGACGCAGCTCGGCGACCTGGTGGATTCGGTGAACGCCGCCCGCACGCCGCGAATGGACATCGATCCGACGTTCGACGCGAACGGGCACCCGCTCAACCGCTACTGCCGCAGCGACCACTACATGTACGCCCGGTACGGCATCCCCATCGCGTACTTCTCGCTCGGCTACCACACCGACTACCACCAGGTCACGGACGAGCCGCAGTACATCGACTACGGGCATCTGGCGCGGGTCGCGCAGTTCGTGCACGACGTCGGCGTCGGGATCGCGAATCGGCAGGATCGGCTGGTGGTGGACAAGCCGAAGCCCGACCCGAGGGCGGCGTGCCGGCAGTAGGGCTCGCTCCCGCTCCGTGGAACGAGTCGTGCCAAGTACGGGCTCGGCCTGAAGAGGGAGCTCCATTCGTGGCATCTCGTTACGAGCCGGTCGACCCCGCGCCCGAATCACACACCGCGGTCGTCGAGGAGACGTTTCGGCAGGCGCTCATCAAGTCGCACCGCTCGCGCGAGTTCCTCGGCGAGGTGGAGGCGGCGGCGGCGCATTTCTGTCGCGCGCTGAGGCGCCAGGGGGTTCCCCCCGAGCGCATGCTGATCGACGCCAAGCGCGTCATCGAGGAGGCGATCGACGGCGACGACGTTCCCATCGCGGAGCGCGCCGTGGAGAGCTGCATCCGGCACTACTATCGAGTCGATTGATGCACGAGGCTCGAGCGCGTCTTCTCGCAGTGCGCGGGGCGGCACTGCTCGTGGTGTTGATCGCCGCCTGCAGCCGGACGACGCCCCCGCCCGCGCCCACCCCCGAGCCCGTCGCCGAGGCCCCGCCGCCGACGCCGAGGCCCACAGCACGGCCGGCCCCGCCGTCGCGGTCGTTGATCACGATCATCGACACGGTGTTCCTGCTGACGAATCGCGAGCGCGCCCGGGCGAGCCTGACCCCGCTGCGGCGCAACCCTGAGCTGGCGCGCGCCGCGCAGCTGCACGCCGAGCAGATGGCGGCGGCCGGCAAGCTCGCGCACGACCTGCCGAACGCGCGCTACCCGACGCTCGCCTCGCGGCTGCGCCTGGTCGGCTACACGTACCGCGCGGTGGGTGAGAACGTCGCCGAGGGCTATACGAGCGGCGCGGCGCTCATGGCGGGATGGATGACCAGCACCGCGCATCGCTCGAACATCCTGTCCGCGCGCTACACCGAGACGGGGGTGGGGATGGCGCGCTCGAAGAGCGGCCGGACCTACCACGCGCAGGTGTTCGCCCGACCGCGCGCACCCGCGACCACCGGCCGCTAGCGGTCAGGCGGGGGGCCGATCCCCGCGCGCCACCGAGAGCAGCCGGCGGCCGAGCAGCACGTGGACTCCAAGCAGCGCCAGCAGCACGCCGGCGACGCCGAGCCACGACAGGAAGCGCGTGGTGCCGTCCATCCCCGCCGACTCGGTGGGCCGCGTGCCGTAGACGAAGAGCAGGAACAGCGCGGCGATGCCGGCGCACGCGGCGAAGGCGCCGAGGCCGGCGAGCTTGGCGTACTTTGGCGGCATACGAGCGATGGTGGCGGGTGGAGGAC
>DASTSX010000255.1:0-12854 GCA_035760455.1 Gemmatimonadaceae bacterium | reverse complement strand
GCCGTCGTCACGGCGCATCTCGAGACGCTCCCCGCGGTCCAGGCCCTCGTCGATCGCATCGAGGCCAATCCCGACCTGCTCGAGCGCGGACCGGCGCGTGTGGCGCACCAGGTGCTCGACCTGGCGGTGGACGCGTATTTCCCGGTGCTCGACCAGCTCGACGAGTTCGTCGACGACATGGAGCAGCGCGTCTTCGGCCACTTCGACGACCGGCTGCTGCACGAGATCTTCCAGGTGAAGCGGCTCGTCATCTCGCTCCGCCGGTATCTCGCGCCGCAGCGCGACGTCCTCAGCCAGCTCACCAATCGTCCGTCGCGTTTCCTCCCCCCCGAGGTGCAGCTCTACTATCGCGACGTGTACGACCACATGCTGCGGATCACGGACGCACTCGACAGCTACCGCGACCTGCTGAGCAGCACGCTCGACAGCTACCTGTCGCAGGTGTCGAACCGGCTCGGGGGCGTCACGAAGGGACTGGCCGTGTTCGGCGCGCTGAGCATCCCCTTCGTGGTGATCGCGGGCGTGTACGGCATGAACTTCGAGCACATTCCCCTCGCGCGTCATCCGTACGGCTTCGAGATCATGGTGGGTCTGCAGGTGCTGCTCTCGCTCACGCTGCTCGTCGCGATGCGGCTCAAGCGAATGCTGTAGCCGCCGAGCCCGCGCGTGGTCCCTGGCGCGAGTTCTGCGCTGGGGTGCGCATCACCTTCGCACTCGCCATCCCATGTCACGTGCATCAGATCGCGCCGCGCGGACGACCGTCGCGCTCTCGCTGTTCCTCCTCGCCGCGTGCCGGCCCGCCGTGGGCGACGGGCGGCGCGCGACGGCGGCCCTGGCCGACGCGGGCGGGCGCGACGTCGGCACTCTGACGCTGCGCGACGCCCCCGGCCAGCCGCTCACGATCGAAGGCGAGCTGCAGGGGCTCCCCGCGGGCACCCACGGCATCCACTTCCACGCCGTCGGGCAATGCGACGGGTCGGGTGCGTTCGCCTCGGCCGGTGCGCACTTCAACCCGGCGTCGCGGAAGCACGGCCTCGAGAGTCCCGACGGTCCGCACGCGGGCGACCTTCCGAATCTGGTCGTCGGCGCCGACGGTCGCGCGACGGTTCGACTGACCTCGTCACGCGTCACGCTCGGCCGCGAGGCCGCGTCGCTGCTCGACGCCGACGGTAGCGCCGTCGTCGTGCATGCGGCGGCGGACGATCAGCGGACCGACCCGTCGGGCAACAGCGGCGGCCGCATCGCGTGTGCGGTGATCGCGCCGCGCTGACGGCTCGACTTCGCGGCCGCGCCATCGCGCGCGGGCGAGAGGCGGCGACGGTCTCGCTCCACGGGCCTGCCTCGAGGCGCCGGTGCTCCGCGGTCGCGCCGCGCGTGGCCGCAACGCCCGCGCCACGGTAATATCCGGATATGGGAGCGGCGCCGCACGACGTCCACGCGCACGAGCACGGGCACGGGCACCACCACGCGCACGGGCACCCGCACGACCATCACGGCCACTCTCATGCCCACGCACCCGCGAGCTTCAACCGCGCGTTCGCGATTGGCGTCGGGCTGAACGTGGCGTTCGTGGTCGCCGAGCTCGTGTTCGGCCTGCGCACCCACTCGCTCGCCCTCATCGCCGACGCGGGACACAATCTCGGCGACGTCCTGGGACTCGTGCTCGCCTGGGCCGGCACGGTGCTCGCCCGACGCGAGCCGACGCCGCGGCGCACGTACGGCATGCGACGGTTCTCCATCCTCGCCGCGATCGCCAACGCGGGCATCCTGCTCATCGCCGTCGGCGCCATCATCGTCGAGGCGATCGAGCGGTTGCGACACCCGGCGCCGATCGCCGCGGGGATCGTGTCCATCGTTGCCACGGTCGGCATCGTCATCAACCTGGGCACCGCGCTCGCGTTCATGCGCGGGCGGCATCACGACCTCAACATCCGCGGCGCCTTCCTCCACCTGCTCGGCGACGCGGCCGCGTCGGCCGGCGTCGTGGTGGCGGGGCTCGCCATCGCGGCGACGGGGCTGTTGTGGATCGACCCGGTCGTCTCGCTGCTGCTCGCGGCGCTGATCACCTGGAGCACCTGGGGGCTGGCGAGAGATTCCGTGAACCTCGCACTCGACGCCGTGCCCGCCGGCATCGATCCGATCGAGGTGGAAGCGATGCTCCGGGACCTCGAGGGCGTGGTCGAGGTGCACGACCTCCACATCTGGGGGATGAGCACGACCGACGTCGCACTGACGGCGCACCTCATTCGGCCCTGCCACGGCGGAGAGGACGCGCTGCTCGCCACCGCCACCCGGCAGCTCCGCGACCGCTTCGGCATCGCCCACGCCACGCTCCAGGTGGAGCAGGGGCTCGCGATCCACCCGTGCGATCTGGCCACGCCCGGCAGCGTCTGAGATCCGCTCGACGGCTTCGACCGTATCTCGTCACGAGCGGCGTGGTTCCGCCGGTGCCCGCCCGGATGCACACTACCTGATCCTCTCTCGCCAGTCGCCCACGTGGCTCCCCTCGTCAAGCGCAATCACTGGATCGTCCGACTGACGCACTGGGTCAACGTCGTCGCGGTGATCATCATGGCGGGGAGCGGCATGCGCATCTTCAACGCGCATCCCGCGTTCGCTCGGCCCGGCGAGACCTTCCCACTGAACCCGTGGGAGGGTACGCCGATCCCCGGCTGGCTCACCCTCGGGGGATGGCTCGCCGGCGCGCGCCACTGGCACTTCGCCGGCATGTGGCTGCTCGTCGCGAACGGCCTGCTCTACCTCGGCTTCCTCTTCTTCCACGGTGAGTGGCGCGACATCGTGCCGCGGCGCGGCGACGGGCGCGACGCGCTGGAGATGCTGAAGTTCTACCTCTTCGTGCGGAAGGATCACCCGAGGCAGGGGAAGCACAACGCGCTGCAGAAGACGACGTACTTCGTGATGGCGGCGCTCGGCATCGTGCTCGTCCTGAGCGGGCTGGCGATCTGGAAGCCCGTCTCACTCTCGTTTCTCACCGCCTTGTTCGTGAACTACAAGTGGGCCCGCTTCGTCCACTTCGTGTCGATGGGCCTGCTGCTGCTCCTCGCGCTCGTCCACGTGTTCATGGTGCTCACCGTGGATCCGTACGCGATGCGCGCGATCGTCACCGGCTGGTACGACCGCGCGCGATCTCCCGAGGCGCGCAACGCGCGGCCGTTCCTTCACCTCTTCGGCCGGGCCCGCACGACCTCGCCCGGCGAGCCGCCACGCGCATGACCATCGACCGACGGCGCTTCCTCACGGTCTCGGCCGCCTCGATCACCGGGTCGATCCTGGCGGCGTGCGACAAGAATCCACAGGCCGCGCAGTCGCTGCTGCGGCTGGCGGAGCGCGGCAACGAGCGCATCGAGGGCGGACTGTTCCGGCACTCGGCGATGAATCGGCTCGCCGCGGACACGCCTGTCGCCGGAAAGAGCTTCCCCAAATACTTCATCTCGCCCCGCGTCCCGGTGTGGGATCCGGCGGCGAGCGGGGTCTGGCGGCTCGAGGTCTCGGGCGCCGTACGGCGACCGCTCTCGCTCACGCTCGACGATCTCCAGAAGCTCCCCCGCGTGACCCAGAAGGTCGATCACTTCTGCGTCGAAGGCTGGAACGCGCGGGCGACCTGGTCGGGAGTTCGCGTGAGCGATCTCGCGCGCGCTGCCGGGATCACCGACGACGCGCAGTTCGTCGACTTCGCGGGATTCGACAAGGGCTACCACGAGAGCTGGGACATGGAGAGCGCGATGCACCCTCAGACGCTCGTGGCGTACGGGATGGACGGCTATCTGCTCACGCCCGGTCACGGCGCCCCGGCGCGCGTGCATTCGCCGGTGAAGCTCGGCTACAAGAACACCAAGTACCTCACTCGCGTCGTCTTCATGCCCATGCGCAACGGAGGGTACTGGAGCGATCAGGGTTACGAGTGGTACGCCGGGACCTGAGCGCTCCGAGCGCGGAGGTTGCATGAGGGACGGGTCGCAGGTCACCTCATGACACCGTAGCCCGCACAATGCCCGATACCACGGCCGTCTCGCACGATCCCGTCCGAGGGCGCTTCGAGATCCGCACCGACGCGGGCACCGCGCTTCTCGCCTACGCACGCCGGGGCGGTGCGCTCGAGATGCTGCACACCGAGGTTCCCGATGCGTCGGAGGGGCAGGGCTATGGCGCCGCGCTCGCCGAAGCCGCGCTCGACTTCGCGCGACGCGAAGGCGTCAAGGTGATCGCGTCGTGCCCCTTCGTCGCCGCGTACGTTCAGCGACATCCGGAGTACGCGGACCTCGTCGAGCGCTAGTCCTGGGCGCGCCGAGCGGGCGCGGGCGGCACCCGCGTCGCCTTCATGCACCAGCGCTCGAGCTCGAACGTCGACATCGTTCGCCAGTCGGGGGGATAGGGCGCCAGCCGGCGCTTGTCGCCGTCGGTCGACTCGAACACGAGCCAGCCACCGCGGCGTCGGTCCTTCTCCAGCACCTTCGCCAACGTCGTCGTCAGCGAGGGGCTGCCGATCTCCCGCACCGTCCACTGCACGCCGACCGAGTCGGTGAAGGGGCGTGACGTGATGAGCTGAGTCATGCGCTCAGGCGAGAAGGTCGCGCCGCTCCAGGGGAAGGGGCGCCCGCGGCGAGGCTAGGCGCATTCAATGTACAGCGGACGGGCATCGACGCGCAGCACCTCGGGCGCGTCAGGAGACGAGCTTCCGGGCCGCCGCCCAGCCGTTGCGGGAATGTCAGGGGAAATCACGCTCGAACGCGTCGCGGGCCGCCCTGAGCTCGGCGGAGACCGTCGACGAGCCCTCGCGGCCGAGGATCATCGGTGTTCCGCCATTCACGCGGCGCAGCAGCTCCGCGTACGGGTATCGCGCCGACGCCACGGCGTAGCGAAAGGTTCGGCCCTCGAGGCGGGCGCCGGAGAACCAGACCGACACCGCGTCGCTCCCTACGTGGTAATGAAACGACGACCGGTAGACCAGATCGCGCATCGCGTCGACCTCGCCACGACTGAGCAGTGGCGATGGCGAGACGTTCCAGGTCGTGCCATCGGCGCTGCGCGCGAAGTAGACCGACGTCTGCGAGCACGTCGTGCCCTCGGGGTAGGCGGCGACGAGCGCCCAGTACTCACCCTTCGCGGGAACGAACTGCACGTCCCAGTGCCACGGCACGCGACCCGGGAGGCTGAGCTTCACCGGCTCCCGTGCGCCCCAGACCACGCCGTCGGTCGAGCGCCGCTGCTCCAGCGCGAGCTCCGTGATGAGCGAGAAGCATCCCTGGCTGGAGGCGTTCACCGTCCACATGCGCCAGGACGTCTCGCTCTCGCGAACGACCGCCGGTGAGATCAGCGCGTAGCGCGAGCCCTTCGCGACGAGCGTCGCTGGCGACCAGAGCACGCCGTTCGCGCTCGAGATGAGGAACAGCTGATCCACGTCCCCGGCGGTCTGCCGGTAGTACATCCGCAGCTCGCCGCGATCCGGATCCCGGACCACGTCCGGGTCGGACAGATGGCCGATCGAAGGGGCGGGCACGATCGGATTCGTCACGCCGAGCGGCACCCTCATCTCGCTCGAGGTGCGCCCCTGGTAGATCGACGGGTTCTCCAACTTCGGGTTGCCGGCCGGATAGGGAGTGGCTGCCACCCAATAGCGCACTCCTTGCCACCGTTGCGGAAACACGGCCGCATCGGGGTGCACCAGCTCACCTGAGCCGTCGTAGGTGACGGCCGCGATGACTTTCGGCGGCACGAGGGACGCGCCGGGCGACTCGGCTTCGTCGAGCTCGGAGGTGCCGTCCGGCGGGGCGATCGGCGCGATCGCGGCGTCGCCGCCGCCGCATGCCACGAGCAGCGCGAGCGCCGCGCTGCGAACCAGCCTGGCGAATTCTTGCCCGCCAGGGATCGACCCTTTGCGCGCGTCCGCCTCCGGCATGAGGCTGGCATGGCGAAGTCGTGCGCTGTGCATCTGATCTCCGACGGTCAGTTCGTGTGGTTCGAGAGGACTCCGGGCGTGTCGAGCCGGCGTAGCCACTCCCCTCGGTCGGTCGTCCTTCCAGGAGGAGACCCGTCGAGCCCGGCTGCATCGGCGTCGGCGGACGGTCGAGTATGGCGCCCGCCCGTGCGAAGCGCCAGATTGTTCAACTTCATTTGTTTATCGCGCCGGCGCGGCGCTTGACCGTCGGGCAGTAGGGCGACAGCCTGTCCCCGCCAACCTCCGACGAGGGGGATCGCATGTGCGGTATCGCTGGCTTCTGGTCGCCCTCCCTCTCCGCATCCGTTCGCAGAGAGGCGGTTCGCGCGATGACGCTCCGGCTCGCGCACCGCGGTCCGGACGCGGACGGTCACTGGGTGCCGGCCGACACGCCGATCGCGCTCGGCCACCGCCGGCTCGCGATCCTCGATCTGTCCGCCACGGGCGCGCAGCCCATGTGGTCGGCCAGCGGGCGGTATGTCATCTCGTTCAACGGCGAGATCTACAACTTCCGCGCGCTGCGCGAGCGCCTGCACGCGGCGGGCGCGTCCTTCCGGGGCACGTCCGACACCGAGGTGCTCCTCGCCGGCTTCGAAGCGTGGGGGATCACCGAGACGCTCCGCGAGGCGACCGGCATGTTCGCCATCGCCGTGTGGGACGTGCGAGAGCAGGAGCTCGCGCTCGCCCGCGATCGCGTCGGCGAGAAGCCGCTGTACTGGGGGGTCTGCGAGGACTCGCTCGTGTTCGCCTCCGAGCTCAAGGCCCTGCGCCACCACCCGGACTTCAAGGGGGAGATCGATCGCGGCGCCGTCGCGCTCCTCATGCGGTACGGCTACGTCCCGGCGCCCTATTCCATCTATCGCGACATCGGCAAAGTCAGGCCGGGAACGGTCCTTCGCTTCCGCCCGCGTGACGGTCTCACCCCGACCGTCGCGCCCTACTGGTCGGCACTCGATGTCGTTCGCGCGGGAGTGGCCAGGCCGCCGGTGAAGACCGACGCGGAGCTGATCGACGAGCTCGACACGCTGCTGCGCCGCGCAGTCGCCGACCAGATGGTCGCCGACGTGCCCCTCGGCGCCTTCCTGTCGGGAGGCATCGACTCCACGACCGTCGTGGCGATGATGCAGGCGCAGTCCAGGACGCCCGTGCGGACGTTCTCCATCGGCTTCTTCGATCCGAAGTTCGAGGAGGCACGCCACGCGCGGGCGGTCGCGGCGCATCTGCGCACGATCCACACGGAGCATTACCTGAGTGCGGAAGAGTCGATGCGCGTCATCGACCGCCTGCCGTCGATGTACGACGAGCCGTTCGCCGATTGGTCGCAGATCCCGACATACCTCGTGTCGACGCTCGCGCGAGACTCGGTGACGGTGGCCCTGACGGGCGACGGCGGCGACGAGCTGTTCGGCGGCTACGACCGCTACGTCGGCCTCGACAAGATCTGGAACCGGCTGCGGCTGGTGCCGCGTCCCGTTCGACTGGCGCTAGCCAAGCGCATCGACATGATCGACCGGCTCGACGCGCGGCGCTGGAACCCGGCGTCGTGGGCACGTGACGAGGCAGCGACGGCGCGCCGGGCGCATCGCCTCGTCGTCAAGGCCCGGAAGGTCGCGCGCCTTCTCCGCTGCGAATGGCGCGAGGACCTGTATCAGGAGCTGCTCTCGTCGTGGTCGGACGCCGGACGGCTCGTTCCCGGGGCGGACGAGCTGCCGACCGCCATCACCGACGTGGCGAACCTCATGCCGGCGGCGTCGTTCGCCCGGCAGATGATGCATCTCGATCTCATGTTCTATCTCCCCGACGACGTGCTGGTGAAGGTCGATCGCGCGGCGATGGCGGTGAGCCTCGAGACGCGTGCGCCGTTTCTGGACCACCGGGTCGTCGAGTTCGCGTCGCAGCTGCCGCTCCGGCTCAAGCTTCGGAACAAGCAATCGAAGTGGATCCTGCGCCAGCTGCTGGATCGGTACGTGCCCCGCCAGTTCGTCGAGCGTCCAAAGATGGGATTCGGCGTGCCCCTGCACGATTGGCTGCGCGGGCCGCTGCGCGAATGGGCGGAGGCGAAGCTCGATCCGGTCCGGATCGCCCGCCACGGTGTGTTCGATCCGATCGGCGTACGGCACGTGTGGGAAGAGCATCTGCGCGGGTATTCCAACAACACCTCCACGCTGTGGCCGGTGCTGATGTTCGACGGATGGGCATCGGAGACGCTCGAGTCCAGCTCCGCCGACGCCCGGCCTGGCGTGAGCGTGGCCGAACAGCTGGCGCACGGCAGAGAGGATGTGAACGGATGATCGTTGCGCGCCGGCGGTCGGCGATCGCGGCGAGCGCCTCGACTCGAGGGAGGTGACACATGCATGGTCCGACGGCGAGTGAGCGACTGCGGCGATCGTTGTGGACGGCGATCGCCGAAGACGACTGGGCGCAGGCCGACCTCGATGCCGCGATCTCCGAATACGTGCGCGAGGCGCAGGGGCGCGAGGTGCCGCTGGCGGAGATCTGTCGGTCGTTGCGCGTCCACGTGCAGCAGGTGGGGCTGGGCCTCTCGCCCGAGCGCTACGAGACGGTCGCCCGTCACGTCACCGCGCTCGCCGAGACGGCGCATCGCGGGGTGTTCCGTGGTCGGCACACCTCGCACACGGTGAACGTGCCCGGCACGGGTGAGGAGAATTGATGAGTGGACGGGGCTGCGCGCTGACGCTCCTTCTCCTGGATGCCGCGCGCGCCGTCGAAGCGCGCGTCGAGCGCGCGCTCGCGGACGAAGGACTCTCGCTCGCCAAGCTCGGCGCACTGCGGCATCTCGCGCTGGCGAACGAGCCGCTCACGCTGTCGCAGCTCGCGGAGCGGCATTGCTGCGGACGCTCGAACGTGACGGCACTGATCGACCGACTCGAATCGGACGGGCTGGTCGAGCGCATGGTGGATCCGAGCGATCGACGCAACGTGCGCGCGGGCCTCACCACCGCGGGGCGTGCCGCGTACGAGCGCGCCAGCGCGATCCTCGCCGAGCACGAGCGTGCGATCGACGACCGCCTGGGCCGCGCACCACGCGCCGAGCTGGCGCGGGGACTACAGACGCTGCGCGAGGGCTAGCGCAGCGCTACTGCGTGGTCTGGCTCGGCGGCTCGCCGAGCAGCCCCTCCATGAAGGGCTTCGCGATGCACTCGTAGAATCCCCGTCCGTCGCAGATCGACGTGGCCGACCTCTCCACGTAGCGCTTCACCTTGTCCGGGTAATTCTTGCAGTGCGGCGTGTTGGTCCCGCGCACGCACCCGTTGTAGCGGAGCAGGGCCGTGCGATAGTCGCGCGCGCGACGCGCGCCCGACCGCGTTCTGGGGTTGAAGTACTCGCTGAGGATGAACACGCCGAAGCGCACGTTCGTCGAGTCGCTCGCCAGGTCGCTCCCGAGGCTGTCCGTGAACTGCTTCTTCAGCCAGTACTTCGGGTAGACCTGCATCAGCCCGACGGCGCCCACGTTCGACAACGCGCCCGAGATGAACCGCGCGTTCTCGGTGAGCATCACGCCGAAGATGATCGCGGGTGAGATGCCGCGGATGTACGCCTCGCGAACGGCGTACGTCGCGATCGAGTCCGCACGCGCCGAATCCAGCTGCTTCGTCCGCATGAGGTCCTCGTAGAAATTCCGCTTCTCGTCGCGGAACTTCTCGGTCGCCAGGAACCGCTGCAGCGGCGTGCTGTCGACGGGGGCGAGCACCTCGGCGGCCTCGGGCGCGAGCTTGCGCAGCTCCTCCGCCACCGTGCCGCGCGTCGCGTACACCGGCCTCGTGTGCCGGACCGTGAAGATGATCACCCCGAGCAGGACGAGCACCGCGACGAGCGACTGCAGGACGTACGAGAGCGTCGAGGGACGGCGGCGCGCTCCCCGCCGGCCATCCGACGTCCGTTCGCGTCGATCGTTCCTGTCGCGACGCTCGCTCGCGGTCACGTCATCCGACATCGGTCGCTCAGCGAGCCCAGCCGAAGTGGCCGAGCAGCCACCAGAGCAGGAGGAAGATCAGCACCGTGCTGAAGCAGCCGCCGCCCAGCTTCTTCGCGCCGTATCCCGCAGCGAGCCCGCGCAGCAGCTTGCTCATCTTCCAGCTCCCCCGGTCGTGGACCCGACAGGAGTGCAGAAGGCGTACCGAAGATCGGCCGAGTCGGCGTCGACTCCGTCAGGGGTGCGGCGTGACTGGCTGCGGCTCCGCGCGCGGCGGGGCGGCGAAGGACGCGGGGGCCGTCGGCGCGGTGACGGGCGAGGCGGGCGCGGGCGCCGGCGTGGGTGCGACGGAGCTGTCGGTGGCCGGCTGCGTGAGCTTGTAGCGCAGCGGATCGACCTGACGCCCGCGCACGAGCACCTCGTAGTGCAGGTGCGGTCCGGAGGCGAGCCCGCTCGTTCCCACGGTGGCGATCGGCACGCCGCGCTCCACGCGCGCGCCGGCGTTCACGAGCGAGCTCCCGCAGTGCGCGTAGCGCGTGACGACGCCGTTGCCGTGGTCGATCTCGATGACCAGCCCGAACCCGAACTTCCGTCCCACGAAGCTCACGCGGCCGGGGGCGGGCGCCGTGATCTCCGTGCCGCGCCGCGCCGCGACGTCCACGCCGAGATGCGGGCGTACGACCTTGAGCAGCGGATGACGCCGCGCACGCGAGAAGCGGCTGGCGATCGCGCCGATGACCGGGAGGCCCTCGATGCCGACGCTCGGCGCGTCGGTCGCGCGATCGGCGCGCCGCGACGGCCGCAGTCCGGGCGCCAGCAGCCTGGGCGTGCGCCGCGCGGCCGGCGCCGGGGCGGCCGCCACGTTTCGCGCCGCGAGCGCGAGCGAATCGGCCGCCGACGCGTGCGCGGTCAGCGCGAGCGCGAGTGAATCCTCGAGCACGAGCAGGCGAGAGCGAAGCTGCTCCGTCTCTTCGCTGGTGAAGACCTCGGGTGTGCGCACCGCGACGACGAGCGTCGCGACGCCGGCCACCGCCACGACGAGCAGCGCACTGGCGACGACGAGCACGAGCCGCGCGTGCCAGCGCGCGACGTTGAACGTGCGAGTCGGAGCGCCCGGCGTGGGTGGGACGAGCAGCAGCTGCCACGGTCGTCGCGCGAGCGGAACGGCCCTCGCGCGCGGCCAGTGCTCCGTGATCGGCGGCAGCGCCGGACCGAGCTCCGGACGAAGCCGGATGATGTCGGCGGACATGGTCCGCTCGACGACCTCGTATGGTCGGATCGCGTCGACGTACCTGGGCGTGCGCTTCGCCGAGGACATGGATCTAGCGGCTCGACGCGCCGTCGCTCACGTGCAGGGTGGCCGTGCCGCCGACGCCCTCGGGGGGCCGCATCAGCACGCGCCCGTTCACCACCCCGCCCTCCTGAACCAGGATGGTCTGCGTGAGGATGTCGCCGGTGACGATCGCGGTCGCCTGCAGCTCGACGCGCTCGGTCGCGTGGATGTTGCCGGTGATCGAGCCGCCGATCACCACTTCGCGCGCGTGGACGTCGCCGGTCATCGTGGCACCGACGCCGAGCACCACGGTGTCGGCGCGACGGATGTTGCCTTCGAGCTTGCCGTCGATCCGCAGCGACCCCGCGGTCTCGAGGTCGCCCGTGATGAGCAACTGCGCGTCGAGCAGCGAGTAGCCGTTTCCGGCCGGAGTGGGAGTGGAGGTCGGGCCGGAGCGCCGTGCGAGGAGGCTCATCTGCGGAAGCGGCTGAGGTGAGACGGCATCGTGGCGGGTCCGGCGAGGACGCGCGCAGATCACGGGTGCCATCCCCTTGACGCACCAGACTCGACCGAAGGCACGGGCCGATGGGACCGGTGACCCTGGTCACCGGCGCGACGTGACGGGCCGATCCGCTGGATCGCGCCCGACCCCGTATCTATGTCGCCGTCCGTTGCCGCAGGTGGCACAGGCTCTGCCTTGTGATCCCACATCGATTATCGGCGCGAGCCGACAACTTCCGGAGGTTCCATGCGCTCGACCCTCAAAGCACTGATTCTCGTTCCCGCGCTCGCGATGGCGGTGGCGTGCAAGGATGAGAAGCCCGCGGATCCGTCGCTCAACAACGATCTGTCCCTCGCGGCGCAGGTGAACCCGGCCGCCCGTCTGGATTCGATCTCGGCCGCCGAACGGATGAACGCGGCGGCGGCGCCGCAGGCGAACAACCTGCGCCCCGGGAGCGCCGCGGCGCCGACGCGCCGCACGACGGCGACCGCGCCCGCGCGCCGTCGGACCACGTCGAGCGCGAGCGGCACCAGCCGCGGAACGACGACCGCGTCCGAGCCGCGCGTGATCACGAAGAAGAACACGAAGCGTGATGCGGCGATCGGCGCGGCAGCCGGCGCGATCATCGGCGCAGCCGCGAGCAAGGACAAGGTCAAGGGTGGCCTCATCGGCGCAGCGGCCGGTGGCATCATCGGAGGTGTGATCGGGAACAACGTCGACATCGAGAAGAAGCGTGTTCCGTAGGAGCACCGCGTCGTAGCATGACACCTCCTCCGCGCGAGCACGGTGGAGGGGAAGAGCGCGTGCCCAACCGGCGTCCGGCCGATCTTCCGGCACCGGAGGGGCAAGCGCTCGTGGAGCACCTGGTCGAGCGGTTGTCGCGCACGGAGCGTGAGCTCAACGCGGCGCGCGACGACATCGCCGAAGCCGACCGCGAGCGCACGATCCTGCGGAACGCCACCCGCCAGGTGGCGAGTGCGGATCGCGTCGAGCCGACGGAGCTCGTTCGACCGTTCCTTCCGGCGCTCGGACAGTGGTGTCTCTTCGATCTGGTGTTCAACGGTCACGGGGAGCGGCGGCTGATCACCCCCGATCCTTCGCTCGCCCAGCAAGCGCGCTCGGTGGAAGGCGCGCTCGCGCTCGACGGCGATGCGAGCCTCGGCATCGTGCGCGCGCTTCGCCGGCGCCG
>DASTSX010000254.1:0-5049 GCA_035760455.1 Gemmatimonadaceae bacterium | reverse complement strand
CACGGCTCTTCCGTGCCGCGGGAGCGCTGGCGCGTTTCGGCCTGCGGATCCTTCCCGGTCCGCTCGCTCGGCTGGCCGGCGGTCCGTGGGCGCGCACGCGCGAGCTGCCCGTGCCGCCGGCGCAGAGCTTCCGCGCGTGGTACCGCGCGCACCGGCGCGGAGCGGCGCGATGAGCGCGGAGCCGGTCCACGCGCGAGACGCGATCCTCGCGGCGGTGCGCGACGCCCGCCCCCCGTCGGTGGAGCGTCCGCAGCCGGTCTGGCCCGCCGTGCGGCCGCCGAACGGGCTGTCGCGCCGCGACGCGTTCTCGGCGGCCGCCACGGCCGCCGGCGCGGTAGTGACGAGTTGTACGCGCGACGACCTGACGCGCGTGCTCCGCGGCGCCGTCGGCGACGCGGCGTCCGTGCTCTCGTACGTCGACGGCGTGGCGTCCACCGTCTCGTCGCAGGGCGATCCGCACCTGTTGGCGACGCTCGCGGCCGTGCTGTGCGAGTCCTCGCTCGGCGTCGCCGAGAACGGCGCCGTGTGGCTCGCCACCTCGGACTCGGTGCTGCGCGCGGCGCTGTTCCTCGCGGCCCGCGTGGTGATCGTGGTCGGCGAGGAGCAGCTCGTCGACGACCTGCACCTGGCGTACGACCGCATCGACGTGCGCGCACACTCGTTCGGCGCGTTCATCGCCGGACCGTCGAAGACCGCGGACATCGAGCAGTCGCTCGTGATCGGCGCGCACGGGCCGAAGGAGCTCACGCTCGTGCTCGTCCGCGCGACCACCACCTGACGACATCGGAGCTCCATGAAGCGACGGCAGTTCTTCCACGCGGCATCGGCCACGCTCGCCGTCGGTGCGGTCGGGCCCGGAGTGCTGCGGCGGAGCGAGGGGCCGCGCTCGGTTTCCGACTCGCAGGGGGTGGACCGGCGTGCGCGAGTGGCGCGCCATTCCCCGCTGGTGCGGACGTTCGACGCCTTCTCGGCGCTCAGCGTCGGCAACGGCGGGTTCGCCTTCACTGCTGACGCCACGGGGCTCCAGACTTTCGCCGAGGAGTACAAGGAGATCCCGCTCGCGACGCAGGCCGAGTGGGGCTGGCACTCGTCTCCGAACCCGGCGCGCTACCGCACCGAGGACGCGATGGCGCTGTACGATGCTCATGGACGGAAGGTGCCGTACGCCAGCGCGCAGAACGGACCGGCGGGAAAGTGGCTGCGCGAGAACCCGCACCGGCTCTCGCTGGCGCGGATCGGGTTCGCGCTCCGGCATCGCGATGGGTCCGCCGTGCGCTCCTCCGACCTGCGTGACGTCGTGCAGCGTCTCGACCTGTGGTCGGGCACGATCGAGAGCCGCTTCACGCTCGGCGACCGCACGGTGCGGGTCTGGACGTGGGCCCACCCCGAGCGCGATCTCGTCGCCGTGCGCGTCGACAGCAGCGACATCGGGCCCGCGTGGCTCGCCATCCGCGTGGCGTTCCCGTACGGCGGAGTCGTGCATACCGGAGACCCGAGCGATTGGGCACACCCGGAGCTGCACACGACGCACGTCGCCGCGCGCGACGAGCGGTCCGCGGTCCTCGAGCGCACGCTCGGCGAGACGCGCTACTGGGCGCGTGCGGCGTTCACGCGGGGCGCCGCCTTCCCGACCACCGGGCCGCACGAGTTCCGCATCGAGCCGGCCGCGGGGAGCTCGCGCTTCGAATGCTGCATCGACTTCTCGCCCTCGCGCTCGAGCGAACCACTGCCCAGCGTCGAGGAGACGGCCGCGGCGAGCGCACGTCGCTGGGAGCGGTTCTGGCGCGACGGCGGAACGCTCGATCTGTCAGGAAGCACCGATCCGCGCGCGACGGAGCTCGAGCGGCGAATCGTGCTCTCGGAGTATTTGACGGCGATCCAGTGCGCCGGCACGATGCCGCCCCAGGAGACGGGGGCGACGTTCAACAGCTGGTTCGGCAAGGCGCACCTCGAAATGCACTGGTGGCACGCCGCGCATTTCCCGCTGTGGAACCGCACCGAGCTGCTCGAGCGCAGCCTGCCCTGGTATCGGACGATCCTCCCCGTCGCGCGCGCCAACGCGGCGCGACAGGGGTATCGCGGCGCGCGCTGGCCGAAGATGGTGGGACCCGAGGGGCGCGACAGCCCGTCCGGCATCGGCGTCTTCCTGATCTGGCAGCAGCCGCACCCGATCTATCTCAGTGAGCTCGTCTATCGAGCGCGCCCGCAGCGTCGCGTGCTCGAGCGGTATCGCGATCTCGTGTTCGCCTCGGCGGAGTTCATGGCGTCCTTCCCCTGGTGGGACCAGGCGAAGCGGCGATACGTGCTCGGTCCGCCGCTCATCCCGGCCCAGGAGAGCCATCCCCCCACCACGACGTTCAACCCGACGTTCGAGCTGGCGTACTGGGAGTACGGGTTGGCGACGGCGCAGCGGTGGCGCGAGCGGCTCGGACTTCGTCGCGAGCCGACGTGGGATCGCGTGCTGAACGCGCTATCGGCGCTGCCGATGCGCGACGGACTCTACGTCAACGCGGAGTCCGCGCCGACGACCTTCACCGACGCCGACCAGCGACGCGACCACCCGACGCTGCTCGGCGCGTACGGCTTCGTCGCCTCGAAGCGCGCCGATCGCGAGGCGATGCGCCGTACGCTTCGGCGCGTGTTCGAGAGCTGGCAGTGGCACGAGACGTGGGGGTGGGACTACCCCCTCGTGGCGATGACGGCAGCGCGCGTCGGTGAGCCGGGGCTCGCGATCGATGCGCTGCTCATGGACACGCCGAAGAACCGATATCACCCGAACGGCCACAACTACCAGCGACCCGGCCTCACCATCTACCTGCCCGGGAACGGCGGGCTGCTCAGCGCGACGGCGCTGATGGCCGCTGGGTGGGACGGCGCGCCGACCACGAACGCCCCGGGTTTTCCGCGCACGGGATGGACCGTACGCGGCGAACGACTGCGCGGACTGCCATGACGGAGGAGCGACACATGAGCGAAGACATCGGACGTCGGGAGTTCCTCAGGCGCGGCACGATGGCGGGCGTTGCCGCCACCGGTGCCCTGCCGCTGGTGGTGCCCGCCGCGACACGGCCACCGGACCTGCTCGCGCGCGGAACGACGCCGCCGCTCGCCGAGCCGGCCGACGTGCCGGCACTCGCCGCGCGGCACCTCGACAGCGAGGAGTTCTGCCTCGCCCAGTACGACGCGCTGCGGCCCGCCTTCTCGTTCACCGCGACGACACCGGCGGCATCGCGGCGCTGGCAGCAGCGCGCGCGTCCCCGGATGATCGAGCGCCTCGGCGGCTTCCCCGCCGTGCGGGCGCCGCTCAACGCCGAGGTCCTCGAGACGAAGGACGTCGGCGCCTACACGCGCGAGAAGATCGTCTTCGACACCCGCGAGAACCTGAGCACGATCGGCTACCTGCTGCTGCCAACGAGCGCGCCTCGTCCGCTCCCCGCCGTGGTCTGCTTCTCGGGGCACGGCCGCGGGCTCGGCGACATCCTCGGCATCGCCGACGACGGCAGTCAGCGTACCGAGCGGAACGTCGGCTACTCCAAGGAATACGCGCTGCAGTGCGTCGAGCACGGCTACGCGACGTTCGCCGTCGAGCAGCTGGCGTTCGGCACGCGTCGCGACGACGCCGCACGACGCGCCGGTCCGGGCGTGGAGTCCTGCCGTCCCGCGGCCTGCGCCGCCCTGCTGTTCGGCCAGACGATGGCCGGCTGGCGCGTGTGGGACGCAATGCGCTCCATCGACTACCTCGCCACCCGTCGGGAGATCGATTCCACTCGTGTCGCCACGCTCGGCGCCTCGGGCGGCGGGACGACGTCGCTGCTCACGGCGGCGTGCGATCAGCGCGTGAAGGCGGCGGTGGTCAGCGCCTACTTCAACACGTTCCGCGACAGCATCGTCGCGATCTCGCACTGCCCGGACAACTACGTGCCGGGAATGCTGCAGGACATGGAGCTGTACGACATCGCCGGGCTCGTCGCGCCGCGCGCGCTGTTCGTCGAATCGGGACGCAACGATCGCATCTTCCCGATTGCCGGGTACGAGCGCGCCGTGACGAAGGCGCGTGAGATCTATCGGGCGTTCGGCGCGGCTGACCGGTTTGGCGCCGAGACGCACGACGGCGCGCACGAGGTCCACCTCGTGGGCGCGTTCGACTTCCTGCGGCGCACGCTGTGACCGGCGCTCAGCGGGGCGTGGCGTGAGCCGCGGGTGGCCGGCGCTTCGCCGGCAGGTACCGCGCGACGTCGCGCAGCGCGACGACGCGGTAGCCTCCGTCCCGCAGCGCGCGCAGGTATTCCTCGAACAGCGAGACGGGAATGGTGACCCACGGATGTGCCGTGTCCGGCACGCCGTGCAGCGTCAGCACGACGATGCGTCCGTCCCGGGCTTCCGTCAGCGCTCTCAGGATCGTGTCGCGGTTGTTCTCCCGCGTCGTCCAGCTGGGGACCAGCAGGGGATCGTCGCGCACGGGGTCGTACGCGCGATCGCCGCCGGTCCGCGCGAAGGTGTAGCCGCGCTCGCGCAGCGTCTGGACGGCGTCGGCCGTGTACACATACGCAGGGTAGGCGAAGGTCACCGGGTGCGCGGCGCCGAGTGAGCGAAGCTTCTCCTCGACGTAGCGCAGCTCCTCGACGAACCGACCACGGTCCATCCGATTGACGTGCGTATGCTTCCAGGTGTGGTTGCCGACCTCGAACCCGCGCCGGTGCAGCTCGCCGATCTGCGTCCAGGTCATGTAGTGCGTGGTGTCGCTGAACGGCGGCTGCGGAAACTCGGTGACGAAGAACGTCGCGCCGAACCCGTAGCGCTCGAGCAGCGGCGCCACCGTCGTGTAGTGCGACCGCACCGCGTCGTCGAAGGTGAGCACGACGAGCCGGTCGGGCACGGGCTCGGGAGCGACGGCGCGCGGCGCGCGCGCGCAGGCCGACGCGAGCACGAGCGCGAAGGCGATGAGCGAAGCGTTCGTCCTGGTCATGCGGCGCAATCTCGCGCGTCGCGGCTGCGCGGGCGAGTGCGGGCCGCGCTCACGTGGATGCTCCTCGTGCCGGCGCTGGCCTC
>DASTSX010000253.1:0-4799 GCA_035760455.1 Gemmatimonadaceae bacterium | reverse complement strand
CTCATAGCTCATAGCTCATAGCTCATAGCTCATAGCTCATAGCTCATAGCTCATAGCTCATAGCTCATAGCTCATAGCTCATCACCGCAACCGCAACACGCGCTCCGCATTCCCGTGCGCGAACTTCTCCAGCACGTCGCGCGGCAGCGCGAGGCCGCGCACCGTACGATGCCAGCTGCGCGGGTTGCCGAGCGTCACCGTGTCGGCGCCGGCGTAGTACCGCCAGTGCTGGCCGAACGAGCGCTCGAGCCCCTCGCGGCTCACCGCGCCCTCGCCGAAGTCGGTGCCCCACATGACGCGGTCCTGGTAGCGGATCATGAAGGCGCGCACGCGCTCGCTCGGCTGCATCGCCAGATCGTTGATCCGCGCGGCGGTCTCGACGTGGAGGTTCGGGTAGGCGTCGAGCCGCTTCGACACTTCGCCCACGTCGTGCTCGAGGCTCGCGAGGTGCATCGCGACGACGGTGAGCTTCGGGTTGCGCGCGAGCCAGCGGTCGCGCGCCGCGATGATCGCCTCGTGCCGCGGGATCTCGGGATGCTGGTACGCGTGATAGCGCGGGTTGTTGCTGTAATACCAGAAGTGCGGATCGTCCTGCCGCAGCGGCTGCCACGCGGCGAGGGGCTCGGCGATGTGCGCGAGTACCGGGATCCCCTGCTCCGCGAGGAAGTCCCAGATCGGCTGGAAGCGCGGATGGTCGATCTGCACGTGACGCCCGTCGGCGTCCTTCAGCTCCATCCCGATGTCCTTCCAGACCTTCACCCCCTTCGCGCCGGCGGCGATCTGCGCGCGGAGCTGATCGATCGTGCGCGCGACGAAATCGGGCTCGCCGAAGCGGAACGGGTCGAAGGTGGCGACGAGGAAGAACCGCTCCGGATGCGCGGCGCGGAGCGCGACGAAATCGCGCCACTTCTCGTCGATCTTGCGGTCGCTGCCGGTGACGTTCACGAGCACGGCGCGCGCGTTCCACGCCGCCAGTGCGGGGACGAGCTCGGGATGGTTCGTGCGGTAGTGCGCGTGGACGTCGATCTTCGGGAGAGCACGGACCTCCGCGAGGGACACGGACGTCTCGCGCACGCGCGCACCCGCGCACCCGCCGAGGACGCACAGCGTGGCCAGAGCGCGCACGCGTCGCTGGATCGAAATCATCATATCCGAATGAAGATCTTTCGGCGGTACATCCAGTAGAGCATCAGCCAGAACACGAGCAGCGACAGCGCGCCCACGACGATCGGCTCGTACGGCGCGCCGAACGCGCGGAGCGTGTCGCGGCCGAGGTGCGTGCGGAACGTCTCGCGCAGGTAGCCCTCGGCGACATGGACGATGACGTACATCGCGATGGAATTCATCCCCACGACGAGAAAAGGGAACGCCCACCGGCGCCAGCCGCGGACGTCCACCACGTAGTAGAAGAACGCGAGGAATACCGCGGCCCAGCCCGCGCTGAAGATCGCCCACGACGGCGTCCAGATCCGCTTGACGAGCGGCGACACGCCGACGACGTGGAGCACCGCGCCGATCGCGATGCCGGCGGCGCCGTAGCCGAGCAGCGTGCGCAGCTTCTCGCTGTCGCGTCCGCCGCGGCGCAGCAGCTCGCCGGCAAGCAGGCCGAAGATCATCGTCGCCAGCGACGGGGCGAAGTTGAGCGTCGTGTAGCCGCCGCCGTTGTAGACGAACGGCCTCTCGCGCGGGAAGAGGTTGAGGAACCACTGATCCACGCGGTTGGCGAGGTTGGTGTTCTTGTCCCAGTGCGCGGCGAACCCCTGGAGGTGATGCGGCCAGTCCGCCGGCACGCCGACGAGCGCCGTGTCGAAGCCGGCCGGCGGGAGGGGGTAGAGCGCGAAGGCCAGCCAGGTCGCGCCGAGTATCGCCGCCGCCCACGCCCACTGCGCGCGCCGGCTGGCGTGCGCGATCAGGAAGAGCGGGACGTAGCCGAGCCCGATCTGAGTCAGCACGTCCTCGAAGGTGAAGTAGGTCAGCGCGCGTCCCTGCGAGCGGAGGAAGATGCCCAGGAGCACGAGCACGAGGGCGCGCCGCACGGCGTGGCCGAGCTGGGCGCGGAACGGATCGCCGCGCGCACGCCGGCTCGCCACCGAGAACGGCAGCGCGACACCCACCATGAACATGAACGACGGCTGGATCAGGTCCCACGGGACGACGCCGGTCCATTCGACGTGATCGAGGCCGAAGGCGAGCCACTGCGCCGCGCGGCTGTCGGTGAACTGCCTGGCCACCGCGGGGATGCGCATGATCTCCGACGCCATGAACAGCATCGTGAGACCACGGAACACGTCGAGCGAGGCGAGCCGGCGGCCGGGCTCCAGGGCGGGTGCCGGCAGCGCGTCCGACGGCGCGCGATGCGTGGGCTCGAGCGGTGCGGTGGGTGCCTGGGTGGTCTCCATGCGGCCTCTTCTCTCGCTCGCTCAGCGCGTCGTGACGTCCATGACCCAGACGTCGGCCTGGCGGTCCTCGACCGGGAAGTACATCCGGTTGCGTCCGAGCGCCCATTGCTGCCGGTACGACGGGCGCTTCGGATCGTCGAAGCGAACGAGGAGCCGCGCAGTGCCGCCGGCGGCGGGGACCGACCAGAACGACGCCCGGCCCTGCGGGTCGTGGCTCTTGAAGTAGATCGTCCGGCCGTCCTCGCTCCAGCGCGGGCGCTCGACCTGCGGCACGCCCGGCTTCGAGGCGTCGAGCACGACGCGCGGCGCGCCGGAGTCGGCGGGGATCACGAGCAGCGATCCGCCGACGAGCGCCGAGCCGAACGCGATCGAGCGTCCGTCGGGAGACCACGCCGGCCAGTACGCCCGTGCGCGCTGCACCGGCGCCTCCCAGGAGCCATCCGCCTTCCGACGCACGACCCAGACGAAGCGTTGCTCGACGCCGGAGATGAACAGCATCGCGCGGCCATCGGGAGACCATTCCGGCGTCCACTCGTGACCCGGCCAGTCGGTGATGCGCTGCACGGGCCGCGCATCGAGCGGCTGGATCCACAGATCGCGCGATCCCGCGCGCCAGGAATGAAAGGCGACCTCGGTGCCGTCGGGCGAGAGGTCCGGCGAGAAGTCGTCGGCCGGATCGCTCGTGATGCGCTCCGGCTCCCCGCCCGCGAGCGAGTGGCGATAGATGTCGGACGTTCCGGGCAGGTCCGAATCGTAGAGCAGCCAGCGACCGTCGCGCGACACGTTCATGTTCTCGATGACCTGCACGCCGGTGGTGACCGGCACGGCGGTCGCCGCGCTCACCGGCGCGCCGCCGGGAACGGGCAACGACCAGATGTTCGACGTCGGCGTGTAGATCGCGTAGGCCAGGTGGGTGCCCGACGCATCCAGCGAGATGGAGTGCGCGCCCAGCCCCGTCGTGAGGCGAAGGGCCGGAGCCGAGGGGCGACCTTCGCCGTCGAGCTCCTGCGCGTAGACGTCGCCACGCCCGCCTCGGTTGGAAACGTAGTAGAGCCGCCGCGCGTCGCGGGACCACACGGGGCTCACGTTGATCGACGTGCTGTCGCTGATCGTCGTGACCGCTCCGTCGCGCACGCGGACGACGGTGATGCGATTGGGCGAGAGGTTCCCGAACTGCGCGCCGATCCCGACGACGTATCGTGCGTTGCCCGACGTGCAGGCGATGAGCGCCGAGTCCGGGGACCACGTGCACAGCGTAGGCTCCGGCAGGCGCGCGAGGACTCGCACGGCCCCATCCGGCGCGCGAACGTGGAGCGAGTCTCCCGCGGCGTAGGCGATGGTCCGTCCGTCGGGCGCCCAGGCCGCGGCGGTGATGCGGCGTCCACCCACCGCCGCTACCTCTTGCCGGGATGCGCCGCCCGCCGCCGGCGCGCTGAACACCGCGCCGCGGGCGAGATAGAGCAGGCGCGTGCCGTCGGGCGACCAGCTGGGACTCTCCTCGCTGACGGCGGAGTCGTCGGCGACCCGAACCGGCCGTCCCCCCGCGAGCTGCCGCACGTAGATGCGCGCCTCGGTGGAGGTGCCGCTGGCGTAGGCCACCGCGCGGCCGTCCGGAGAGATCGCCGGCTGCACCTCCAGCCCCTGATCCCAGGTGAGGCGCGTGGCGCGCCCGAAGGTCATCGGCATCTCACGAGCGCCGAGCACGCGGCCGCCGAGCCAGAACGACGCCGCGGCGAGGGCGAGCGCGCCGAGCGCCGCGAGCGCGATCGTCGTCCCCGCGACCCGCCGCATCCCGATCGCCCGCGGAGCCGCCGGGGCGTGCGTCTCCCGCGGCGCGACCTCGCGCAGGTCCGCCGCACCGAGCGCCGCCGCGAACTCCGCCGCGCCGTCGAACCGGTCGGCCGGAAGCTTCGCCAACGCGGTGTGCACGGCGTCGGCCACGTGCGGCGGCACCGTGCGGCGCGCGTTCGAGAGCGGCGCCGGCTCCGTCGTCAGCACCTTCGCGATCACGGACTGCGTCGTCGGACCGGTGAACGGCGGCTCGCCGGCGAGCATCTCGTACGTCACGACGCCCAGCGCGTACACGTCGGCCCGCGCGTCCACCGACTTCTCGCCCGTCGCCTGCTCCGGCGCCATGTACTGCGGCGTGCCGAGCGAGAGCCCGGTCTGGGTGATGCGCTGCCCGCCCGCCTGCTGGACGGCGAGCGCGATCCCGAAGTCGGCGACGAGGGCGTGGCCGCCCTGGAGCAGGATGTTCTCGGGCTTCACGTCGCGATGGATCACGCCGCGGGCGTGCGCGTACGACAGCGCATCGGCCACCTCGCGCGCGATGCGTACCGCGTCGCGCACGGGCAGCTGCCGCTCGCGCTCGAGCCGCGCGCGGAGCGTCTCGCCCTCGAC
>DASTSX010000252.1:0-5022 GCA_035760455.1 Gemmatimonadaceae bacterium | reverse complement strand
CGAGCGCGGCAGCACGAGCCCGCCCTGGCCTTCGGGGATCGCGACGGCGATGCCGGTGCCCACCGACGCGCGCGCGCCGGGTTCGAGCGTGATCGCTTCTGTCGCGTGCAGGTCGAGGCCGGCGTCGCCGGCGTACGCGCGACTTGGGAGGGTGGCTTGGGGATGAAGCCGCTTGACCGCGAGGGGGGCGACGGCTGGGACGGCGCTCGCGCCGTCCGCTGCGGCGCCCGACAGGAGCTCGGTCATCTCCGCTGCCCTCGCTGCTCGTCGTTCGGCGTCCCGCTCACGCCGGCCGTCCGTTGACCGCGTAGCGCTCGAAGCGCGCCGCGACCGTCGCGGGCAGGCGCACCTTCACGCGCACTCCCTCGGGCGTGTCCTCGCGCTCCAGGTCGCCCGCGACTTCGTGCAGCTCCGCGAGGCGCTGGCCGTCGCGGTAGGGCAGCAGCAACTCGACGTCGCGCAGCGAGCGGGCGAACTCGGCCTCGATCCGCTCGCCCAGCTCCTCCAGCCCTTCGCCGGTGAGCGCCGAGACGAGCACGCCGTCCGGGTGGCGCAGGAGGACGTCCTCGCGCTGCACCGGCTCAAGCGCGTCGGCCTTGTTGAGCACGAGCACGCGCGGGCGGTCGTCGGCACCGATCTCCTCGAGCACCGCGTCGACGGCCTGCATCATCTCGTTGAGCTCCTCCTCGGGCGCCGAGGCGTCGACGACGTGCAGCAGCAGGTCGGCGAGCCGCGTCTCCTCCAGCGTCGCGCCGAACGCGTCGACGAGCTGGTGAGGCAGCTTGCGGATGAAGCCGACCGTGTCGGTCAGCAGATAGTCGCGCCCGCTGAGCCTCAAAGCGCGCGTCGTCGGGTCCAGCGTGTGGAAGAGCCGATCCCGCACGCCCACCTCGGCGCCGGTGAGTCTGTTGAGCAGCGTCGACTTGCCGGCGTTCGTGTAGCCGACGAGCGCGACCTCCGGGAGCTGAGCGCGGGTCCGCTCGGCGCGCATCGTTCTGCGCGCGCCTCTGACCTTCGCGAGCCGCCGTCTCAACGCGGTGATGCGGTCGCGGGCGAGGCGGCGGTCGGTCTCGATCTGCGTCTCGCCCGGTCCGCGCGTGCCGATGCCGGGGCCGCCGCCGGGCGCGCCCGCGCCGGCGCCGAGGCGCTCCAGGTGGGTCCACAGCCCGCGCATGCGCGCGAGGTTGTACTCCAGCTGCGCGAGCTCGACCTGCAGCTTGCCCTCGGCGCTGTGCGCGTGGCCGGCGAAGATGTCGAGGATGATCGCCGTGCGGTCGATCACCGGCGTGCCGAGCGCCTCCTCGAGGTTGCGGCCCTGACGCGGCGAGAGCTCGTCGTCGCAGGCGACGACGTTCGCGTCCGCGGCTCTGATGGCGTCTCTGAGCTCCTCGAGCTTGCCGGGGCCGAAGTACGTGTTCGGATGCGCCTGCTCGCGGTGCTGGACCATCCGCCCGACCGTCGCGACGCCCGCCGTGCGCAGCAGCTCCTCCAGCTCGCTCAGGTCGTCGCCGGCGTCGAGCACGCCGATCGCCAGCGCACGCTGGCGCGCCCGACCCACCGGCGCCTCCGAGCGCCCGGGCGTCGGCGCCACGCGCCCGTTGCGGTTCTTGAGATTCGACACGGCTCTGAGTCTAATTCGTCGCGAACCGAGGCCCCGACCGCGCAGCGCGCCTGTCACCGTGGCTGCGATGCCCGAGGACTGCGAATCTGACTGCCGTATAGACCGTCTGCTTCGCGGTCCTCAGGTGGACGCGGTGTTCGGGACGCTTGCGGCGCGACAGCACGGCGTGGTCTCCCGTGGCCAGCTCCTCGATGCGGGAGTGACCGCGACGATGATCGACAAGCGGGTGGCGCGAGGCCGCTTGGTGCCGCTCCACCGCGGCGTCTACGCCGTCGGGCATGCGCATCTGCGCCCGAACGGGTACCGGCTTGCCGCCGTGCTTGCGGTGGGCCCGGGCGCTGCGTTGAGCCACCGCGACGCTGCGGCGCTCCACGGGATCCGGGACGGTGGCGGGACGCGGATCGACGTCAGCACCCCAGCGGAGCGCAGGAGCACGAGACGGATCCGGGTTCACGGGCGGCGTCGGCTCGACCCGCGCGACGTCATGAGCATCGAGGGCATCCCGGTCACGACGATCGCGCGGACGCTCGTGGACCTCGGGGAGGTGCTCGCGCACCAGCCACTCACGAAGGCCGTTGGCGAGGCCGAGCGGCAGCGTGCGCTCGACGTCAGGGGCATCGAGGAGGTGCTGGGGCGCGTTCGGGGCCGGCGCGGCCGGAGCCTGGTGGCGGTGCGAGCCGCGCTGAGCGAACTGGCCGCCCACGGGACGCAGCTGACCCGCTCGCCCCTGGAGGACCGCCTCCTCCCCCTCCTCGACGCCCGCGACCTCCCCCGCCCCGCGACGAACGCGTACGTGGAGGGCTACGAATGCGACGCCGTCTGGCACCGCCAGCGGCTCGTCGTGGAGCTCGACGGCTGGGACGCGCACAAGACGCGCCGCGCGTTCCAGCACGACCGGACCAAGGCGAACGCCCTCACCAACGCCGGCTGGGCCGTCCTGCGCTTCACGCACGCCGACGTCGCCGGGCGACCGCACGAGACGGCGGCCGCCATCGCAGCCCAGCTCAGCCGAGCTGCCGGATCCGCTCGACCGCCTCGAGCAGCCGCTCGTCCGGCGTCGTGAGCGAGATGCGGAAGAAGCCCTCGCCCGAGGCCCCGTAGGCCCCGCCGGGGGAGATCACGACGCCCGTCTGCTCCAGCACGTGCTCGCAGTAGGCGGCGGCGCTCTCGTATCCGGCCGGAACCGGCGCCCACACGTAGATCGTCCCCTTCGGCGGCGTCACGTCGACGCCGGCCGCGCGCAGCGCGTCGCAAACCAGGTCCCGGCGGCGCCTGTAGACCTCGTTCATCGCGGCCACCTCGGCGTCGACCGACGGGTCCAGTGCCGCGACGCCCGCCAGCTGCACCGCCTCGTACAAGCCCGAGTCGACGTTCGACTTCAGGCGCCAGTACTGCGCGATCGCGTCGGCGTTGCCGGCGATGAAGGCGCAGCGCCAGCCGGTCATGTTGTAGCCCTTCGACAGCGAGAAGACCTCGACGCCGACCTCCTTCGCACCGGGCGTTGCGAGGAACGAGGGCGCGACGTAGCCGTCGTACGTCGTCTCGCTGTAGGCGTTGTCGTGGACCACCAGCACGTCGTGCTCGCGCGCGAACTCCACGACCCGCTCGAACAGCCCGTCCGGCACCACCGCGCCCGTCGGGTTGTTCGGGTAGTTGAGGAACATCAGCTTTGCGCGCGCGGCGTCCTCGTCGCTGATGGCGTCGAGGTCGGGCGCGAAGCCCAGCTCCGGCACGAGCGGCATGAGCACCGCTCTCGCCCCCACGAGCGTCGGCCCGCCCGTGTAGACGGGATAGCCCGGGTCGGACGCCAGCGCGACGTCGTCCGGGTCGAGGAAGGCCAGGTTCAGGTTGAAGATGCACTCCTTCGCCCCGATCGCCGGCATCGCCTCCGTGTCAGGGTCCAGAGCGACGCCGAAGCGGCGCGCGTAGAAGGCGGCGACCGCCTCGCGGAACTCCTGCCGCCCGCGGTTCGACGGGTACTGATGCGTCCCGGGGTCCGCCACCGCCGCCTGCATCGCCGACACGATCGGCGCGTACGTCGGCGTGTCCGGATCGCCGATGCCGAGCGAGATCACGTCGACGCCGGCAGCCTTCTTCTCGGCGATCTTTCGCTCCAGCTGCGCGAACAGATACGGCGGGATCAGGTCGAGGCGTCTACTCGGTCGCATGCAGCTCCTTCAGGAAGTCGTCGGAGAGCGTCCCGGCGAACACGGGGACAGCCCATCCGGTCAGGTTCACGTGCAGGTCCTCCCCCACCTCGACGGTCAGCTCGCCGCCGTCGAGCTCGACGACGACCGGCGAGTCGCCGCCGCGCAGCACGTGCGCCACGGCCGCGCCCGTCGCGCCGGTGCCGGAGGACAAGGTCTCGCCGACGCCGCGCTCGAAGATGCGCGCGCGGATGCGGTCGTCGCCCAGCTCGGCGTACCAGGAGACGTTCGTGCGGTTCGGGAACAGCTCGCTGTGCTCGAACAGCGGGCCCAGCGCCGGCAGGTCGAGCCCCTCCAGCTCCTCCACCGAGTCGACGCGCATCGAGCACTGGGGATTGCCGACCGAGACGTGCTGGAACGCCCACAGGCGCCCCGGCGTGCCGATCTCCCCTCTGCCGTCCTCGGCGCCGCCGGGATAGTCCTTCGAGGTCAGCTTCGCGCGGCCCATGTCGACGCGGCAGGTCGTCGGCCCCGTGATCGTCGGGCGAATCTCGCCGGCGGCCGTCTCGATCGAGAAGACGTCGGAGTCGGTCCAGCCGTGGCGGCGCAGGTACATGATCGCCTCGCGCGCGCCGTTGCCGGACAGCTCGGCCTCGGAGCCGTCGGGGTTGAAGATCGTCAGCTTCGCGACGAAGCCCGGCTGCGTCGGCTCGCTCAGCAGCAGGATCCCGTCCGCGAAGACGCCGAAGTGGCCGGCGCAGATCGCCCGCACGCGCGGCGTCGTGAGCGGGAACGGCAGCTCCCGCTCCTCGACCACGATGTAGTCGTTGCCGAGCGCCTGCCACTTCTCGAATCTCACGTCGTGCCTCCGGCCATCGCGGCGTTGGAGCCTATCGGCTGGCGATTTTGGGCATCCACACGCTAGGAAGCGCGCGTATATGACACGACGGGCCCTCGATCCCCATCAGAACGGAGCGACGGATGACCGCAATCTTCGCCGACTACGACCTCGGCGACGCCCTGCTCACGACCCTCGCGATCTTCTTCTTCGTGATCTGGATCTGGATCCTCATCACGGTGCTCATGGACCTCTTCCGCGATCAGGAGCTGTCCGGCTGGTGGAAGGCCGTGTGGGTCTTCTTCCTCGTCTTCCTGCCGGTGATCACTGTGCTGGTCTACCTGATCGCGCGCGGCGACGGGATGCGCCGTCGCGCTGTCGAGGAGCAGAAGCACATGCAGCAGGCGAGCGAGGAG
>DASTSX010000251.1:0-2496 GCA_035760455.1 Gemmatimonadaceae bacterium | reverse complement strand
GCGGCGACGCGTCGATTGGCGCCCGCGCGGACGTCGCCCGCGGCGAAGACGCCGGGAATGCTCGTCTCGAACATGAACGGGTCGCGCTCCAGCGTCCATCCGCGCGGGCGGCCGTGCTCCTTCGGCAGGTCGGCGCCGGTGATCACGAAGCCGGCCTCGTCGCGCTCGAGCACGCCGGCGAACGCGTCGGTGTGCGGCTGCACGCCGATGAACACGAACAGCGCGACGCACGAGAGCGTCCGCTGCTCGCCCGATTCGATCGACCGGACGACGACCGACGCGAGCGAGCCGTCGCCGTTCACGCACGCCACCTCGACGCCCGAGATCACGTCCACGTTCGGCGTCGCGCGGATGCGGTCGGCGAGATAGCGCGACATCAGGGGCAGCAGGTCGTCGGCGCGGATGAGCATCGTGACGCGGCTCGCGTAGCGCGAGAAGAACAGCGCGCCCTGGCCGGCCGAGTTGGCACCGCCGACGATGCAGATCTCCCGGCCACGGCAGCGCGCCGCCTCGGTCATCGCCGCGCCGTAGTAGACGCCGCGCCCGTTGAGCGCCTCGACGCCCGGTGCCTCGAGCGTGCGCGCGCTCATGCCGGTGGTGATCACCACGGTGTACGCGGTGAGCTCCGTCCCGTCGCCGAGCGTCACGATGCGATAGGGATCCTCGCGGCGCAGCCCGACGACCTCCTGCCCGGTGAGCAGCTCGGCGCCGAACTTCCGCGCCTGCATGGTGGCCCGCTGCGCGAGATCGGCGCCGGTGACGCCGGCGGGGAAGCCGAGATAGTTCTCGATCATCGAGCTCGTCCCCGCCTGGCCGCCGGCGGCCTGCGACTCGACGAGCACGGTACGCAGCCCCTCCGACGCGGCGTAGACGGCGTTGGCCAGCCCCGCCGGCCCGCCCCCGACGACGATCACGTCGTAGAACGGCCGCGTCGCGTGGGTGTGGAGCCCGGCCTTCGCCGCCAGCGCCGCCGTCGTCGGCGCGACGAGGTGCGAGCCGTCGGGGAAGAGCACGACGGGCAGCTTCGTGAGGTCGCTCGTCAGCGAATCGGCGAGCGTACGCGCGGCCTGATCCTGATCGACGTCCACCCACTCGTACGGCACGCGGTTGCGCGACAGGAACTCCTTCGCGGCGAACGACTGCGGGGACCACTGCGAGCCGAGCACGCGGATCCCTTCGAACGTGGGCCGCGTGCGCGCACGCCATTCGCCGAGCAGATCGTCGAGCACCGGATACAGCCGCAGCTCGGGCGGGTCCCACGGCTTCATGAGATAGTGGTCCAGCCCGATCTCGTTGATCCCCTGGATCGCGACGTCGGTATCGGCGTACGCGGTCAGGAGAACGCGCCGCGACTGGGGATGCAGCTTGATCGCCTCGCGCAGCAGCTCGATCCCCGACATCTCGGGCATGCGCTGGTCGACGATGAACATCGCGATCGGCGTGTTGCGCGCCGCGAGCGCCTGCGCCGTCTCGAGCCCCTCCGCCGCCGACACCGCCTTCATGACGCGATACTCGTGGCGGTACTGGTGGCGCAGATCGCGGTCGATCGCGCCGATCACGGCGGGATCGTCGTCGACGGTGAGGATCACGGGCTTCGTCACCGGATCACCATGCTCATCCACGCATCGGCGCGATGGTCGCGCACGTTGGCGACGACGCGGCGCCGATCGCGCGAGCGGGTGAGCCCACTCACGGGGCGTGGGACGGTACCGGGCGATCGGACCTGGCCGGGTCCGTCGACGGCGTAGAGGCTCCAGATGTCACGGCCCTCGGAGACGACGAAGAGCGCCTCGTGCTCGTCGACGAGGACGATGCGTCCGGTGCCGCCGATCCGCGTGTGCCGGGCCGTGTGGGTTCCGTCGTCGAGCGCGGCGGCGGCGAGCGTCGAGTCCGACATGAGGAGAAAATTGTCGGCGCGCGCGGGCGCGCACCAGACGTCGATTCGCGACGGAGCAGGGCGCCGCGCACGCTGCGGTGCTTGCGTCGGCGCCGACCGCGCCCGACGTTCCGCGGCATCCACCCCACGGGCGAGAGTCGCGACATGGATCACCCCGATCGCAGGCGGCTGCTGCTCGCGTTCCTGCTGGCGCCGCTCGCCGCGCCGGTCGCCTTCGTCGTCGGCACCCTCGTGTCGGCCCCGTTCACCGGCCGTGGGTCGGTACCGTCGGTCAGAGCCGTCCTCGATCTCGTGACGGGCGCATTCGTCCTCGGCGCCCCCACGGCGTACGCGGCCGCGCTCGCCGTGGGCGCACCGACCTACGTCGTGCTGCGCCGGCTCGGCCTCGACGGGCGGTGGACGCTCTGGGTCGCGGGCGCGGCGATCGGTGCCGCCGGCGCGCTGGCGCTCGCGCCGTACCTGCGCGGCGACCCGTTCTCGATCCGATTCCCGTGGTGGACCGGGGGGCTGCTCGGGCTGATCTGCGCGGAGGTGTTCTGGCGGATCCGGGGCGACCCCGTGACGGGCACCGATCGCCGCTGACCGCTTCCGAACGCGCG
>DASTSX010000250.1:0-2047 GCA_035760455.1 Gemmatimonadaceae bacterium | reverse complement strand
GCCGGACGGCCATGCCGCCGCCGGCGCTCGCGATCAGACGCCCAGCCGGCGGCGCTGGCGGCGAATCGCCTTGCGCAGGTCGCGGAGCTCGTGCTGGACGAGGCCGTTGATCCGCTCCCGCGCCTCGCCGACCGTCTCTCGGACCTCGCGCTCGATGCGCTCCGTCGGGATCTGATCGATGAGCTCTTCGCCATGCTCGCGCGCCCAGCGAGCGCCCGCAGCGCCTGCCGCCATCGCGCCGCGGCCGGCCCACTTGGCCCCGCGAAGCACCGGCGTGACCGGCCGGCTTCCCGAGGGGCCGCGGCGCAGGAGCAGGGTGGCGGTAGCGCCGATCGCCGCGCCGATGAGCGCGGCGGTGAGCAGGTCGTACTGGGCATCACGCCCAATCTCGCCGTCGCGGGCGGACTCGCGGACGCGTGGCCCCCGCTTCGGGCTGGTCGGGATCGCTGTACCCATCGTGTCTCTCCTCCGGCGTCGGACCCGGTGCGCCTTCTGGCTCGGCGTCCACGTCCTCGGTGTGAAGCGCGGCGGCTCCGGTGCGCACGCCGCGCACCGTCGACGCCGTCGCGATGAACATCGTCTCCGCCTCCTCCTGCACGACCTCCAGCAGCGCGTTGAACTCCCCGAGCCGCTGTTCCGTCAACGCCATCGCCTGCTGCAACCGCTGATTCGCCGCGGCGATCGTGGCGTTCACCTGCTGCACGTCCGTGCGGACCGACGTCGTGATGTAGTTCACGTTGTCGGCGATGGAGCTCGCATGACGCATCAGCGGATTGATGTCGCCATAGACCTTGTCCAGCAGCTCGCTGACCTTCGCGTAGCTCTTCCGGAAGTTCCACGCGGCCGGCACCAGCGCGACGGTCAGCACGAGCAGCGCGATCGTCATCAATCCGCTCGCCGCCGCCGTCGCCTTCTCGAACCAGCCCGGATCCTGCCCGACCTGCCGCATCAACACGGTGTCGGGTGCTTGCGCCGCCTGCACGAGCAGCCACGCGCCGGCACGCGCGAACGAGTCGGTCATTGCTTCCCTGGGCTAGATGAGAGGGCCGACGCACCCCGCCCGCGTTCACCGTCGAACGCCCTCGGCGTGTGCAAGGGCAGGGCCAACGCACGAGAGCGCTCGGCCATCGTACCCTGCGCTCAGCGCGCGTGTCAAGCAGGCCGCGTACGCTGTGCTCATGGCCGCGCACGGCGCGAAGGGTGCAGTGGCCTTCGCGCTCGCGCGTTGGAGGCGGAGCTCGCCGCTTGACGCTGCCGCGCACGCCGGGGATGTTTCCCGGCTTCCCCGAACTCGGGCGCCATGGCCGGCGCCCACCCATCGCACCACTCCCATGAGCGCACAGCAGTTCGTCGTCCAGGGCGGTCACAAGCTGTCCGGCCGCATCCGCCCGTCCGGCAACAAGAACGCCGCCCTGCCCATCGTCGCGGCGTCGCTCCTGTCCGAGGAGCCCGTCCACCTCGAGAACGTGCCGCGCATCCGCGACGTCGAGACGCTCGTGGATCTCATCAAGTCGATCGGCGCCAGCGCGGAGTGGACCGCACGCAATGCGCTCACGATCCACGCGAAGGAGATCCAGCCGACCGAGCTCGACCCTTCGCTCTGCCGGAAGATCCGCGCGTCGATCCTCCTCGCCGGTCCACTGCTCGCGCGCTGCGGCGAGATCGAGCTTCCGCCCCCGGGTGGCGACGTGATCGGGCGCCGCCGCGTCGATACGCACTTCCTCGCGCTCCAGCAGCTCGGCGCGAGCTTCACGCTCGACGACGCGTTCATCCTCCGCGCGAAGCGGCTCCGCGGCGCCGATGTCTTCCTCGACGAGCCGAGCGTCACCGCGACCGAGAACGCGCTCGCCGCCGCCGTCGCCGCCGAGGGAACGACCGTGCTGCGGAACGCCGCGAGCGAGCCGCACGTGCAGGACCTCGCCAAGTTCCTCGTGGCCATGGGCGCGAGCATCGAGGGGATCGGCACCAACACCATCACCATTCACGGCGGACGGCCCCTCCGCGGCTGCACCTATCAGATCGGCCCCGATCACATCGAGGTGGGCTC
>DASTSX010000249.1:0-6607 GCA_035760455.1 Gemmatimonadaceae bacterium | reverse complement strand
AACCAGCCCTCGACGGCCGAGGCGTTCGACGCCCGCTCGTTCAGCAGGATCTGGAACATCTCGGGGATGCCGTTCGGGTGGATCCCCGCACGCACCACGTTCTCGATCCCCTCCCGATCCGCCTCATTCTCGTCCGAGCGGCTGAACTTCGCGAACAGCGCGGTGCCGCCGACCTGGATCGCCGCCTGGCCCGCCTGGCTGTCGCAGATCCGCGTGAGCACGCACGCCAGCGTGACGCCGAGGTTCGCCCCCTGCGCCTGCTGCATCTGCTTGATCGAGTGCCGCTTCACGACGTGCCCGATCTCGTGACCGAGCACCCCCGCGAGCTGGTCCATCTTCTGAGTCCGTTCGATCAGTCCGCGGTTCACGTAGATGAACCCGCCGGGCACCGCGAACGCGTTGACTTCGCGGCTGTCGACGATGAAGAATCGCCAATCCGTGATGTCGGTGCGCGACGTCAGGCGGGCGATCGAGTCGCCCAGCAGATTGATGTATCGGTTCGCTTCCGGGTCCTGAACGATCGGAAGCTGCCGATTGATCTGCGATGCATACTGGCCGCCCATCTCGACTTCCTGTTGCGTCGAGACTCCGCAGCCCGTCAATGTCACCGCCAGCGCTACGCCAGCTAGTAGTCGTCTCATCGTATCTCCCCGGTCGAAAGCGAACGCCGTGAACATGAAGCAAGAGCCATTCCGTCGCGGCCTGTTCCTAACGCCTTGAAGCTGCTCACCTTAGCCCGCGACCTCAGGCGACGCCGGGCCCGCGAGCGGCAGCGGCTCTTCGTCGCGGAAGGCGTCCGCGCCGTCGAGGAGCTGCTCGCGTCGCCCCTGGCCGTACGGGGCCTGCTCGTCGCGCCCCAGCTTGCTGATGCACCGCGCGGTGCCGCTCTCGTCGAGTCCGCGCGTCGTCGTGCCGTCGATCTCTCTCACGTCGACGAACGTGAGTTCGCCAGTGCCGCCGAAACGGAGTCTCCCCAAGGCGTCCTGGCGATCGCCGAAATCCCCGAGCGTCGGCTCGACGATCTCGCGCTCCCGCACCGCACCCGGCTCGTCGTGCTCGACGCGGTCCAGGATCCCGGCAACGTCGGAACGATCCTACGAACGTCGGCGGCCCTTGGCGCGGCGGCCGTGGTCGCCATGCCGGGAACCGTTGACCTCTGGAATGCCAAGGTCGTCAGGAGTGCGATGGGGGCGCTCTTTCACAGCTCTGTATACATGAGTACCTGGGCGGAGCTCGATACGTTCCGTGCGCGGCACGCCGTGGTGCTCTGGGGCGCGGAGGCGGATGGCACGCCGCTGGAGCGCGTGCAGCCCCCGGACCGGCTCGCCCTGCTGGTCGGCAACGAGGGGGCCGGCCTGTCGAGCGAGGGCCGCGCGCGCATCGAGCAGTCCGTGTCGATCCCCATCGCGTCCACCGTCGAGTCGCTCAACGTGGCCGTGGCCACCGGCATCATTCTCTATCAGGTCCGATCGTGATCTCTGCCACGCTCGCCACGGCCTACGCGTTCGTCGTCGGACTCTGCGTCGGGTCGTTCCTCAACGTCTGCATCGCGCGCTGGCCGCGTGAGCTGAGCGTGGTGCGTCCGCGCTCCCGCTGTCCCAGCTGCGGCCATCAGCTCGCGTGGTTCGAGAACATCCCCCTCGTGAGCTGGCTCGTCCTGCGCGCCCGCTGCCGGTGCTGCGACGAGCCGATCTCGGTGATCTATCCGGCGATCGAGCTCCTCGTCGCCGTGCTCTGGGCCGTCTGCGTCTACCGCTATGGGCCTACGTTCACGGCGCTGCGCCTCGGACTGTTCCTGACGCTGCTGCTCGGCGTCGCGATCACCGATCTGCAGCACTACCTGATCCCCGACGGCTTCACGATCACGGGGCTCATCGTGATGCTCGCGGGCGCGCTGCTCGCGCCCTTCCTCGGCGAGTCCGAGATCTTCGCGGGACCGTTCGATGCGCTCGTCGGCGCCTGCGCCGGCGCGGGGCTCATCGCGATCGTCGGCTGGCTCGGCGAGGCGGCGCTCGGCCGCGAGGCCATGGGCATGGGGGACATGACGCTGATGGCGTTCGTCGGCGCCGCGCTCGGACCCGCGCGCGCCATCGCCACCGTGTTCGTGGGCGCGACGATCGGCGCCATCGCGTTTCTCGCCATCGTCTACCCGATCGCCATGCTCAGGCGCGGGCGCACGGCCACCCAGACCGAGCTCCCGCTCGACGCGAGCCAGCAGCCCCTCCGTCTGCCGCTCGTGCCCTTCGGCGTCTTCCTGGCGCCGGCGGCCGCCGTGATGCTCCTCTGGGGCGATCGCCTGCTCGGACGCGTCTTTCTCGCGCCGTACTGATCGCCGCTGCGAGCCGTTGCACGCGAGGCGGGGTAGGAAACCATGCCGCCGTCGCGAGCGTACGAGACTGTAGCTTTCCGCCTGCGCGCGCAGCGACGCGGTGAGTTCTTGCGCACGTGGCGCCCGGATGCTCCTTTCGGCGCAGTCGCGCACCTGCACCTCCTCACCCCCGCACCCCCGCAGTCGTGATCGACGATTCGTTCCATTCCGAACGCTCCGACTCCGGGGCGCTGGCGCGCTTCACACGCGATCTCACCGCCGACGCACGCGCCGGCCGGCTGGAGATGGTGCGCTGTCGCGACGAGGAGATCGCGCGCACGATCGACATCCTCCTCCGCCAGGGCAAGAACAACCCCGCGCTGGTCGGCGCGGCGGGCGTCGGCAAGACGGCGATCGCCGAGGGGCTCGCCCAGCGCATCGCGGCCGGTGCCGTGCCCATCGCCATGCGCGACCTGCGGCTGCTCTCGCTCGACTCCGTCGCGCTGCTCGCCGGCACGACGTATCGCGGCCAGTACGAGGAGCGTCTGCGTGCCCTCGTCGCCGAGACCAGCTCCGCCGGCGACGTGCTCCTCTTCGTCGATGAGATGCACAATCTCATCGGGCAAGGAAGCGCCAGCGGCTCGGCAATGGACGCCGCCAACATGCTCAAGCCCGCGCTCGCGCGTGGCGAGTTCCGCATGCTCGGCGCGACCACCGACGAGGAATACGAGCGCTGGATCCTCGGCGATCCCGCGCTCGAGCGCCGTTTCCAGAAGATCGCGGTGCGCGAGCTGTCGCCTGCCGAGACGCTCGAGATTCTGCGGACGCGAATGCCGTCGCTCGCGCTGCATCATCACGTCGTCATCACCGATGCGGCCATCCGTGCCGCCATCGAGCTCACCGACATCTGGGTCCCCGAGCGCCGTCGGCCCGACAAGGCGATCGACGCGCTCGACGAGGCGTGTGCACACACCCAGGCCACGGCGGTGTACTCCCCGCGACTCGAGGCGCTCATCGCGCAGCGGCGCGCGTGGGGACGGCGCGCGGCGAACGGCGCGACCAACGGCGCGCGGGTCGCCGGCGACGCGCAGTTCGACCGCATCGCGCGCGATGGGTTCGCGGTGCTGGAGCGCCTCGGCGCCGAGCTCGAGGCTGCCTTCGCGCGGCCGCAGCCCGTCGAGAGCTTCGGAGAGGCGCGCCCCCAGGCCGCGCCCGCGCCGTCCACGCCCACCGTCCAGGTCGAGCCGACGGGGGCGGACCGCGCCGCACTCGACATCGAGCTCGAGCGGCAACTGCTCGACGAGGGGATCGTCGTTCGTGGCCACGACGTCGCTCGGGTCGTCGGCCTGATGATCGGCCGCCGCGTGGAGTGGGAGGAATGAACGCGCGATCGATGCATGTCGCCGCGGCCCTCCTGCTCGCCGTCGCGGGCTGTGCAAGCGAGAAGAGCGTCGGTAGCGGCCCGTATGCCCGCGAGGTTGCGGAAGCGATCCCGCGGATCGAGCAGGCGACGGGGCTCAAGTTCAAGACGCCGCCCAGACTCGAGGTCCGGACGCGCGAGCAGGTGCGCGACTTCCTCCTCAAGCAGTTCGACGAGGCCACGCCCGCCGCGCAGCTCACCGGCGAAGAGAAGGTCTACAAGCTGCTCGGCCTCATCCCCGACTCGATGGACCTTCGCGCTTTCTTCCTGCGCGTCCTCACCGAGCAGGTGGTCGGGTACTACGATCCGAAGGCGAAGTCGCTCTACGTGGTCGAGGGCGCGGACGAGCAGGTCGTTGGCATCACGATCACGCACGAGCTGATGCACGCGCTCCAGGATCAGTACGTGAGCCTCGACTCGATCCAGAAGTCCGGCGCCAGCAACGACCGGCTCGCCGCGGCGCAGGCGCTGATCGAGGGGCAGGCGCAGTTCGAGCAGATCTCGATCATGCTCGGTGGGCCCGATCAGATCGACGCACGGCTCCCGGGCGCCTGGGATCGCGTGCGCGAGGAGATTCGCAACCGGCAGGGCGAGATGCCGGTGTTCGCCACGGCACCGATGGTGATTCAGGAGTCGCTGCTCTTCCCGTACCTCAGCGGCGCCGAGTTCGTGCGCCGCGCCAAGGAGAAGCGCGGCAGCGTCGACCCGTTCCGTGACATCCCGCGGTCCACCGAGCAGGTCCTCCATCCGCCGCTCTTTCTCGACGCGCCTCCCGACGAGCCGACGACGGTCGTACTGCCCGCCCCGCGCGGCGCCACCAAGACATACGAGAACGACATGGGCGAGTTCGGCACGCGGCTCGTCGTGTTCGCCTACCTGCGGGATCCGTCGACGGCCCAGCGTGCCGCCGCCGGTTGGGACGGCGACCGCTTCATGGTCGTCGAGCGCGGAACCGACCGCGGCATCGTGTGGGCGCTCGTGTGGGATTCGGCCGTGGAAGCGGCGGAGTTCACCGACGCCATGGTCCGGTCGACGATGCGCCGCACCGGCGCGGCCGAGCGCAGCGTCGGCGCGGGCGTGAGCTACACGGCGAAGGGGCGCACGATCACGATCCAGCCGGTGAGCGTCGGTGATCGCGCGCTGGTCGTCTACAGCAACCTGCCCGAGAGCATGGGCACCGTCATCGACCCGTCAGCGATCACGTTGGGGAAGTGACCGCGTCGTCCAGCTCGTCGAGCGCTGCCTCGACGAGCGCGGGACCGTCGGGCGACATCACCGACGGCAGCGACGGCCCGGGCTCGGTCGTCACCGGGACGGACGTGGCGGACTCCGTGTGCGAGCCGCCGAGCGCGCGCGCGTCGTCCGGTGGCGCCGTGTCGCTTTCCACGGGTGGCAGCAGCGCGAGGCGGAGCACCTCGTCCATCCGCTCGACGAAGGTGAACGTCACCTGCTTCTTCACCTCGTCCGGCACGTCGCGCAGGTCCTTCTCGTTCGCCTTCGGCATGATGAGCTGGCGCAGCCCCGCGCGGTAGGCGGCGAGCACCTTCTCCTTGACGCCGCCGATCTCGAGCACCTTGCCGCGCAGCGTCACCTCGCCGGTCATGGCCACGTCGCGGCGCACGGGGCGATAGGAGAGCGCGCTCGCGATCGCGAGCGTCAGCGTGATGCCGGCGCTCGGCCCGTCCTTCGGGATCGCGCCGGCGGGCAGATGGACGTGCACGTCGAAATCCTTGAACGCGGAATCGGGGATCCCGATCTGCGCCGCGCGCGAGCGCACGTACGAGTACGCCGCGTCCACGCTCTCGCGCATCACGTCGCCGAGCTGGCCGGTGACGGTGAGACGCCCGCTGCCGTTCATCCGCAACGCCTCGATCACCATCAGGTCGCCGCCCGTCGCCGTCCAGGCCAGGCCCGTGACGACGCCGACCTCGGGAATCAGCTCGGCCTCCTCCACGGCGTACCGCGGGATGCCGAGGATCTCCTCGACTTTTTCGTTGTCGATCACCCACGCGCCCTCCTCACCTTCGGCCTTCCGGCGCGCGCGCTTGCGCATGATCGCGGCCACGTTGCGCTCGAAATTCCGGAGCCCCGCTTCGCGCGAGTACCGGTTGGAGATGAACGAGAGCGACTCGTCGGTGAACTGGATGTCCTTGTCGCTGATGCCGTGGTCCTCGAGGAGCCGCGGCAGCAGGTATCGCCACGCGATCTCGACCTTCTCCTCCACCGTGTAGCCCGCGATGCGGATGACCTCCATGCGGTCACGCAGCGGGGCGGGGATGTCGTAGAGGTTGTTGGCCGTGCAGATGAACAGCGCACCCGACAGGTCGAACGGCAGGTTCAGGTAGTGGTCGACGAACTCGTCGTTCTGGCTCGGGTCGAGCACCTCCAGCATCGCGGCGGTCGGATCACCCGAGGGGCCACCACCCGACATCTTGTCGATCTCGTCGATCATGAGGACCGGATCGCGCACCTGCACGCGCCGCAGCGCCTGGATCAGCAGGCCGGGCATGGCGCCCACGTAGGTGCGACGGTGCCCGCGCACCTCGGCCTCGTCGCGCACGCCGCCGACCGAGATGCGGTAGAACTCCCGTCCGATCGCGCCCGCGATCGCCTCGCCGAGCGACGTCTTCCCCGTGCCCGGCGGACCGACGAAGCACAGGATCGGGCCGTGCGGATCGCCGCCGCGAAGCTTGCGCACGGCGAGGAACTCGATGATGCGCTCCTTCGCCTCGCTCAGGCCGTAGTGCCGGTTGTCGAGCGTTTCCTCGACCTTCTTCAGCTCGATCTCGTCGTCGCCCGACCGCTTGTTCCAGGGCAGGGCGAGGATCCAGTCGAGGTACGTGCGGATGACCTGATACTCGCTCGAGGCGGGCGAGAGC
>DASTSX010000248.1:0-2196 GCA_035760455.1 Gemmatimonadaceae bacterium | reverse complement strand
AGGATCTGCAGCGGCATGCCGGCAACGCGCCAGGGCGGGACCCGCCGGCGCGCGCCCTGACGCGCAGCGGACCCGGGACCCACCGCGACGTCGGCGACGGTGGCCGACAGGTCCAACTCGACGATCCCGCCGCGCGGTCTCGCCGTCCGGTTCCGCAGTACGACCGCGGGACGCCATGCGCTCTGCGCGTGTCGAGCGCGCTCGACGTCGTGGCCCGTGCCTGCCATCAGACTGTCGTCGCGCAGCGCGCCGGCGCGGTCGGCGACGTCGCGGTGGCGCGCGTCGAGTGCGAGCGCGACGTCGTCCACACAGGTGCCGCAGAGCGTGTCGTGGGGATGTCCTTCGAGCAACGCGCGCCAGGTGGCGCGCAGCAGGGCTCTGGTGCGCTCGTCACCGCCGTGGCGCGCCAGCGCGATCCACGGCTCGACATCGCGCACCAGCAGGCGCTCGAGCCGGGCGTTCTCGCGCTTCTGCGACGCGCGGCTCGCGAGCGTGCCCTGCAGCGTCCAGGTGTAGCCGTACGAGTCGCGCAGCTCGCCCTCGATCACCGGGAGCGGGCGGCCGGCCGCGTGCCGCGCGATCGCCTCGGCGAAACCGCGCAGCGAGCTCGCGACGACCTCCGCGGAATCCGCCGCGGAGGCGAGCGCCTCGAGGGCCTCGCGCTGGCTGCGCTGCCGAGCGTGGTGGTCTGCGCCGTTCGGCAGCAACGCGACGCCGAGCGTCGCGCGCGGAGCGAGGACGTCGTGCAGGCGTCGCCAGCGGTGGGCCGCGTCGGCGGGCGAGGCGGGGAGCGAGCTCCCGAGCTCGTAGCCGTCGGGCGCGAGATGGTAGAGCACCACCTCCTTGCCGCCGGGACCCCGCCAGCGCACCGCGTCGCCCGGAGGCCAACGCGTGCCGCCGTACCCTCGCCAGGCGACGGTGACGGACAGCCCGAATCCGTCCGCGAGCTCGGGCAGCGCAGCAGGGTGGCCGAACGCGTCCGGGCAGTAGAGGACCGGGGGCGCGTCGGCGCGGAGCGCGCGCAGGGCGTCTCGCCCCGCGAGCAGGTTGCGCACCAGGGCCTCGCCGCTCGGGACGAGCTGGTCGGCAAGCACGTACCAGGGTCCGGCCTCGAGCCGACCGGCTCGCAGCAGGGCGGACAGCTCGGCGCGGCGCTCGGGACGGATGCCCAGGTAGTCGTCGAGGACGATCGCCTGCCCATCGAGCAGAAAGCTCGCGCCGTCCGGGGGCGGGTCGTCGAGCAGCTCGTCCACGAGGGCGACCAGGCGGTGCCGGAACCGGCCGGCCGGGTGATACCACTCGCGATCCCAGTGCGTGTGGGAGACCACCAGCACCTGCAGGGGTGGCGTCATGCGCGGAGTGTGGGCCGGACGCTACGGGCGCACAAGGCGCCTGAACGCACCGCGCGGGGCGAACCCGAAGGCCGCCCCGCGCGGAAGAACGCTCGAACCGTCGTCAGACGACGGGGCGGCGTCCCGTGATCAGGCGATACACGATCACGATCAGGGCGAGCACGAGCAGCAGGTGGATCAGACCGCCGCCGACGTTGAAGGCGAACGCGCCGAGTGCCCACAGGACGAACAGGACGATCGCGAGTGTGAAGAGCATGCGTGCATCCTCGGGTAAGAGAGTGAACTGCTAATCCGAACTCATGGGCAACGATCGTACCGGATTCGCGGCTAGGGCCGCGCTACGCCGTTCGCCGGCTCGGGAGCACGAGCCGCCGCAGGGGTGACTGGCGCGATGGCGTGCGTCTGCCGCGCGAGCAGGATCCGCGCAGCCCGTACGTCGTGTCCGACGTCGATCAACAGAATGGCGAGATCGCCGACCCCCCACAGCAGGCCCGACAGTACGATGAGGCGGCTCGCCTCACCGAGCAGCGTCGGAATCGCCGCGCTGCCCTGCGCCACGACGCCGGTCACCACCTCGGCGACGAGCAGCAGCGCGAGCACGACGGCCATCAGCTTGAAGAGCTTCGAGAGATAGCGCAGCCCTACATACGGCTCGAGGTCGCTGAGTCGCACATCCGGGATCTCCGGCGTGTCGATATCGGCCTTGAGCACGTGCCCGAGCCGATCGATCGGGCCCGCTGCCTTCGTTGGAGTCACAGTGTCCACTGCCCGCCGATGTTCAGTCATGATCCCCCTCCGGAGCCAACCCAGCGGGCTCGATAGCCCCGCGTGTCGATGTGAATGA
>DASTSX010000247.1:0-2191 GCA_035760455.1 Gemmatimonadaceae bacterium | reverse complement strand
GGTGCACACGCACGAGGATCTCGCCGCGGTGGTTTCTGCGGCGGGGCTCCGCACCGTGGCGCACCCCTGGTCGGCCGGGATCTCGCCCGACGCGGCGGTGATGGTGAGCGGCAACGCGATGGCGCACCTCTACATCGATCTCGAGCGACGGGCGCGCCCGTGGTGGCCCGCGCTCGCGCCGCGGCACGAGAGGCTCGCGGCCGCGCTCCTCGCGCGCGACGCGGTCGACCTGCTGCTGCTGCCGCTCGACGAACGGCGCTGCGAGGTCCGCAGCGCGGCGCGCGGCGCGGCGACGATCGAGCGCGCCGGCGACGTCTACCGATACACGTGCAACACCGGCGACCCGCTCGGCGTGGGAGGCGACGTGACCGGAAGCGCGGACGAGACGTACGACGCGACCTGCGAGGGGTGCTATCCGGACGCCATCGTGCAGATCGCGACGCTCGCGGGATCGTCGCGCGCCGGTGATCTCATCCTCTCGGCGGCGCCCGGGTGGGATTTCCGCGCGCGCTACGAGCCGATCCCGCACCGCAGCGCGCACGGGGCGCTGCACCGCGATCACATGATGGTGCCGCTGCTGATGAACCGGAGGCCGGCACGGCCGCCGCGGCGGACGACCGATCTGTTCGCGAGCACGCTGGCGGCGCTCGGGGTCGAGGCTCCCGCGCGGATGGACGGCGCGTCGTTCGTGTGAGCCGACGCGCCGCTCAGCGCCGGAGGCCGAGCGTCCGCACCCCGAGGCGCCGGCAAGCGCGACGTCAGCGGCTGTACAGGTACGTCGTGCTTGGGACCGTCGTCGCGTCCACGATCGTGAGCGTGGTGCCCGCCCACGTGCCCGACTGCCTGGTGCTGTCGGACATGGTGAGCGTGATCGCCTCGCCGTCCTGTCGCCAGACGCCGCCCACCGAGTCCACGTACGTGGACAGAAAGCCCTCGACGCGCTCCTCGCTCGTCAGCGTCACGTAGAACGTGCCGTCGGTCTTGAGCGACAGCGCGCTGCGGGTCACGTCGAGCGTGAAGTTCGTGTCGGAGTACATGCGGTACGGCAGTCCCTTGCCGTTGATCTGCGACAGGGCGTAGTCGCCGTCGGGGGACAACGGGGCGCTGGTGTCGGTGCAGGCCGCGACGGTGACGACCGCGAGCAGGCATGCGGCGAGACGCGTGGACCGGGCGAAGCGGGATGACGTCGAGCTCATGGCGTGCCCCGGTGATGTGATGGAGGGAGCGGACGGCGGGCGGTCACCGGACGATGATCTCCCCGGACATGCCGGGGTGCACCGTGCAGTCGTAGGGGAAGGTTCCGCGCGTGGCGAACGTGCGCGTCACGTCGGTGTTGGAGACGACGTTGATGTTCGCGGGGGCGCCAGCGGTGGAGAAGATCACGTTGTGCGGGTTGCCGCGGATCTCGAACCGCACCGACGCGCCGAGCGCGATCGTGAGGAAGGGTGGGCTGAAGGTGTTGCCGGGCGTGGAGACGACCGCCGTGGTGGTCCCGCCGGGGGTGGGACCGGGCGACGTCGGCTCGGAGCCGCCGCACGCCGCGGCCGCGGCGAGCATGCCGACGCTCGCCGTCGGGAGGCCGCGCAGCGCGTGGCGGACGGGCTTCACCGCGTGACTCCGCGCACGGTCGGCATCCACCCGGGGAACACGTACGAGAGGTTCGTGTTGCCGAGCCGCTTCTGCACGATCTCGGAGAGGATGTCGCGGTAGTCGATCGTGACCTTGAGGTCCTGCCCCGCCTCGAGGTTCTCGCGGGCGAGGCCGGGCCAGTTGTTGACGAGCACGCGGCCCCCCGCGATGCCCTTCCCCATCGCGAACATCGCCGTGCCGCGGCCGTGATCGGTGCCGTTGCTGCCGTTCTCGCGCACGTTGCGGCCGAACTCCGAGACGGCGACGACCGTCACGCCGTACGCGGTGTAGGCCGTGACGACGTCCGCGTAGAAGGCGGCGAGCGCGTTGGAGAAATCGCGCATCGAGTTGAACATCGACCCGTTGATCGGGTTCTGCGCCGCGTGGGTGTCCCAGCCGCCGATGTCCACCTGCGCCGCCTCGAGGCCGATGTCGGCCTTGATCAGCACGGCGACCGAGCGCAGCGCGCGGCCGAACGACGTGTTCGGGTAGACGGCACCGTTCGCCGGCACGTAGCCGGCGAAGTTGACGTTGCGGAGCAGCGTGATCGTGTTGACCGCAT
>DASTSX010000246.1:0-7807 GCA_035760455.1 Gemmatimonadaceae bacterium | reverse complement strand
TCGGTCAGCTTGAACATGAAGGAGACGCGCGTGAGCAGGCGGTTGTTGAGGTCCTCCTTCATGCCCGACGCGCTGGCGGCTCCGATGTAGACGCGGCTGAGGTTCGTGCCGCCGGAGTTCGCGACGTACAGGGTGTCGCCCGCTCCCGCGGTGCGCGACATGGTCATGCCCCACGGCTGCGAGCCGACGACGATGCCCGTGCCGTCGAAGGCCTGGGTCGCCTTCTGCCAGACCTCGAGGCGGCCGTAGTTGATGTTGGAGAGGAAGACGTTCCCGCGGCTCCGGTCGACCACGAGATCGGCGATGGCGCCGGCTCGGTTGCCCGGCAGCGTGTAGGTGCGGCCGTACACGACGAGGGCCGTGTCCACCGCCGGGACGAGCGTGGTGCCCGTGACGGAAGTGGAGCGCACGCTGTAGGCCATGCGTCCCCCGGCGTCGTAGGCGTAGCTGCGGACGCGCACCTTCTTGCCCTGGACCGCCGGCAGGAAGTTGAGCGGCACGGCGTACGGGATCGGGGTGGCGTCGGTGACGCTGATGCTGTCGCGCTTGAGGAGACCACCGGTCGCGTCGTCGATCGCCTCGAAGCCGACGATGGCGATGTTGCTGCCGGTGGCGGTGACCATCAGCGTGTCCTTGATCTCGATGCGCGTGCCGAGGGTCTGCGTGACCTTCGGCGCGGGAGCGGTTCCGGCCCGCACGGCGATGATCGCCGGCGTCGACGAGCCGTCCTGCCCGTTGATGTCGGTCGAGATGGGCGTGATGGTGATGATCCCCTTGAGCGGGGCGTTCCCCGGCACCTTCACCATCGCCTGCATCGTCGCCGTCTTGAGCGCCGGCGAGAAGGTCAGGACCACGGTCGTGTCGATCGGCGTGGGCCAGCTCGGGTCGCTCGTGGCGCGGAAGCCGAGCTTCGTGACGCCGAGGGTGCTGAGCGCCTTGAGCGAGACGGCCAGGTTCGCGCCGTTGGTCGCGCTGTCGCCGAGGACGGGGCTGAGGAAGACGACCGTCGGGCCGTTCACCATCTTCACCTTCACGCGGACCGTGTCCGTGTTGCCGGCGAGGTCGGTGAGCACGCCCGTGACGACGAGCGTGTCGGTGACGGTGTCGATCGGCGCCTGGACGCGCAGGTAGCGCTGGACCGAGGTATCGCGGAGCCCGGCGCGGAAGGTCGCGCTCGGCGCCGAGACCTGCGGGTAGCGCGTGATGATCTGATCGATGCCGGCCGTCGGCGTCCGGATGCTGATGCCGTCGAACGTCACCTTCTGGAGCCCGATGTTGTCCTGCAGGCGGGCCGTGACGAGCAGCGAGTCGCCGACGTTGAGCTTCGCGCCCGCGACGGGCGCGAGGAAGGTGAGGGCCGGCTTCTGGCCGTCGGTGACGGTGAACGGCAGCCCCGGCTTGCCCGCCTTCGTCAGCACGCCCGAGCGATCGAGCGCGAAGCCGACGAGCGAGTAGTTGCCCGTGAGAAGCGTGTCGGGCACGACGTACGTGTAGGGCGGCGTCTGGAAGTTCGTGAGCTTGGCGCCGGTCGGGACGAAGCTGCTCTCGGCCTTGATCTGGACACTGTCCGTCGCGCGGATGCGCAGGAGGCGGTAGCCGGCGTAGACGATGCCCGAGCTGTCGTTGGCCGAGACGCGGATGTCGAGCGTGTCGCTCCCCTTCACCGGGCGGCTGGCCTTGGAGGAGGAGACGGTGAGCGTCGGGCCGGCGGTGTCGGCGATCGTGACGATCACCGAGTCGGTCTTCTCGTTGGTGGCTCCGTCCGTGATGGTCGCGCGAATGGTGAGCCGGTCGCCGCGGGTGAGCCCGCCGAGCGGGACGGGGATGGTCCGCGTCACGCTGGGCTGCGTGGGCTTGATCGTGGCCGTGTCGACGCGAAGGACCTGCGCGCCGTTGCTGATCCGCGTGAACATGTACGACACGCCGACGTTGTCCGTGCCGGTGACGGCGACCGAGAGCGGCGTGCCGATGTCCACCGTGTTGTTGACGCCCGCGGAGAGCGCGAACGTCACGACCGGCCGATCGACGTCGTCCAGCGCGTTCGTGCTCGACTGCGTCGGCAGGCGCGTATCGCAGCTCGCGAGGATCGCGACCGCGGAGGCGAGCGCGGAGAGCCGCGCGGCGTTACGGATCAGAGTCATTGGGAAGTCCGAGTGCGACTAGCGCCGGCCGGCATCGGAGGGCTGTTCGCCCTCGTCGATGATGTGCGGCGTGAGCAGGATGAGAAGGTCACGCCGCTGCTCCTGCCGCGTGGTGTAGCCGAACAGGCGGCCGATCAGCGGGAGGTCGACGAGGAGCGGAATGCCCGACTTGGAGACACGGACACTGGTCTGCGTGAGCCCGGCGATGACGACGGTCTCGCCGTCGGCCACGAGGAGCTCGGTCCGGTTGCTGTTGTTGTCGATCAGCGTGCCGTTGTTCGTGAAGTTCACATCCGAGCTCGTCGTCTCGACGCGCATCATGATGTGGCCGTTGTTCGTGACGCTCGGCGTGACGCGGAGCGTGATGCCCGTCTGGATGCGCTCGACGGCGACCGGAGCGTTGAGCTGGGTCTGGCCACCGCCGCTGCTGATGAGCGGGACGAAGGGCACCTGGACGCCGGACACGAGCTCCGCCGTCTTGTTGTTCACCGTGGTCACGCTCGGCTCGGCCTGGACGTCGAGGAGCGAGACTTCCTGGAGCGCGTCGAGGAAGGTGGAGAAGTCGAACCCGCCGAGCGCCGTGGAGTAGATCAGGCGGAGCGCCGCGCCCGGGACGTTGCCCGAGGCGTTGGCGATCGCCGACACGGTGTTGCCGCCGAGCTGCACGGTCGGCGGATCGTTCTGCGTGCCGGGGTTGCCGGCGGAGTCGAAGCGCTGAATGACCTGGCTGAAGAACTGGTTGCGCGTGCCGAGGTCGTACTTGATGCCGAGCGCGTCGAGGTCCGTGCGGTTCACCAGGACGATCTTGGCCTTGATGTTCACCTGCGGCTGGCGCAGGTCGAGCGACTCGGCGAAGGCGATGAGGTCATCGAGGTTGCTGACCGGCGCCGTGATGCTGACGCTGTTCGTGACCTCGTCGAACGAGACGCTGCCTCGGCCGCGGCAGGCCGCGGCGTCGACCATGGCGTTGAGCATCTGGTTCGCCGGGTTGACGGGCGCGCTCGGCTGCGCGGGAGGCGGGCCGGCGACGGGCGGCTGGCCGGCCGCCGCGCTGCTGCTCGTCGGCGCGCCCGGGGCGGGCTGCTCGGCGGGGATGCACTGCAGCATGCGCGTCCGGACCTGCTCGGCGATCGGTGTGGCGCGCTGGTAGTTGAGGCGCACGACGCGCGTCTGGAGCGGCTCCGTCTGGGCACGCGAGGCGATGCGCTCCTGCGTGTCGACGATGAGGATGCCGTTGCGGTCCTCGGTCGCGGCGAGGTTCTGCGCGGCGAGGATCGCCTGGAGGGCGACGTCCCACGGCTGGTCCTTGATCTCGGCGTCGACGCGGACGGTCGGGATGGCCGAGCTGGGGATGATCGTGCGGCCCGAGAAGGCGGCGAACGCGGCGATCACGTCGCGGATGTCCGCCTGCTGGTAAGTGACGGTGATGCGGGGCTGCTGCGGGCGCTGCTGCGCCTGCTGCAGCACCGAGCGCCGGCGGGACTCCTCGGCGCGGTCGCGGCGGAAGGTGGCTTCGGCGACGCGCTGCTCGGCGGCTGGATCGCCCGCGGGGCGCTCGTCGGCGCGGGCCTCGGGGCGCTGCGCGCCGATGTGCCAGGCGGCGAAGTTCGCGGAGCCATCGGTGGCGATGGAGACGCGGACCTCGTCGTTGTCCTTCATCACCTCGTAGTTCCGCGGCCCATCGAGGCGGATGACCACGCGGACGGTGCCCTTCCGGTACTGCGAGAAGGTGACGTCGGTGATCGCGCCGCGGGCGACGTGATCGTAGCGGCGGGCGCCGACATCGAGCGAGGCTCCGCTGATGTCGAGCACGATGCGGTCGGGGCTGCGGAGGGTGAAGTCGGCGACCTCGATCCCTCCGGCGACCCCGATCACGAGCTCTGCGCGGCCCGAGGCCGGCACCACGCTGAGGGACGTTACCGCGCCCTCCGCGGGGAAGGCTGCCACGGGCTCGGCGACGGGGCCGAGCGCGATGGATGCAGCGACGATGACGGCCAGGACGCGCTTCATCAATTCCTCACCTTTGTGGAATCCGACCAGACGAGAGAGTCCTGGCGGCTCAGCCCGAACTCATCGATCGAGAACAGCACGGCGCGCGGACGGATCTGGGTGACGCGCATCCGGCCGAGCGTGCCGCCATTGGCAACGCGGTACTGCGCATTCGTCTGGACGTCGCGCATGACGGCGATCGCGCGGCGTCCGGACTGTTCGTACAGGATCCCGACGAGCCGCAGGTCGCCCAGCAGCGGGCGCAGATCGTCGGTGAGAATGAGCGAGAAGAACGGATCGCGACGGCCGACGGCGCCGTAGCCGTACATCTCACGCGTGACCGTGGCGCCACCTGCCGTCGCCGCGGCGACGGGCAGCGCGCCCGCGGGCAGCGGCAGTGCGCCACTGGGCGTGCTGCCGGGCCCGGACACCGGAGGAGCCGCGGTGGCGACCGTCTGCCCCGTCTGCGCGGCGATCTGCGCGTTCGTGGCGGCGACGGCGTTCTGCGCGGCGCGCTTCGGCGCGTTGATGTCGATGCCCCCCGAGGTGATCGGCGCGGCCTGCGCGGGCGCGGTGATCGGCGCGGTGGACGGCGCGGGCGCCGGCGCACTGGCGGCCGGCGGCGGGCTCGCCGACTCGTCGGCGCCGCCCGACAGCGACTCGCCCGTCATCAGCTTGTAGACGAAGCCGACGATCACGAGCACGCCGAGCACCGCGTAGCGGATCAGCTGCCGCTTGACGGTACGCTTCGCGTGGTTGGTGCCGTACTGCTTGAGGGCGGCGATCATCGTTCACCTGGCTTGGAAGGCTCCGGCTCCAGCTTGGTCGCGCCCGGCTTCGGCGCCGGAGCGGTACGGGCGACGTAGGTCTGGATCTCGAACTTCGCGTCGATGGTCTGCGATCGAGGCGCCTTGTTGCGCATCGGCGTGTTCGTCGGGTTCAGCGACACGTTGATCGGCGCGACGATGCGCTGCAGCGTGCCGACGTTGGTGAGGAACACGCCGATCTGATGGAAGTCGCCGCGGACGCTCATCCGGTACTTGTAGGCGTCGTACTGATCGCCGGTGAGCTGCGGGAGCGGCTGGACGTCGGAGATGTCGAGGCCGACGCGTCGCGCGGCGGTCGAGACCTGCTCGAGCAACACCGGCACCTCGTTGGCGGTCGGTACGAGCTCGCGCATGACCATGAGGTCGCGCTCGTACTGCTCGGTCTCCGCCCGGAGCTCCGACGTCTTGCCCTGCGCCAGCTCGGCCTTGGCCTTCTGGTTCACTTCGCGCAGCGCCTGGACGTGCGTCTCGACCTCGTCGAGCTCGAGGCGCTTCGGATCCCAGACGTAGTACCAGAAGGCGCCGGCGGCGATCAGCGACAGGAACGTCACCAGGAACAGCTTCTGGTCGCGCGGATTGGATGGCAGGAGAGCCATGGGTTACCTCACCGAGACCGCGAGGGGCACACGCCGCACGTCGGTCTGGCCCGGGCGCGTGTAGAGCATGTCGAGCTGGAACTGCGTGACTTCCTTGGCATTGTCCATCGCACGCGCCGAGCTCTGGAGCGTGACCGTCTCGAGGAAGGGCGACACCTCGAGCTGCTTCATGAAGCGCGTGAGCGCCTGGATGTCGACGGTGTTGCCGACGAGGCGGACGCGCACCGTGTCGCGCAGGATCTGCGTCGGCATGCCGCGACGGCGGCGGCCGGACGTCGCGGGCTCCGGCGCGGCGACCGTGGTCACCGGCGCGGTGGCCTGACCGACGCCGCTGTAGCCGAGCGACACGATCCAGGTGTACGGCGGCAGCGCGCTGCTCACCTCATCCATCACGTGCGGCCAGATGTACCGGTCGTCGTCGATGGCGCGGATCATGTTGAGCGAGCGCAGGACGGTATCGCGCTTGGCTTCCGCCTTCTCGCGCTCGCGCAGCACCGACGCGTAGCGCGTCGAGTCCTGCACCGCCTTTTGCAGCTCGTCGTCGAGGCGTGCGGCGCGCGCTTCCTGCGTGGTGTAAAGACCGCCCACGACGAGCGCCGCGGCGACGGCGCTGCCCAGCGCGCCGAGCATCCAGGGGTCGCGGACCTTGGCCTTCAGGCTCCCGAGCGACGCGCCCAGGTTGACCTTCGAGCCGCCGCCGCCGCCGCTCTTCTTGGCCTTCTTGCCGGTTCCGGGGAGAAGATTGATCTCGATCATGGCTCGGCGCTCCTCAGGCGACCTGCCGCATCGCCAACCCGATGGGAAGCATCAGGAGGCTCGCGACTTCATCGGTGACGAGGCTGTCGAGAGCCCCGTCGCGGATGGTGAGATTGGTGAGCGGGTTGGCCTGCTGCACCGAGAGCCGCAGCCGGTCGGCCAACGCATCGGAGAGCCCGGGGATCCGAGCGCCGCCGCCACACGTGTAAATCGCGCGCACCGCACCGGCGGAGCGCGACGACGAGGCAAGGAACGCGGCGGCGCGCTCGATGCCGACCGCGATCTCCTCGCCGCGCCCTTCGAGCACGGCGTCGAGATGCGCGGACCGATCGTAGCCCTGGAGCAGCTGCTGCGCTTCGTCGGCGGAGATGCCGCGCTCGCGCTGCAGATCCTCGCGGAAGCGGCGCGTGCCGACCGTGATGTCGCGCGTGAGGATCGGCACGCCGTCGTCGAGGATGTTGATGTTCGTCACGTCGTGCCCGATGTTCACCAGCGCGACGATGCCGCGCATGGCCTCGGGATAGTTGATCTCGAACGCGTTGTGCAGCGCGAAGGCGTCGACGTCGACCATGCTCGGCTCGAGGCCCGCATCGGTCAGCACGCGCAGCTTGGACTCGATCAGCTCGCGCTTCGCCGCGACGAGCAGCACGCTCATCTCGACGCCGTCGTCGTCGGGATCGAGGATCTGGAAGTCCAGCTCCACCGATTCCATGTCGAAGGGCACGTGTTGCTCGGCTTCCCAGCGCATCAGCTCACGCGCCTGCTGCTCCTTCACGCGCTCGATCTGGATCTTCTTGATGATCACGTCGCGGCCGCCGACGGCGGTCACGACCTGCTTCGACTTGACGCCCGCCGCGGCGAGCGCGCTCTGAATCGCCTCGGCGACGATCCCGGGATCCATCACCTCGCCCTCGACGATGGCGTCGGCGAGCAACGGCACCACCGCGACCTTGACCAGCTCCGGCTGCTTCTTGGAGTGATCGACGACCGCGACCTTGACGAGTCCCGACCCGATGTCCAGGCCGACCGTGGTTTTCTTGCGACCGAACAGTGCCATGGTGAGGTACGCGAAGCGGGAGGCGAGAGTCTGGCTCGGGAGAGGGAGAGCCAGCGATGACGAAGGAGGAACGAAGCGGACGGGAGGTCAGAACGACCGCCATGCTACTACCGCTTTCGGTATACCTCAGGCGAGGCGTGCTACATCGCAGCCCTGCCCACAGTTGCAGCGAAGACGTGGTGCGACTGCTTGCCCATCCGTCGGGCATGGTGACCGTGCGTCCGGTCACTGGTACCGAACACACGACCGGACTGGGCCGATGGTAACAAGGGGTCCGGAGCGATGTGACGGGTGTCACCCGTCGCGACGCAGATCGCGAGAAATCCATCGCGCGCCACGCTCGCATCGCGCGCGATCAATACAGATCACTGCTCGCCCACCGTGCGATCGCGCGTGGACGTGACACGATCGCGGTGTCGATCGTCGGGGCGCGCTCGAGCA
>DASTSX010000245.1:0-3771 GCA_035760455.1 Gemmatimonadaceae bacterium | reverse complement strand
CTCGTGCGCACGGACGCGGAGAAGGGGCACATCGACTTCGAGGGGATGGGGTGAGGCAGCGGTGGAGTGTCGTTGGGTCGGGGGTGACCGATGGTGGTTGGCAGCAAACCCCTCATCCAGAACCCACCCGCTCATAGCTCACAGCTCACAGCTCACAGCTCACAGCTCACAGCTCATAGCTCATAGCTCATAGCTCATAGCTCATGGGGGGCCAGCGGTGGAGGGAAGTCCGCCGGCCTCGGTTGCGGCGCCCCGCACCCTCCGTCATCCCGAGCGAGCGGAGCGAGTCGAGGGATCTGTACGCGGTTCAACTCACCAGAAACCGACCCACGAGCCCCCTATCCAGCTCACCGACTCACGGCGTTCTCCATCCCCCGCCGATGAGCTGATCCGCCTCCTTCGGCCCCCAGCTTCCCGCGACGTACGTCGGCATCTCCTTCATCGGGTGCTTCTCCCAGTACTCGAGCAGCGGGTCGATCAGGCGCCATGCCGCTTCCACTTCGTCGCTACGCGTGAAGAGCGTCATCTCGCCGATCATCACGTCGAGCAGCAGCGTCTCGTACGCGGGCGCCGCGGTCTCGCCGAACGCTTCGGCGTAGGTGAAGTCCATGTCCACCGGCGCCACCTCGACGTGCTGGGTGAGCGCCACCGCCGCGCCGGGCACCTTCACCTCGAAGTTCAGCGATACTCCTTCGTTCGGCTGCACGCGCATCACCAGCACGTTGGCCTCGAGGTCGCGGCCCGCGCCCGGTCCGCCGAACATCAGGTGCGGCGGCGCCTGGAAGTGCACCGCGATCTCGCTCACGCGCTTCCCCAGCCGCTTGCCGCTGCGCAGGTAGAAGGGCACGTCCTTCCACCGCCAGTTGTCCACGTGGAAGCGCACCGCGGCGTACGTCGGCGTCTGCGAGTCCTTCGCCACGTCCGGCTCGTCGCGATAACCGGGGACGTCGCGATCCTTCAGCTTCCCCGCGGCGTACTGCGCGCGCACGGTGTTGTGCGGGATCGTCTCGGGTGTGAGCCAGCGAATCGAGCGCAGCACCTTCACCTTCTCGTCGCGCACCGCGTCCGCCGTCATCGACGCCGGCGGCTCCATCGCCGTGAGCGCGAGGAGCTGCATCAGGTGGTTCTGGAACATGTCGCGCACGACGCCCGCTTCCTCGTAGTACTTGCCGCGCGCCTCCACGCCCACCGTCTCCGCCGCGGTGATCTCGACGTGCGACACCCACCGCCGGTTCCACAGCGGCTCGAAGATCGAGTTGGCGAACCGCAGCACGAGGACGTTCTGGACCGTCTCCTTGCCGAGGAAGTGGTCGATGCGGTAGACCTGATGCTCGGCGAACAGCGAGAGCACGAGCTGGTTGAGGGCGTGCGCCGTGGCCAGGCTCCGGCCGAACGGCTTCTCGACGACGACCCGCGCCCACGGCCGCGCGTGCGGATCGTCGATCCGCGGCACGAGCCCGCTCGACGACAGCAGCCGCACGATCGGTTCGAACACGCTCGGCGGCACGGCGAGATAGAAGAACCGGTTGCGCTCCTCCGCCGAGCATTCGGTCTCGATCTCGCCGAGCTTCCGCTTGATCCCCTCGTACGCGGCCGCGTCGGTCGCGTCGCCGCCGACGAAGAAGATCCGCTTGGCGAACTCCGTCCACACGTCCTCGTCGAAGCGCTTGACCTCGTCCGACTCGCCGAGCGCCTCGCGCATGCGCTGGCGGAACGACTCGTCGTTCAACGCCTCCTCGCGCCCGACCGCCAGCACCGCGAACCCCGGTCCCAGCAGATGCTCGGCGGCGAGCTGGTACAGGGCGGGGAAGAGCTTGCGCTTCGTGAGGTCGCCCGTCGCGCCGAAGATCACCATCGTGCAGTGCTCGGCCTGCGCCGCGTGGGGCAGCTTGTCGCCGTAATGCGCGTGATGGCGCGGCGCCATGTGCAAGCGCGCGCCGCGGTGCTCCGGCTGCGGCGCCGTCACGCGCCCTTCACCGCGTGGCCGCCGAACTCGTTCCGGAGCGCCGCGATGACCTTGGCGCTGAACGAATCCTCCTGCCGCGAGCGGAGCCGCATCAGGAGCGACAGCGTGATGACCGGCGCGGGCACGTCCTGCTCGATCGCCTCGGCGACCGTCCAGCGCCCCTCCCCAGAGTCCGCGACGTAGCCCTCGATGGAAGCGAGCGCGGCGTCCTTCGCGAAGGCGCGCACCGCGAGCTCGTTGAGCCACGAGCGCACGACGCTGCCGTGCTGCCACAGCTCGGCGATCTGCCGCAGATCGAGATCGGGGAAGCGCTTCGAGGCTTCGAGAATCTCGTACCCCTCGGCGTACGCCTGGAGCATCCCGTACTCGATCCCGTTGTGCACCATCTTCACGTAGTGGCCCGCGCCAGACGGTCCGACGTGCGCATAGCCGCCATCCTGCGCGAGCGCCCGGAAGATCGGCTCGCAGTGCGCCACGGCCTCCCGCTCCCCGCCCACCATCAGACAGTAGCCGTTCTCCAGCCCCCAGATCCCGCCGCTGGTCCCCGAATCGATGAACCGGATCCCCTCCGTCGCGAGCCGCTCGGCGCGCGCGATGGTCTCCTTGTACATCGAGTTGCCGCCGTCGATCAGGATGTCGCCCTTGGCGAGCTGCGGCAGCAGCGCGTCGATCGTCGAATCCACCGGCTTCCCCGCGGGCACCATGATCCACACCACCCGCGGCGACTCGAGCTGCCGCACCACGTCGGCCAGATCCTTCGCCGGCGCGGCCCCGAGCCCCTGATACTTCGCCACGGTCGCCGGATCACGGTCGAACGCCACCACCGCGTGGCCGTGGCGAACGAGTCGCTCGGTCATGTTGCCGCCCATCTTGCCGAGGCCGATCATTGCGAGGCGCATGGGATGTCTTATGCGAGAGTGGGACTCGATGACGCTGTTGGTCGGTTGACCGTTTGTCGGTTCACAGCCGGCCTCGGTCGGCTCATGCGTCCCGAGGTCGGCCGTCAACCGTCAATCGCCAACCGACTGACCGGTGTGCGCGCTACGCGCGCTCGATCAGCACCGCCCTCGCCGGTGCACCATCCAGGCCGGCGAGGAGCATCGGGAGGCAATACAGCTCGTAGTCCCCGGCCGGCGGCTCGGAGAGGTCGAGCCCCTCGACGATCACCACGCCGTTCGACAGCAGCGTCTTGTGGGTCCGATGGTGCGGCGAGCGGAACTGCTCGACGGACAGGTAGTCCACTCCGACGAGCCGCACTCCGATCGATACGAGATACGCCGCACCGTCCGGGGTGACGTGCGTGAAGTCGGGATGGAACTGCGCGCTGCCGCTCGCCAGCCACGCCGAGTTGCGCGTCTTGATCAGCACGCGAGTCACGCCGTCGAGGTCGTGCCGCCGCAGCTCCGCCTCGCCCACCGCGAGCACGTCGTCGCTGAAGCAGACGAGCCGCGCCGGACCGATCAGCGCGTCGAGCGGCAGCTCGTCCACGCCGGCGCCGCCGTCCATGAAGTGCAGCGGCGCGTCGACGTGCGTCGCCGTGTGCGAGCCCAGGTCGATGCGCGAGACGTTCGCCGCGTCGCCCCTGGCGATCGACTGGATCGCCGTGATCGAGATCGGCGGGTTGCCGGGGTACACCACGCCGCCGTCCCGTACCGGCACCGAGATGTCCCAGATCCGCCGCTGCATCGCGCTCATCGTGCCGCCTCCGAGATGACGGGAGTCTTGTCCACCACCACGCCGCCGCCGTCCTCGAGCAGCGCGTCCACCACGCCGTAACCCCTCGCGTCGCGCACGTGCCGAGCGAC
>DASTSX010000244.1:0-3424 GCA_035760455.1 Gemmatimonadaceae bacterium | reverse complement strand
CGAGGCGGCGAACGGGTGCCGGCCGGCCTCGGCGGAGAGTTCCCCGTCGGAACCCACGACCTGAGCGTCGAACGCGTCGACGCCGAAGCCCGGCAGTCTGGTCGTGATCGTCGTCGGATCGACCGTGCTCGCCGATGCCGCCCCGCCACCGGTGGCCTGGAACGAGCTCGTCACCGTCCCGGCCGCGCTCAGGTCGACCGCGACGGTGAGCCGAAGCGTGCGAAAGCCGTGCGCGGGCACGACGCCCGTCTCCGTGCACGTCACGACCGACGCCTCGGCGACGTCGGAGCCGCCCGGGCCGGTGCAGGAGAAGCTCGCGTCGGCGCTCGCGTTCGCCGTCGAGAGGGCCGTGACGCCGTCCGGCAGCGTCGCGACGAGCTCGAGCTGACTGCCGTCGCTGTCCGCACCGCTGACGTTCGTCACCTGCACGAGGTAGTCCAGCGTCCCGCCAGGTGCCGCCGTCGTGTTCGACAGCGCGTCGATCCGCCACGTCGGCGCGGCGACCGCCGGCGCCGAGCTCAGCAGGCCCGCACCCAGCGCCATGCAGACCATCGCGACGATCCCCCGCAGGCGTCGTCCCATCATCTGGAGTATCGCAGCCGGCGGACCGCCGCGCCGCAGCGCGCGCGTCCACCGGTAGCTGTCAGCCGATCCGGCTCGGCTCGCCCGAACCCGACGACGATCCGACGTGGTCCATCCGCCGGAGCGCCATCTGCTCGACGGTAGGGATGCGCCGGTCGGCCGCGAAAGACCACGAGGCGGTGCCATGTACGAGTGGGTGGCGATCGACTTCGAGACGGCGACGAGCAGCCGGGCCAGCGCATGCGCGCTCGGTGCGACCGTCGTCCGGGACAGCGGGCTCGCCGAGCGTCGCAGCTGGTTGATCCAGCCTCCCGGCAACGCCCACGACCCCTGGAACACGGCGATCCACGGGATCCGCCCGTCGGACACCGCCGGTGCTCCGAGCTTTCGGGAGGCCTGGCCCGAGATCGAAGCGTTCCTCGACGGCCGGCTCGTCGTCGCTCACTACGCCGGCTTCGACCTCGGCGTCCTGCGCGCCGAATGCTTCGCCCATGGGCTGACGCCCCAGGAGATCCCGTACGCCTGCACGGTGGTCATGGGACGGCAGATGTGGAGAGGCCTTCCGAGCTACAGCCTTCCGTGGGTTTGCGACCACCTCGGCATCGACCTCCTCGACCACCACGACGCGGGCGCGGACGCCCGGGCCTGCGCAGAGGTCGGGATGCGGCTCCTGGCGGAGCTCGACGTCGCGACGTTCGCGGAGGCGGCCGACCGCCTGAAGGTGCGGCTTGGCGCGTTCGGACCGCTCGACGTCCGCTGTCTCGTCAAGCACGCCGGCAAGGTGCGCGCCTCGCCGAATCCGGACGCCGACCCAGAGCACCCGCTGTTCGGCGTCTCGATCGTCTTCACCGGCACGCTGTCCCGCTGGACGCGCGCCGAGGCCGCAGCGCTCGCTGCCGACCGCGGCGCCGCGTGCATGACTGCCGTCTCGAAGAAGACCGACTTCCTCGTGGTGGGAATCCAAGACCCGCGCAAGCTGCGCGCCGACGGCATCAGCGGCAAGATGCGCCGGGCCGCCGAGCTGGCGAGAGCGGGCGTCGAGATCCAGATCCTCACCGAGCTGGAGTTCGAGCGCCTGCTCGACTAGCCGGTAGGCTCGCAGCACCGCGATGCCGCTTCCCGTCCTGCTGGTGATCGACGCTGACCCGGACGCCCTCGAAGACGTCGAGGCGCAGCTCGTCGGGCGCTACGGCAGCGACTACCGGATCGAGCGCGCGAGCGATCCGGACGAGGCGCTGCACAAGCTGGCGGAGCTGGCCGACGCCGCCGTCGAGGTGGCGCTGGTGCTGGCAGCCGAGTGGTCCGAGGGCGCGACCGTCGCCGGCCTGCTTGAGCGGGCCCGGCAGCTGCACCCGCATGCCAAGCGCGGGTTGATGGTCTCGGGCGGCGCGCTGGCGGACCCGTCGACCGCCCAGGCGATCCTCGACTCGATCGCCATGGGTCGCATCGACTACTACGTCCCCAAACCGGCCGGCTCGCCGGACGAGGTGTTCCACCACACGATCTCGGGCTTCCTGCTGGAGTGGGCGACCGAGCAGCGCAAGGTCCCGCACACCGTCCACATCGTCGGCGAGGAGTGGTCGGGACGGGCCTACGAGCTGCGCGAGACGTTCGAGCGCTGCGCGGCGCCGCACACGTTCTGCCTGGCCGACTCCGAGATGGGGCGCGAGCTGCTCGCGCAGGCGGGTCCGGACGCGAAGCTCCCGCTCATGGTGCTGCCGGACGGGCGCGCGCTGAGCGACCCCTCGAACGCCGAGATCGCGGAGGCGGCCGGCACCCCGGCCGACTTCGACGCGCGCGACTTCGACGTCGTGATCGTCGGTGCGGGACCTGCGGGCCTGTCGGCCGCGGTCTACGCCGCCTCCGAAGGGCTGCGCACGCTCGTCGTCGACGAGGGCGGGATCGGCGGGCAGGCACGCTCCAGCTCGCTGATCCGCAACTACCTCGGCTTCCCGCGCGGCGTGAGCGGAAGCCGGCTGGCGGAGCAGGCCTACGAGCAGGCCTCCGTCTTCGGCGCCAGCTTCGTGTTCATGCATCGCGTGACCGAGCTCGATCGCGCGGGCGGGCAGCTCGTCCTCGCGCTCGCGGACGGCCGCCGCGTGGGCGCTGCGGTGGCGATCCTCTGCACCGGCGCCAGCTATCGCCGCCTGGACGTCCCGTCGCTTGAGGCGCTCACCGGGGCAGGCGTCTTCTACGGCGGGCCGGCCTCCGAGGCCCACGCGCTGAGCGGGAAGGACGTGTTCGTCGCGGGCGGCGGGAACTCGGCCGGACAGGCCGCCCTGCACCTCGCGCGCTACGCGCGCCGCGTCACGCTGGTCGTGCGCGCCGGATCGCTCGCGGCCGGGATGTCGCACTACCTGACGCAGGAGGTCGCGGCGACGCCGAGCGTCGACGTGCGCACCGGCACGACGGTCGTCGGCGGAGGCGGCGACGGCCGCCTCCAGGAGCTGGTGCTGCGCGACGGCGCGACCGGCGCCGAGGAGACGGTCGCCGCGGACGCGCTGTTCGTGCTGATCGGGGCGCGCCCGCACACAGACTGGCTGCCGTCGCAGATCGCGCGCGACCCGCACGGATTCCTCTACACCGGCGAGGACGTGCCGAGCGACCGCCGCGCGCTGGAGCATCGGCCTGTCGCGCTGGAGACCAGCATGCCCGGGGTGCTCGCGGCCGGCGACGTCCGGCACGGCTCGGCGAAGCGCGTGGCGTCAGCCGTCGGCGAGGGCTCCGTCGCGGTGCAGCTCGTCCACGGCCTCCTCGCGGGCGGACCGGCGTCAATCAGCCGGGCAGCGGCGGGACAGGGTTCGTGACCGACCGCGCCGGTGCGTTCTCCGTGCGCCTGGCA
>DASTSX010000243.1:0-6419 GCA_035760455.1 Gemmatimonadaceae bacterium | reverse complement strand
GGCATCTCGCGCCGGATCGACGACGTCGAGGCCCTGCGGCAGGCGTTCGACGCGGCGCAGCAGTTCAGCCGCCGCGTCGTGGTCGAGCAGTTCGCGTCGGGGAGCGACCACCGGGTGCTCGTCGTGAACGGCAAGGTGGTGGCCTGCGCCGAGCGGGTGCCGGCGAGGGTGATCGGCGACGGCCGGCGCACGGTGCGGCAGCTCGTCGAGGAGGCCAATCGCGACCCGCGGCGCGGGATCGGGCACACGAAGATCCTCACTCACCTGCCGGTGGACGAGCAGACCGAGCTCTATCTCGCCTCGACGGGCCGCACGCTCGAGACCGTGCCCGAGCCGGGCGAGGAAGTGAGCCTGCGGCAGACGGCGAACCTCTCGACGGGCGGGACCTCGATCGACCGCACGGAGGAGATGCACCCCGACAACGTGACGGCGTGCGAGATGGCCGCCGCGGCGGTGGGGCTCGACATCGCCGGCATCGACGTGATGACGGACGACGTCTCGGTGCCGTTCCGCGAGAACGGCGCGGTGATCATCGAGGTGAACGCGGGGCCCGGCATCCGGATGCACACGCATCCCACGGAGGGCACGGCGCGCGGCGTCGGAGCGCCGATCGTGGACATGCTCTACCCGCCGGGCGTGGAATCCACGATCCCGGTGATCGCCGTGACGGGGACGAACGGCAAGACGACGACGACGCGGCTCATCGCGCACCTGTTCCGGAATACGGGACGGACCGTCGGCTTCACGACGACCGACGGCGTGTACCTCCAGAACCGGCTCGTCATGGAAGGGGACATGACGGGCCCGTTCGCGGCGAACATCATCCTCACCAACCCGACGGTGGACGTCGCGGTGCTGGAGACGGCGCGCGGCGGCATCCTGCGCGCGGGGCTGGGCTTCGACGAGGCGGACGTCGGCGTGGTGCTCAACGTGTCGGCCGACCACCTCGGCCTGCGCGGCATCCACACGATCGAGCAGCTCGCCGATGTGAAGAGCGTGATCCCGGCGGTGACGAAGCGCGAGGGGCACGCCGTGCTCAACGCCGACGACGCGCTCGTGTACGCGATGCGCGACCGTACGGGCGCCGACATCGTGCTGTTCTCGGCGCGCGAGTACGGCGAGAACGAGCTCGTCGCCGACCACGTGTCGCGCGGCGGGATCGCCGCGGTGGTGGAGCAGGGGACATTCGTCATCCGGCGCGGGCGACTGCGCATCCCGATCGCCGCGGAGCACGACGTGCCGCTGAGCATCGGCGGCGCGGCGCGGTTCCAGCGGCAGAACGTGCTGGCGGCGATCGCGGCGGCCTACGTGCAGGGGATGCGGTACGACGACATCCGTGCCGGGCTGCTCTCCTTCTTCCCCTCGCCGTCCACGACGCCGGGACGGCTGAACATGATCCGCGTGCGCGGCGGCGGCCGCGTGCTCGTGGACTACGCGCACAACGCGGCGGCGATCGAGGGGCTCGTCGACTTCGTGTGGCACACGCCGGCCGTGAAGCGGTTCTGCGTGCTCACCGTGCCGGGCGACCGGCGCGACGACGACATCCGCGAGGCGGGGCGGCTGTGTGCGCGCTTCGACCGGGTGATCATCAAGGAGGACATCGACCGCCGGGGCCGCGCGCGCGGCGAGATCGCCGAGCTGCTCAGCGAGGGGCTGGTGCAGGGCGGGCTCGATCCGTCGCGGATCGAGGTGCTCTATCAGGAAGGAGAGGCGGTGAACCGCGGGCTGGATCTGCTGGGCGAGGACGACCTCCTCGTGGTGCACGCCGACAAGGTGCAGGGGACGCTGGCGATCGTCCGCGAGCGCGCGGTGCAGAACCAGTGACCTCCACCACGACGCACCCCGCCGCGGCGACCGAGATCCGCATGACCACGCTGCACGCCATGCGCGGCAAGAACTTCTGGTCGCTGCGGCCCGTGACGCGGCTGGACCTCGCGGTGGGCGCGTACGACGACATCTCGTCCGCGACCGTACCCGGGTTCGTGGATCGGCTCCTCGGCGCGATGCCCGGGCTCGTCGAGCACCGCTGCTCGATCGGCGAGCGGGGCGGGTTCGTGCTGCGGCTGCGGCGCGGCACCTACGCGCCCCACATCATCGAGCACGTGGCGCTCGAGCTCCAGACGATGATGGGACACGACGTGGGCTTCGGGAAGACGCGCGGCGGCGACGTGGAGGGCGAGTACACGCTCGTGTTCGAGCACGAGCACGAGCGGGTGGGCCTGCGCGCCGCGGCGCTCGCGCTCGAGACGGTGCAGCAGGCGTTCGACGGAGTGCTGGACTCCGTCGATGCCGCCGTGGCGGAGCTCCGCGCGATCGCCGCGACGCCCGACACCCCGCCGCTGCACCATCGCGTGCTCTGCGGGGTGACCGGCGGCTCCGGACGCGCCGACGCCCAGCGGCTGCTCCGCGAGCGCCTCGCGGACGACGAGGCGCTGGTGATCGACGTCTCGCCGGCGTTCCTGCTCCAGGCGGGGCTGCCGTACGCGCGGTCGGCGATGGCGATCATCCTGGATGCGGAGCTGACCGACGTGCCGCCCCGCTATCAGGAGGGCGAGCGCGCGACCCAGCTCGTCAACGTGCTCGCCGACGCCGTGGACCGCGACGGGCTGGTCGTATGCCCCGCGAAGGCGTGGGAGATCCAGGACTACGCGCGCGAGTCAGGGTGCCGCATCGCCGTGTTCGCGACGGACGACGACGTGACGGCGCGGGACAGCCGCCGCGCGCGCGGCGTGGGCCGCGTGCGCGACGGCCGCATCATCGTCGAAAACGGCAGCGGTGACGTGGACTGCGGCCCGCTCGATCCCACGCTGCCGGCGACGTCCCAGGTCGCGGTGGCGCTCGCGCACACCACGCTCGGCTCCGAGAGCGGCCGTTGAAGCGGAAGGGGAACGGCACGCCGCCGCGGGTGGATACCCCCACCCAGCCGCACGAGGATCCGGACGTCCACGGCCCGCTCGTGCTCATCGGCGGTGCGTGCACGCCGGACGGGGACGCGCTGCAGTCGTTCATCGACCTCGCGGGCGAGGTCGGCGGGCCGATCGTCGGCATCACCGCCGCGTCGGAGAACCCGATGCAGAGTGCGCGGCTGTGGCGGGCGGATTTCCGCAAGGCGGGGGTGCTGGACATCGAGTTCCCGCGCGTGAAGCGCACGAGCGACAAGCTCGACCGCGAGCTCGCGGCGCGCATCGACGACGCGGGCGCGGTGTTTCTCGGCGGCGGCAACCAGGTGAAGCTGGTCGCCGAGTTGAGCGGGACGGCCGCCGAGGCGTCGATCAAGGCGCTGTCGGCGCGGGGTGGCGTGATCTGCGGCACGAGCGCCGGCGCCGCCGCGCTCACCTCGCTCACGATGGCCGGCGGCGAGATCGACGAGGAGGGCAACCTCGTCGAGCAGTACCTCGGCCCCGGCTTCGGGCTGCTCGACTTCGAGACGATCGTCGACACGCATTTCTCCAAACGCCGCCGGCTGCAGCGGCTGTTCGTCGTCATCGCCGGAAACCCCGAGCTGCTGGGCCTGGGGATCGACGAGGACACCGCGCTCATCGTGCGCGGGCACCTGGGCGAGGTGGTCGGAGCCGGGGGCGTGACCTTCGTCGACGGCCGAGACAGCGTGAGGTTCGACAACGCCGACGACGTGGAGCGCGGGCGCCAGCTCACGCTGAGCCACCTCCGCGTCGGGATCGTCGGCACGCACTACCACCTGAACCTGCGCGAGCGCGAGCTCGAGGTGCTGGTGCAGGGCGAGGCCAGCCCGCACCGGCGGACACCGCCCTTCACGGCGGCTCAGAGAGACTGATCGAGCGCTGTCGACGCCACTGCGGGCGTTCGTAACGACGGAGCCGTCGTTCAGGACGCCACCGAAAGCGACTGGATGTACGACGGAGCGTTCTCCGAACGCTCTGGCTCGCCCGACGCGCCAGTACCATCTTGAGCGCGACCCTACCGGCACTCACCGCATCCAACGTCATGGCAGCACCCGCCCTTCGGCCGCGCTCGCCGTCCGAGCTCGTGGACGCGGCGTTCCAGATCCTCCGCGCCCACTACGCGCAGTTCGTCATGTGCTCGGCGCTGGCGTACCTGCCATGGCTGCTGGTGCAGCTGGTGATCTACAGCGATCCCTCCCAGCTCGAGCGGATCTCGCCGACGGTGAGCGTCTTCTTCGGGCTCGGGATCTGGCTCGTCTTCGCGCTCATGAGCGCGGTGCTGATCGTGTGCGCGTCGCAGGCGTACCTGGGCGAGCCGGTGGACGTCGGCGTGGCGGTGCGCAAGGCGCTGCCGCGCATGCCGCTCGTGCTCCTCGGCGCCGTGCTGCGGTACACGATGATGTTCTTCGGCCTGTTCCTCTTCCTCATCGGCGCCCTCTACGTCGCCGCTCGCTACTTCGCGGTGACGCAGGCGATCGTGCTGGAGGGGAAGGGGCTCGGCGGCGCCTTCGCGCGATCGTCCGAGCTGTCGCGCGGGCGCAAGCGCCACGTCATCAACACGATCGGCCTCGCGACGCTGATCTATTGGGTGCTGGCCTTCGGCGTGCAGATCGCCGCCGCGATGGTCGGCAACCTCATCGTCCAGGCGCTGATCGGGGCCGCGGTGACGATCATGGTCTATCCGGTCGTCGCCATCAGCGAGGCGCTGCTGTATTACGACACGCGGATCAAGAGCGAGGGGCTCGACATCGAGCTGATGGCGGAGGCGCTCGAGATCGTGCCGCCGCACCAACCGGCCGCGCCCTGACGTGCGTCTCCCGTTGATCCAGGGCGTGCCGGCGGAGTGGCCGGCGTCGGCGGTGCACGACACGGTCGCCGCCATCGCGCGCGGGCTCGAGTATCGGCGCAGCATCCGGCAGTCGTTTCTCGACCGCGCGCTGCTCTGGCTCGGCGAGGTGATCGAACGAATCGTCGCGTTCATCCGTCAGCTGCCGTCGTCGCGCACGATCGGGTTGATCATTCTCGGGATCATCGTCGCGGTGATCGTCCTTCGTCTCGTCATCGCGGCACTGGCGCGCGACGAGGCGAGTGGGCCGCTGCGACGTCGGCGCGGCGCACTGGCTGGCGAGGACCCGTTCGCGACGGCGGAGCGGCTCGCGGCGGCGGGGCGGTTCGAGGACGCGGCGCATGCCCTGTATCACGGCGTGCTGCTCGCGCTCGCCCGCAGCGACCGGCTCCGCCTCGATCCGTCGAAGACGAGCGGCGACTACGCGCGCGAGTTGCGCACGCGGGGGTCGTCGTCGTACCAGCCGTTCCGCGAGTTCTCCCGGCGGTTCGACGTGGCGGTGTTCGGTCACGGGGGCTGCGACGCGGTGCTCATCGACGACCTGCGACGCCTGGCGGCGCCGTTCACCGCACGGGCTCGGGCCGCGTGAGCGAGTCGTCCGTGACGCCGGGTCCTCGCGGCGAGTGGTGGACGCGGCCACGGATCGTGCTTCCCGCGGTCGCGGTGCTCGTCGTGCTCGTGGCGCTCCTGACCCCGCAGGCCACGGGGGGCCGCACGGGCGATCAGCGTCTCTCCACGCATCTCAGCGGCGCGCTCGGCGCGAAGCTGCTGCACGACGCTGCCGGCCGGTTGGGCTGGCGGGTCGTGCGGCGCGACGACCAGGCGATGCCCGGTGCGGCGACGGGCACGACGATCCACGCGGTGCTCGCGCCGCCGCTCGAGGTCACACCGGAGGAGGCGCACGCGTACCTCGAAGCCGTTCGCGCCGGCGACGCGCTGCTGCTCGCGCTCGACCGGCGCGGCGGCGGCCAGCGCGATGCGCTCGCGGACTCGCTGGGGGTCTCGCCGTCGAGGGGGGGCGGCACGCTCGAGATCCCCGCTGCGGACACGGTAGGCTGCCCCGCGCCGTCGCGATTCGTCCCGCCGCTGTGGGCAGACGGCAAGGTGCACCTCTGGTCGCTCCGGTGGGCGCGCGGCGCCCCGCCGGCGCGCACGGTGTTCGCCACTACCCGGCCCGACGTGGACCTCGCCGGATCGCAGCGCACCGAGCAGCGCGCGGAAGCCGCGGTCGGCTTCCCGCTCGGCCGCGGGCGCGTCGCGGTCGTCGCCGATCCCGACCTGCTGCGCAACGACGCGATCCGCCGCTGCGACGGCGCCACCGACCTCCGGGCCATCCGCATCCTCGAGTACCTGCGAGGGGGCGGAGCCAGGCCGCGCACGACGCTCGCGTTCGACGAGTACCATCACGGCTACGGCACCCGGGCCTCGATGACCGGCACGACGCGGCGCTTCCTCGTGCGGCATCCGGTGGGCCGCACGCTGCTCCAGATCGCGCTCGCGGCACTCGTGCTGCTCCTCGCGGCGGCGCCGCGCGCGCTTCCGCCGGCCGACCCGATCCGCGTGGAGCGACGCGACCCGCTGGAGCAGATCGACGCGCTGGCGCACGCCTACGAGCAGGTGCGCGCCACCCGGACGCTCGCGGCGCGCCTGCT
>DASTSX010000242.1:0-2906 GCA_035760455.1 Gemmatimonadaceae bacterium | reverse complement strand
GATCCCGGAGAACGTCGCCGTGAAGAGGATCGTCATCCCGATGATGCCCGGCGCCATGAACTGGAGGTAGCTCCCCTCCCCCGCGCGCTGGAAGATCGGTCCCAGACCGAAGCCGAGGATGCCGAGATACATGATGGGCGAGCCGAGCGACCCGAACATCTGCGCCGGTGATCGGAAGTACTTCTTCAGCTCGCGCAGCCAGAGGATGAAGGCGACCTGCACGTCAGCGCCTCCCCCACATCCGGCCGGCGACGCGCATCATGTCCACCGACGTCGCCGACTCGTCGCGGATCGCCGTGCCCGTGAGCGCGAGGAACGCATCCTCGAGCGTGGTCGTGCCCGTCCGCTCCTTCAGCTCGGCCGACGAGCCGATGGCGACGATGCGGCCATGGTCGATCACGGCGATGCGCTGGGCGACGCGGTCCGCCTCGTCCATGTAATGGGTCGTGAGGAAGACCGTCACGCCCTCCGTCTGGTTGAGGCGCTGGACGTGCGTCCACATCTGGTTGCGGCTCTGCGGATCGAGGCCGAGCGTCGGCTCGTCGAGGAACAGCACGCGCGGCGTATGCAGCAGGCCGCGCGCGATCTCCAGCCGCCGGCGCATCCCGCCCGAGAAGGTCTTCACCGGCGAGTCGCGCCGCTCCGTGAGCTCGAACAGTGCAAGCAGGGTCTCGGCGCGCGCCCGACGCTCGCGCCGGGGGACGCCGTACAGCACGCCGTGGATCTCCATGTTCTCCCACGCCGTGAGATCCTGATCGAGGCTCGGATCCTGGAAGACGACGCCGATGCGCTGCCGAACTTCGTTGCGATGCGTCGTCGGATCCATGCCGTCGAGCTCGAGCGACCCGCTCGTGGGGTGCAGCAGCGTCGTGAGCATGCGGATGGTCGTCGTCTTGCCGGCGCCGTTGGGCCCGAGAAAGGCGAAGATCTCCCCGCGGTGGACGTCGAACGACACATCGTCCACGGCGGTGACGTCGCCGAACTTCTTGACCAGATGCTGAACGCGGATGACGACCGGAGTCGGGACCATCGATGCGGAAGCGGAATCGCGGCGGGAGCCGGCTGGCGCGGCGGAGGGGCAATCTACCCGCCACGCCGGCCTCGCCGCCATTCGCCCGCCGTGATGCCGCGCAGTATGATCCAAGGAAGCGGCTCGGGACGGTGCGATCTTGCTCGATTCGGCGCGCCCGCCCGGCCTCCTCGACCCTCGCCCCACATCCCGTGCTCATCGCTCGATCTCTCTCCCGACTCGCTCTCGCCGGGTTCCTCTCGCTGGGCGCCACGCGCGTCGACGCGCAGGACATGCGCGGCGAGCTCGCCGCGCGCCGTACGGCCCTCGCCAAGGCCATCGGGGAGGGAACGCTCCTCGTGATGGCCGCGCCGGAGCCGACGATCAGCCGGCACGGCTACGTGCAGGACCAGAACTACCTGTACCTCACGGGGCTGCGCGAGGCGGGGGGCGCCCTGCTGCTGACGGTCCGCGGCGGCGTGGGCGACGCCACGCTCTTCGTCGCCGACAAGGATCCCGCCGCGGAGGTATGGACGGGGAGACGGCTCGGCGTCGAGGGTGCACGCGCGCGCACGGGGTTGACCACCGCGTCGGTGAGCGGTCTGGCGGCGGCCGTGCGGGCCGCGCTCCGACCGTCGGACACACTGCTCGTGGTGAACGACACCGGGTCGAGCGCGCCGGTGGGGCGACTCCTGCGCGAGCTGCGCTCGAGCCATCCCGCGCTCGCGACGCGAGGCGCGACGCAGGCCATCGGGCGCCTGCGTGCGATCAAGAGCCCGCAGGAGCTCGCCATCATCCGCAAGGCGGCCGAGCTGACGCTGCTCGGCTTCGACGCCGCGGCGGCGGTGACGGCGCCGGGTCGATACGAGTTCGAGCTCGAGGCGGCATTGAAGTCGGGCTATCGGCGGCACGGTGCCGACGGCGACGGCTTCCCGCCCATCATCGCGTCGGGCGACAACGCGACGACGCTGCATTACGAAGCCAACGACAGCCCGCTGCCGGCCGACGGTCTCGTGTTGATGGACGTCGGCGCGGCCTATCACGGGTACGTGGCAGACTTCACGCGCACGCTTCCCGTGGACGGCAGCTTCTCGCCCGACCAGCGCGCCTTCTATCAGGTGGTGCTCGACGCGCAGCTCAAGGCGGAAGCGGCCGCCAAGGCGCGCGGGAACTGGGCGGCGGTGAACGACTCGGCGCGCCGGACGCTCGCCGCAGGACTCGCGCGGATCGGCCTGATCGAGTCAGCCGACGCCACCTACGATCCGCTGCCGGGCGAGAACTGCCCGCGCGGCGCGGATGGCGGGTGCCTCCAGTACACCCTCTACTACATGCACTCGGTGGGGCACGGCGTCGGCCTGAACGTGCACGATCCGATGCTGCCGACACTCGAGCCGGGCACGGTGTTCATGATCGAGATGGGCGCGTACGTACGCCGCAACATCGATTCGATCGTCTCGAGGACGCCGCGCAACACCGCGTTCCTCGCCAAGACGGCGGCGGCGCGCGCGAAGTACGCCGGCTGGGGCGCGCGCCTCGAGGACGAGTACTTCTCCACGGCCTCGGGCATCGAGCTCGTGACCCCCTGGCCGCGCGACCCGGCGCAGGTGGAAGCCCGCGCGGCGCAGCTCCGGGCCAAGGCACCACCGCGCAATGCGGGGGTGCTGGCGAAGTATCCGAGGTGAGCTATGCGCTATGCGCTATGCGCTATGCGCTATGCGCTATGAGCTATGAGCTGTGAGCTGTGAGCTGTGAGCTATGAGCTATGAGCGGGTGGGTTCTGGATGAGGGGTTTGCTGCCAACCACCATCGGTCACCCCCGACCCAACGACACTCCACCGCTGCCTCACCCCATCCCCTCGAAGTCGATGTGCCCCTTCTCCGCGTCCGTGCGCACGAG
>DASTSX010000241.1:0-3214 GCA_035760455.1 Gemmatimonadaceae bacterium | reverse complement strand
AGCCTGATCGGATGCCGGGCTCCCGATCGATCAACCAGCCTCTGGGTGCCGATCTGCGCCGCCGGCGCAACGAAGACGGCTCCGGGACGAATGAAGTCCCGGAGCCGTCACACGCCTCCCGAAACGGAGCTACGCCGCGATCACGCGCTGGTAGCGGGCTGTGCGGCGCAGAACTGGTCGAACGCGCCGACGAGGTCCTTCGCGATCTCGTCTGCCGAGCGTCCCTCGATCTGCCAGCGCTCGAGCATGAAGACGACGTGGCCGTCCTTGAGCAGGCCGATCTGCGGCGAGCTGGGCGCGTAGCCGGTGAAGTACGAGCGGGCTCGCGTGGTCGCCTCGACGTCCTGCCCGGCGAAGACCGTGGTGAGGTGATCGGGCTTCACGGAGTGGCGCAGGGCCGAGGCAATGGCGGGACGCGCGTTCCGCGCCGCGCAGCCGCACACGGAGTTCACCACCACGAGCGTCGTGCCCGGCGCGTCCTTGAGCCTCTCGTCCACTTCGGCGGCGGTACGCATCTCCTCCACGCCGAGGCGAGTGAGCTCCTGGCGCATCGGGGTCACGAAGCGTTCATCGTACATCATTGTCCGTCCTCGGATGAATTCGGTTCTCGGCTACTCGCGCACCAGCGCGAGGATGGCCGTCTGCGGTACCACGAGATATCGATCCCCCTCGAAGGAGATCTCGACCGCGGCCTTGCGGAAGAAGAGCGCGTAATCGCCGAGCCGCGCCTGCATGGGTACGAACCGCACCTCTCGGGCCGGCTCCTTCCACGGCTCCTCGCCGTGCGCGTCGAAAGCGGGCATCGGCTGGCCGGGCCCGGTAGCGACGATCGTTCCCCCCTGCACCGCCTGGCTGTCGATCGCGGTCGACGGAAGGTAGAGACCGACCTTCGTCCGCTCTTCCCCGTCCTCGGCCTTCACGAGCACGCGGTCGCCGACCACGATGAGCTCTTTGTCATTGCGGATCATGGTCTCGGGTCCTCGGGTGATCGAGGGAATATATCCGGTCAGCTGGGGGAAGGTGCCCGGGGGGAACCGCTACTGAAGCACCCGGTACTGCAGTAGCAGGCACGCGGTACCTGGGAGACGCTCCCGGAAATCCGGTCGGCCCGTACCGGCACGAGGGTGGAATGAACGAAGCCCGCCCGACGAGGAGTCGTTCGGCGGGCTTCCAGTATCAGTCGATCGGGTCGTATTCCCGAGGGGACTTCCGGGAGCCTCCGACCGGTACCGAGTACGAAGTACGTCGGTCGTACCGGGTACTTCAGTAGCAGTTACGACTCGACATCCACCACCGGCTCCTCCTCCACCCCTTCCGCGACTCCGCTGCGCCGGACGAAGATGATCACGCCGGCCAGCAAGGCGGCCCAGAGGCAGATCGCGAGCTCGCTCTGGAGGAAGGCGCGGAGCGCCATGCTCGGCCAGTCGTGGAACTCGGCGCGCACGGCGCCCTCGGGCTCGCGCTGGAGTGCGATCAGCACGAGGCTCGTCGCCATCTCGCCCACCGTCTCGACCAGCGCGAACACCGGCGCGCGCCAGAGCCACGAGCGGAGCGTCCAGTTGGCCAGATGCGCCGTCGTCAGGCCGAGCAGGATCAATAGCCCGACGACGAACGCGACGCCATAGAACAGCCAGCTGGCACGGCCGGCCGTGAACGTCACCGCGCGGATGACGCGCAGCAGGACGCCGGCCAGCAGCGCCATGCCGAACAGCGACAGCGAGAGGCGCCGGAAGGCCGGCGGCTCCTCGAGTCGCCATTCGACGTTCTGGCGCGGGAAGAAGGTAGACATGCGCTCGACCTCGCTAGGAGTTCGACACCCCGAGAGTGACGATCGTTGCGCTCAGCGCGGCACGGATGCGACCGGGTCGGCGGGCGGGGAGAACGTGCCGCGCATCACGGCGACGACCGCCTCCTCGATCCCGTCGAAGCTGAACGGCTTGGTGAGCACGGGCTGCCGGAGCACGTTCTCTCGTGTCTCCGTCGTCAGAACGTCCCCGGTGACGAACACCGTCCTCGCGGCGAGCCCGGGACGCTCGGCGCGGAGCTGCTCGTGGAAGCTGTAGCCATCCATGCCCGGCATCCGCAGGTCGCAGACGACGGCGTCCACGCCGTCGGTCCGCGCGCGCGAGAGCGCTTCGACCCCGTCGGACGCCGTGACGACGGTGAATCCGCGCAGCCGACCGAACGCCGCCATGCCGCTTCGCAGCGTCGGCTCGTCGTCGACGAAGAGGAGACGCATGCCCGCCAGCGGCGAACGCAGCACGGGCCGCGGCGCGTCGCTCGGCGCGGCGCGGACGCTCGCGCGCGTCGGCGCCGCCGGCAGCTCCACGCGAAAGGTGGTGCCGCCGGGGCCGGTCTCGGCGACTTCGATCGAGCCGCTGTGCGCCTTCACGATGCCGTAGCTGACGCTGAGTCCGAGCCCGGTCCCCTCGCCCTCGCCCTTGGTCGTGAAGAACGGCTCGAAGATGTGTGCGCGCGCGCCGGCGCCGATTCCCGGTCCGGTGTCACTCACCTCCAGCACGACCGTCCCCTCGCGGTGCAGCGTGCGCAGCGTGAGCGTGCCATCACCGCACGTCGACATCGCGTGGACGGCGTTGCTGACGAGGTTGATGCACACCTGCTGGAGCTGTCGCGCGTCGCCGAGGACGGCCGGAAGATCGGGGGCCAGCTCCTGCCGCACCTGCACCGAGGCTTCGGCGAGCTGATACTGCCGCAGCCGCACCGTGCGCGCGACGACGCCGTTCAGGTCGAGCGGCTCGCGCTGCGGGTCACTGCGCCGCGCGAAGGTCAGCAGATCCTTCACGACCTGACTGGCGCGCATCGTCTCGGCGCGGATCACCTCGATCGACTCGCGCTGCTCGGGCGCGAGATCGTCGTCGCGCAGGAGCAGCTGGGCGAAGGCGCTGATGCTGCTCAGCGGGTTGTTGACCTCGTGCGCGACGCCGGCCACGAGCTCCCCGACGGCGGCGAGCCGGTCGGACTCCATGAGCCGGAGTCGCATCTCGCGCTCCTGCGTCATGTCGCGCCCGACGAGCAGCGCGCTCGGCGGCTCCGCTTCCGGCAGACTGTTCGCCGCGAGCGCCACGACGCGCGTCCCGCGCGGCGTCGGTACGTGGACCTCGACGCGCGCCTGCGTGCCGGCGAACGCCTTCCCGAGTGCCTCCTCCAGCGCGGGGCGATCCTCAGGGACGAGGAGCTCGAGCAGCGTGCGGCC
>DASTSX010000240.1:0-3535 GCA_035760455.1 Gemmatimonadaceae bacterium | reverse complement strand
CGCGGTGGCGACTGAGCCTCCAGACGCACAAGTTGCTCGACATTCGCTGACTTTCGGTCGCGCGCGCGACGCGCATCACACGCGTGACGTGACGTGCATCACATCGTCAATCTGGCGTCGACTGCGGCGCGAGATTCGCGGTTGACCCCGCTCGACCGACGCCGTACCATGCGTCACAGGGTGCCCCTCCGCGTTGCGGAATCGGGAACCCACCCGGGGCCGACATTGGGCCCGGTCGTGGCGCTCGTTCCCGATTCGCGATGCCGATCCTCTCCATCCGTCGCTCGCTGCGTCTCGCCGTGCGCCCGCTCCTCGGGTGCGCGATCGTCGCGGCGTACGCGATCCCGGCCGGCGCGCAGACCCCGGTGCGTCTGGGGAGTGCCGTGCAGCGCCGGCCATTCGCGATCTGGAGCGAGTCGGCGCAGCACGTACGCGATTCGCTCGTCACGATCGCGCGTGCGCAGGTCGGCACGCGGTACGTGCTCGGCGGCACCACCCCGAAGGGTTTCGACTGCAGTGGGCTCGTGCGCTACGTGATGGCCGCGCTGAAGGTCGAGCTGCCCCGGACCGCCGCGCAGCAGGCGCGTATCGGCGACGAGATCACCGCGGACCCGAAGCATCTGCGGCCGGGCGACCTCCTCACGTTCGGCCGCCGCGGGAAGTCCGGCGTCAGTCACATCGGCATCTACGTCGGCCAGGGCCGATACGTGCACGCCAGCAGCGTCGCGGGCCGCGTGATCGAGAGCGACCTCTCGCGCACGGGCTCACCGCTCATCAAGGCGTGGCGCGGCGTCCGCCGCATCGTCGCCGGCGCCGAGGCCGACTCCCTGGCGCGTCGAAACGGCTCAGGCTGACCCGAGGGAAGTGCCCCGCAGTGTGCCGCGTCTCGTCATCGAGGCGCGTTTCGTGTGCGTGCGCCGCGGCGGCGCAGTTTCACGGCGATGACGGTGCCTCGAGGATGCGCGGCTCGAGGCGTCCCCGCCGGGCGACGCGCGCGCCGGTGCCCGGGACGTCGAGGCGACCGAGCGAATCCACCAGCGCCGCCGCGCGCGCGCGCGGATCCACGCGAAGAACGCCCGGCACGAGCTGCTGCGTGGATCGAAGCTCGGCGTCGGCCGGTCGGCCGCGCACGTCCAGCGTCGCGCACAGCACCGCGCCGCGATTCGCCGGCTCGCGCATGCGGAACGGCCCGTACGTCAGCAGGTTCCCCAGCGAGTAGGCGATGAGCGCACCGCGGTCGCGCCACTCGACGGCCCGCATCACGTGCGGGCCGTGTCCGATCACGAGCGCGGCTCCACCGCGGACCGCCGCGTCGGCGAAGGCGACGGGATTGCCCCGATCCATGCCGAGGAAACGTTCCGGCGTGTCCAACGTGCGCTGCGCGTCGCGGCCCTCGGCGCCGAGGTGCATCGTCACGATCACCGCGGGGTAGCGCTCGATCGCCCGCGCCACGAGTCGCCGCACCGCCGCCGTGTCGCGCGCGTCCGGCGTCGAGTCCGAGGTGTAGAAGCCGAGCACGCCGATCGTGTCGCCGGCGCGCGTGCGCACCGGCGTCGCGAGCGTGTCGGCGCCGGTCACCACGACTCCGGCCCGACGCAGCAGCGCGATCGTGCTGTCGCGTCCCTCCGAGCCCGCGTCCCGCGCGTGGTTGTTCGCCACGTTGCCGATCACCGTCCCTCCGGCGCGCAGCGCACGAAGCGCCCGCGCGCTCGCGGGCGGCGCCCGGAATGCATAGCAGTTCGTCGACCGCGGTCCGCACTTGGTCTCCGCCGGTCCCCGCCCGATCGCCGACTCGACGTTCAGCAGGACCAGCTCCGCGTCGGCCACCAGCGGGCGAAGCGGCGCGAGGAGCGTCGCCGGGTCGTCGCGCTGCCGGAAGTGGGTGCGGAGCCGCTCCGACGCGACGCGCGTCCACGCCGTGTCGAGGTTCGTGCCGAGCGTGACGTCTCCTCCCGCGCACACGCGGACGGGCGCGTGCAGCCCGCGCACCGCCAACGTGTCCGTCCGCGCGGTGGCGCGCGGGCGTACCACTGGATCCGCCCGGACGCGCCGCAGCGAATCGCGCGCCCGCACCGTGTCCGCCGGTCGCACCGTGTCGGCGCGCGCCGTCCGCGCCGGAACCGGCGTCCCCGGATCGGGCGCCGGCACGGGCGCCGGCACGGGCGTCGCACGTGGACCGCACGCGGCCACGACGACCGCCATCGTCGCTACGATGCAGCACCGCACTGGCGCGGATCGCGCTCGAACGCTCGTGCTCATCGGCTCCCGCTGGAGAGGGCGACGCCCGATGGCGACGCCGGCGTCGCGCCGAGGCGCGTCCACTCCTGGAATGCTCGCGCCGGTTCACCGGGTTCGTCAATCCATTTCGGTGCGTCAACCCGGTAGCTTACCCTCGCGGCAGGCGCGATCGACGACGCAGCCGCCTCGTCCGGGAGACCCACATGATCGACGACAATCGTGACCGCGCCGCGCCGACGCTCACCATCGGCAGCCTCGCCGAATGGCACGCCGCCGCGTCACGGCGGACGTTCCTTCGTCTCGTCGGGCTCGGTGGCGTGCTCGCGCTGCTTCCGAGTCTCACCACGGCGTGTGGGTCCGATCCCACCACCGCGCCGTCGGATGGCGTCGCCGGTTCGGGCAATCCGGTGATCATCGACTTCTCGCAGGGCGACACCGCCATCCTCCAGTACGCGTTCGTGCTCGAGCAGCTCGAGGCGGACTTCTACGCGCGTCTCGTGTCGTCCTTCGGCGCCTCGAACTTCACCACCGCGGAGCAGGCCGTCCTGACCGACATCCGGAATCACGAGCTCGCGCATCGGGAGTTCCTGCGGTCCACGCTCGGGGCCACCGGCGCCCTCTCGATCACCTCGACCTTTCGTGGCGTGAGCTTCACCGACCGGACGGTCGTGCTCACCACCGCCCGCACACTCGAGGATCTGGCTGTCGCCGCCTACAACGGCGCCGCGCAGTTCGTCACCGCTCCCGCCACCCTGATCGCGCTCGCCAAGATCGTCTCCGTCGAAGCGCGGCACGCGGCGACGATCCGGGACTTGCTCGAGCCGAGAGCGAGCTCCTTCGCGCCGGCCGCGACCGACGACGTCTTCCGGCCGGCCAAGGTCGCGGCCGCCGTCCAGGCGAATCTCGTGGACAAGCTGGGCTTCGCCAACGCGCCCTCGACGTTCGTGCAGGGCCCCAACGGGAGCGGCTGACCGATGCCGACATTCGACGGCGACGTCATCGACTCCGCATCCGCAGCCGACGTCGTCGACTCGCTCCGACTCGCGCTGCTCGTGACCTACCTGCAGTCCGAGCTGTACGCGCGCGCCGTCTCGGCGACCGGGTTCGTCGCCGCGGCCGACTCCGTCGTGTTCAGCACGATCGCCGTTCACGAGACGCAGCACGTCGGGCTGCTGGCCACGCTGATCACGGCGCGTGGCGGCGCATCCCTCGCCAGGCCGGCGTTCGACTTCACCGCCAAGGGGGCGCTCCCCGGCTTCGCCTTCGCCGCCGGCCAGTACGAGACGTTCCGCATGCT
>DASTSX010000239.1:0-12114 GCA_035760455.1 Gemmatimonadaceae bacterium | reverse complement strand
AGCGCGCCGGCGATCACGAGATCGCGGTAGATCGTCGGCGGCGACGTCATGCCGTACGCGCCCGCGACGTCGGTCATCCCTCGGCGCAGATCGACCGCACCAGCGTCGCCGAACGACGGGATGGGGCGGCCCGTACGCGCGTCCAGCGCGACGAGGCGGCCGTCCATCGTGCCGAACAGGATGCGCGCCTCGGCGGCGCCGGCGGCGGCCGGCCCTTCCCAGTACGCGACGCCGCGATGCGGCGCGGCCGTGCGCTGTCGCTCGCGCCCGACGTACGGATCGAACGTCCAGCGCTCGCGGCCCGTCTCCGCGTCGAGCGCGACGACGCGCTGGGTCGGCGTGGAGAGATAGAGCACGCCGTCGATCATCAGCGGCGTCGTCTGGAACGACGGCGGACGGCCGCCGGCGAGCGCGGCGGCAGCGCCGCGCTGTTCGACCTCGCCGGTGTGGTAGGTCCAGGCGCGGACGAGCCGCGTCACGTTCGAGCGATCGATCTCGGCGAGCGGCGAGAAGCGCATCCCGCCCGGGTCGTGTCCGTAGCTCCGCCAGTCGGTGCCGGCGCCTCGCGGCGCGCTCGGCGACGGCGTCGCGGAGCGGGCGCATGCAACGAGCGCGCAGCAGAGCGCGAGGGTCGTGCGGACGTGCATTCGCTGAATAGCGTCGGCCGTGCGGGCACCGTCAAGGCGGCTTGCCCGCTGCCGGACGCGCTCGCATGTTCGGGGCCCGCTGCCCCAGCCCTCCGCCCATCGCCGGGCGCTCACTCCGACCTGCACTCATGCCCGTCCTCGCGCTCGACGCCGGCACCACGAGCACCCGCGCCATGGTCTTCGCCGACGACGGCGCCGTGCTCGCGCAGGTGCAGAAGCCCTTCGCGCAGCACTTCCCCGCCGACGGCTGGGTGGAGCACGATCCGGACGAGATCTTCGCCACGACCGTCGCGTGCGCGCGCGAGGCCCTCGCTGCGGCCCGCCTCGAGGCGAAGGACGTCGCCGGCATCGGCATCGCCGTCCAGCGCGAGACCGTCGTCGTCTGGGACCGTGCGACGGGGAAGCCCGTCCACCGCGCCATCGTGTGGCAGGACCGTCGCACGGCCGAGCGGTGCCGCGTGCTCTCGAGCGATCCCGCCGCGGTGCGGCTGGTCGAGCGCACGGGGCTGCTGCTCGATCCGTACTTCTCCGCGACCAAGCTCGCGTGGATCCTCGACGAGGTGCCCGGCGTGCGCGACCGGGCGAAGCGCGGCGAGCTGCTCGCGGGCACGATCGACACGTGGCTGCTCTGGAAGCTCACCGGCGGCCGCGTCCACGCCACCGACGCGACGAACGCCTCCCGCACGCTGCTGTTCGACATCCACCGCCAGCGGTGGGACGACGAGCTGTGCGCGCTGTTCGACGTTCCGATGTCGATCCTGCCCGCCGTGCACGACAGCGCCGACGACTTCGGCAGCACCACCCCCGACCTCTTCGGCGCGCCGATCCCGGTGCGCGCGATGGTCGGCGACCAGCAGGCGGGGGCCGTGGGCCAGGACTGCATCGCGCCCGGCGAAGCCAAGGCGACGTACGGCACCGGCTGCTTCGTGCTCGTGCACACGGGCGACGTGGCGCGCGTCTCGCGCCACCGGCTGCTCGGCACCGTGGCGCTGCGGCTCGCGGGCGTCGTCACGTACGCGCTCGAGGGAAGCATCTTCAACGCGGGCACGGTCGTGCAGTGGCTGCGCGACCAGCTCGGCCTCATCGAGCACGCCGCGGAGAGTGCGACGGTAGCGGCCGGCATCCCCTCGTCCGAGGGCGTGTACTGCGTGCCGGCGTTCACGGGGCTCGGCGCGCCGTGGTGGGATCCCGACGCGCGCGCCGCGCTGATCGGGCTCACTCGCGACAGCGGCCGCGCGCACATCGTGCGCGCGGCGCTCGAGTCGGTGGCGTACCAGACGCGCGACCTCGCGCGTGCCTTCGGCGACGACGGCGTCCCGCTCCGCGCGCTGCGCGTCGACGGTGGCATGGCGGCGAACGACTGGCTGATGCAGACGCTGGCCGAGCAGCTGCAGATCCCCGTCGAACGGCCCGTCGTGCTCGAGACGACGGCGTGGGGCGCGGCACGGCTCGCCGGCATGCACGCCGGCGTCTATCCGGCGCTCGGCGAGAAAGGTGTGCGGCGAGTCGAGCGCACGTTCACCGCGCGCGAGAAGGAGTCGGTGAGCAACGCGCAACACGACGGCTGGCTGCGCGCGATCGCCCGCGTGCGCTCCTAGAGGAGAGCTCCTCCGCGACCGGCTCGCCACCACGCGGCGCGCGCGCTCGATCTCCTTGCGGCGATCCTCGGGGAGCGACGCGAGCTAGTCCTCGACCGACGCGGGCTGCGGCGGCACCGGCACGTCAGACCACGCGGCGCGGCTGTGCGGTCGCGCGGTCGCCGGTGTTCGGCGTGCCGGAGGGCTCGATGAGCAGCAGGTGTACCTCCTCCTTCGCCACGGGCCGATGCTCCACGCCCCTCGGCACGACGAAGAGATCACCCGCGCGGAGCGTGACGCTCCCGTCGCGCAGCTCGATCGTCAGCTCGCCGCGCAGCACGAGGAAGAGGTCGTCGGTGTCGTCGTGCTTGTGCCAGACGAACTCGCCCTGCGCCTTCACGACCATGATGTCGTGGCCGTTGAACTCGGCGACCGTTCGCGGCTGCCAGCGCTCGGTGAAGCTCGCGAGTTTCTCGGCCAGGTTGATCGGGCCCGACGCGTCGACGCGCGGCGCCGGCACTAGTCCTTGAGCTGGATCGGCGTGGTACCGCCGTTCTTGTCCTGCAGCGACGCGAAGGAGATGGGTTCCGTCGGACTCGGGAACCCCAGGTTGACCTTCTGGCCGTTCTCGACGTTGTAGATGAAGAGGATCAGCCCGCTGCCGCTCGCCGCGTCCGGACGGCCGAACGTCAGCTCCGCCGCGGGTGCGGTGAGCGACTTGGTGAGATACGGAAGCATGCTCGCGAGCGTGCGCCCTTCCTGGCCGCCGATGGGCGTCCCTGCGACGTTTTCCGTCCCCTTGCAACCGGCCGCGAGGAGCGCGAAGGAAAGGAGAAGCGCGGTGCTGAGTCTGCGTATCATGGTTGCCTGCCGTTGTCGCCGATCCATGAGCGCCGACACCCAGCATGGGCCGGCGCTCATCGATATCGAATCTCCCCGGAATCGGACCCCGCCGCCAGTGTCCGAGTTACGCGGGGAAGGCGGAACCCGCGGCGTCGGCAAGCGCGAGGGTCACCTCGAAGGCCGTCCGACTGATGCGACCGTCCGTGTCGTACCCCGGATCGGACGCCGTGATCGCGCGGCGACGACGCGGCACCGCCGGCCGCGGCGAGCGTGTCGAGCAGCGCGGGGGGAATCGTACGGGACGGCGATGACCTGGACGCCAGCGCCTCGCGCAGTCACTCGGCGCGCACCGTGGAGGGCGGCTTCCGGGAGGTGAGGAGGAGCATGTCGGCGATGCGCCACGACGACGGCGAGTCGGCGCGCAGCGCGGTGACGATCGTGTGTCCGCAGGCGGGCCCGCAGTCCCAGCGCGCGAACACCACGGCTTCCTTGCCCGACGGCGTGAAGCCGATCGGGGAGAACCGGAGCACCCCGGCCGCGCCGCGGTTGTAGTACTGGAACTCGCCCCACATCCCCTCGGTGCTCCACGAGACGGGGATCTGGCGCGTCGGGATGGCGATGATCTGGTCGTGCCCCTCGGCGATGGCGTGGAGGTCGACCGTGTCGGCGGCGCGCTTGAGGAGTGCCGCGTTGGCGGCCACGGCGCGCGCCGAGTCGGCGACGCCGGCCCACCACGGCGTCTCGATGCCCCACCGCTGCTCGAGCGGCGGGCAGTCGAGGCTCGTGCACGCCGAGTCGAGCGAGGTCGCGACGACGGCGATCGGCCGGCCGGTCGAGCGCACGTAGGTGGATTCGGTGAGCACGCGGTAGATCGCCAGCTCCGCGGGGCTGGCCATCCGACGTTGGGGAGTCGGCTGGAGCACGGGCGCGCGGCGGCACGCCGCGAGACCGGCGACGAGGGCGAGCGCGACGAGCAGGCGGCGATGCGGCATGGCGAATAAGATTCCAGGATGACCGGAGAGCCTCAAGTGCGTCGCACCGCCGATGCCAGGTCGGAGGTGGCGGAGGCGTACGACCGCTGGTCGCGCCGCTACGACGACGACCTCAACGCGACGCGCGATCTGGACGCACGCGTCGTGCGACAGTCACCATTACACCTCTCGGGCGCCCGGGTCCTCGAGCTCGGCTGTGGCACGGGCAAGAACTCGGCGTGGCTCGCGACGCGCGCGCGCGAGCTCGTCGCGCTCGACTTCTCTCCGGGCATGCTCGACGTGGCGCGGCGACGAGTGCGCGCGGCGCACGTGCGGTTCGTCGAGCACGACATCACCCGCCCGTGGCCCGTCCAGGCGGGGTCATGCGACCTCGTGGTCGGCAACCTCGTGCTCGAGCACGTGCGAGACCTCGGGCCAATCTACGCCGAGGCCGCTCGCGTGCTGCGCCCCGGCGGGCAGCTCTTCCTCTGCGAGCTGCATCCGTACCGGCAGCTGCGCGGCGGCCAGGCGCACTTCGAGGATGCGGAGACGAAGCAGATCGTTCCGGTCACGGCGTTCGAGCACAGCGTGAGCGAGTACGTCAACGGCGGCCTCGCCGCGGGGCTCACGCTGCGTGCGCTCGGGGAGCATCTCGAGGAGGGCGCACCCGTGGATGCGGTGCCGAGGCTCGTGTCGGTGCTGTTCGAGCGCTGACGCTGTCGAGTTCTACTGGCGTCCCGAACGGCGCGGACCCGGATTACCCGAATCTCACTGAAACGGCCGGATCATCCTCGTGCCGGCGGACAAGTCACGGCGCCACGGTCAAAAAGACTTTGGGGTCGTGGACGGAGAGGACGGATCCGCGTGTGTACGCATCGCGACCCGGAGAGGAGCAGATCCAGGCCGTTTCCGTTCGATCGCCGTTCAGATCCGCGCTCCGTCGTTCCGTACGCCAACAGAAGCGTCCCGGAGCACGGTCACATCGACGGTTTCTCGCGAGTCGGGGCGGCGTTGTAGGTCTCGGATTGGCCCTTGGGGATCGAGAGCGACTCCCACGGGCCCGACGCGGCGATCCGGGCGAGGAGGACGATCTGGCCGACGTGATACGCGAGGTGCGCGAGCGAGCGCGCCAGGGCGGCGTGGACGGTGAGTGGCTGCTGGCGGATCGTCACCGTGCGCTGGAGATCCCCGTCGTGGAGCGACGCGAGCGCGTGCTCGAGCACGGCGAATCCCTTCGCCCACAGCTCCTCGATCTCGTCCCGCGTGTAGGCGCGCTCCTCGAACTCCGCGTCGCGATGGCGGTCGGGCTTCTCGCCGTCCTCGGTCAGGAAGTTGGTGAACCGCGAGACGAAGTTGCCGCTCATGTGGCGGACGATCATCGCGGCGGAGTTCGCGTCGGGCGCCGGGACGCGGTTCAGCAGGTCGTCAGGCATCTGCGACATCGCCTTCTCGGCGAGCTGCCGGTAGCGCGCGTACTCGGAGCGGAAGTCGGCGAGGAGCATGGTCACGATCCCAGTGGAAGGCCGAGTGCGCGCCTCGCGGCGCCGTTGTCGATCGTGTGCACGCCCCGGGTGTCGAGGCGCCAGCGATCCATGTACTGCGTCGGCGCGACGAGCCGCACGCCGACGCTGTCGAGCAGCCGCTGCGTTCCCGGGTCCGCATAGCGCGCGGGCACGCCGGCCTGAAACGCACCGAACAGCCCATCCCAGTGCACGGGAAGGAACGCCTTGGGCCGGAGCACGGGAAGAATCAACCGCATGACGGCCTCGCTCCCGGCGCCGATCCAGAGGTCGACCGACTCGAGATTGGCATCGCGCATCGCCGATCGGAGGTTGTCGAGCGGCGCGCCGTGGCTCACCCCGTCCACGACGATGGGGAGATGCAGATCGACGTGGCTCGCGGTGTTGTTGAAGAACAGCGTCACGGGGCCGCCGTCCGTGTCGATCGTGAACAGGTACGCGCGGCTGCCGCCGCCGTTCGGGAAATCCTCCACGAGCCCTGCGCGAAGGCCGCCGGTCGCCGGGTCGCGTGCGGGGACGCGATCGAGCTCACTCGGGTCGTGCTGCCCGGGATTCACGGCCGGATCGCCGCTGTGATTCCAGCGCACGACGCGCACCGTCACCCCTCGGCCGAGGGTGAGACGCTCCCCGCCCTGCACCGTCCGGCACTGCGACGCGGGGACGTCCTGGGCGACCACCTGCAGGCAGGTCGATCGCGGGCCGTGGATCCGTGCACCGGTGAGCTTCGCCCAGATCGCGGTGTCGAACGCGTGGTCGAAGTGGCTGTGGCCACTCAGCAGGACGTTCACCGCGCTCGGTCCGCCGATCGCCGCGAGGACGCGGGCCACGAGCGCGCTGTCGGGGCGGACGGCGGCACGCGTGCGCAGGAGATCGGGCGCGAGGAACGTGCTCTGGGGCACGCGCGACAGGTAGCCGTCGACGAGGATGCCGAGCGCGCCGACGCGGAGATGGAGATTGGTGACGGAGAGCCAGGTGACGTCGAGCGCCGCAGCGGAGCCGCCGTCCGGCGCGCGGGCCGCGGCCGGCGCAGCGCTCGAGCAGGCGCACGCGTAAGCGATCGACAGCGCGCACCAGGCGCGCGTGCCGCGACGGACGGTCGAGCCGGTGACGGGCATGCGCCAATATGCCCTGCGGCGGATGGGCGGGGTACCCGCGCTCGTCAGGGGATGCCGTGGTCCGTCGATCGATGCATGGACTCGCCGTGCCTCGTGCAGCCCTGCATCGTACGACACCCGCACTGCTGACGCGCCACACCAATCGCGACCCGATGAGACCTCGCCGACCCCGCATCCTCCCGCTCGCCCTGCTCGCGTCGTCCGCGTTGGCGATGCGCGCCGAGGCCCAGGTCCGCCGCAACGAGCAGCAGCGTCCTCCCTCGATCTCGATCGAGGAGTACGAGCCGCACTCGATGCTGGTGACGCGCGAGACGGTCGTGCGCCGCGCGAAATTTCCCTTCGTCGACATCCACGGCCATCAGAACCTCTCCATGAGCGACGCCGAGCTGGCGGCGCTCGTGAAGCAGATGGACGCGATGAACATGCGCGTGATGAACAACCTGAGCGGCGGCTCGGGGGAGCGGCTCGCGGCGCAGGTGCGCAATGCGCGCGCGAAGTATCCCGGGCGGTTCACCGTCTTCGCCAACATCGACTGGGCACGGGTCAACGAGCCGAACTTCGCGCGGGACGCCGCCGCGCAGCTCGAGCGCGACGTGAAGGAGGGGGGCGCCGTCGGGCTCAAGATCTTCAAGAACCTCGGGATGGACACCTACTGGGCCGACGGCTCGCGCGTCCGCACCGACGATCCGCGGCTCGCGCCGATCTGGGACAAGTGCGGCGAGCTCGGGATCCCGGTGCTGATCCACACGGCCGAGCCGGCGGCGTTCTTCCTCCCGATCGACGCGCACAACGAGCGCTACCTCGAGCTCACGCAATACCCCAACCGCGCACGGCCGGCGAGCAAGTATCCGCCGTTCGACTCGCTGATCGCCGAGCAGCACCGGATGTTCAAGCGCCACGCGCGCACGCAGTTCATCAGCGCGCACTTATCGTGGCTCGGCCAGGATCTCCAGCGGCTGTCGCGCACGCTGGACAGCATCCCGAACATGCACGTCGAGGTGGCGGCGGCGCTCTACGAGATCGGCCGTCAGCCGCGCGCCGGCCGCGAGTTCTTCATCAAGTACCAGGACCGGATTCTGATGGGAAAGGACACCTTCGGCGGGCAGGACGAGTTCGCCGTGTACTTCCGCATCTTCGAGTCGACGGACGAGTACTTCCCCTGGTACCGCCGCCGCCACGCCTTCTGGGGGATGTACGGGCTGGGACTGCCGGACTCGGTGCTGCAGAAGATCTACTTCGGCAATGCGAAGAGGCTGGTGAGGGGGCTATGAACTGCTACTGAAAGACCCGGTACGGCCGACGAAGCAATTGGGCGGTACCAGCAGGACGCTCCCGGAAATCCGGTCGGTCACCCTACTCGTAAAGGCGCAGATCCCTCGACTGCGCTCGGCATGACCGATGTGCGGATCCCTCGACTGCGCTCGGGATGACCGAGGAATGTCATCCCGAGCGAGCGCAGCGAGTCGAGGGATCTGCACCCGCAGGGCCTTCCGGGAGCCTGCTACGGAGTACCGGGCACTCGCCATGGCAGTTCAGTACCGGAGCACCACCTTCCCCACCGAATCGATCGCATAGCACGCTGCCGCTCCCGTCGGCGGCTCACCGTGGACGCGGCCGCGCTGGCCAGGTCGCAGCACCATCCAGTAGTCGGGCGCCTGGTAGAAGATCGTGCGGGGACGGCCCTGCGGGTCGCGCTGGCTGGAGGCCTCGGCGCACGACGGGAAGGCGCGTCGAGTACCGGAGGGAAAGTCCACCACCATCATCCCCTCGTCGCTCACCGCGTACGGCGCGCCGGTCAGATCGGGAGTGTACCCGTAGCCTCCGCCGGACGGCGCCGACTCGTAGCCGGAGTACAGCGGGCGTCCGTTCGCGTCGGTGACGCCACCGTACACACTCCCGTAGTACCCGGCTCCGTAGCCGTACCCGTAACCGCCGGGCACAACGTAGATCACCGTTGGCGCGCTCGAGCGGCGGCCGCGGCTCCGGTCGTCCTCCCAGCGGCCGGGACGCCCCCGCGGGTCGCCCGTGCCATACCAGGTGGGCGCACGGCGCGGATCGGTCTGCGGCCGTTCGACGCGCGGCGGGGCCGCGACGGCGATCCGAGGGTCCCGGCGCTGCTGAGCGTCGGCGGTAGACGTCGCGGCCAGCGCCGCCATCGCTCCAGCGACGACGAGCGCGGTGCGCGTTGCAGTGGTGTGGGAGACCATCGGCGGCGCCTCTCTCTCGGGATCACAACGGGACGAACGGACTCCACCTTCTACCCCGACTCACCCTCGCTGGTGCCGGCGTGGTCACCGTCGGGAGCCGCGAGCCCGCCGTGGAGGGGCTCGCCGTCTTCGTGCGGCCGCATGCGAGCCGTGCTTCGAAAGTCGTCCAGCGGCCGGCCGATCGCCCTTCGCGTCCGCGTTTCCGGGGCATGCTCCTGGCACAATGATGCCACATGGCCACCAAGCGGACGAACCCGCGGACCTCGCCGAAGCGAACGACGGGACGGAAGAAGACGAGCCGGCCGGCGGCCGATGCGAAGCGGTCCTCGAGCAAGCGCGCGAAGACGGCGGGCGAGCCAGTCCGGCGCCAGCGGCCCAAGGCGCCTGCAACCGGAGCGAAGAAGCCCGAGCGGAAGCCGGCCGCAGCGGGGACCGCGCGCGGCGGGGCGTCCGCTCCGCTCGCCGAGTACAACGCCAAGCGCGACTTCAGCCGCACCGACGAGCCGGCCGGGAAGGTGCCGAAGGCCCGCGGCAGGACGCTGCACTTCGTCATCCAGAAGCACGCGGCGAGTCATCTGCACTACGATTTTCGACTCGAGCTCGACGGCGTCATGAAGTCGTGGGCGGTGCCGAAGGGACCCAGCCTCGATCCGACCGTGCGGCGCCTCGCGATGGAGGTGGAGGATCACCCGATCTCGTACAACAGCTTCGAGGGGACGATCCCGAAGGGCGAGTACGGCGGTGGCACGGTGATGCTCTGGGACCAGGGCGTCTACGAGGCGGAGGACGGCGGGGGCGCGGAGTCGCTGAGGCGGGGGTACGAGAAGGGCGAGCTGCGCATCCGGATGCACGGCGAACGGCTGCGCGGGGGCTACGTGCTGGCGCGGCTGAGGCGGCCGGGGCGGCCGCAATGGCTGCTGATCAAGCGCCGCGACGATCACGCCGATCCCGAGCGGGACATCACCGCCGAGGAGACCACCTCGATCGTCACCAAGCGCACGATGGAGCAGATCGCGGCAGGCCGCCGCGTCTGGCACTCGAACCGATAGCGGGCCGAACCCTGGGCGGGCTCCTTTCCGGAACCGCGGGGTAGAAACCACCATGACACACTCCCTCCGACTTTCGCTCGGCGCCCTCCTGCTCGCGGCCGTCGCGGCGTGCTCGGACTCCCCGGATCAGACCCCGGTGAGCTCCGATCTCGAGCAGGACCTCGCACGGGTGGGCGGGGCCGACGTGCAGCTCGCCGGCAGCGCGGGGAACCGCGTCGATGTCGTGTCGGCGTCGGAGCAGGTGGAGAGCCCGGCACCGGCCCCCAAGGCGAAGACGGTGACCCGTGCGCCGAGCGTGAACCGGGGCACGCGCGCCGTCGCGCCGAGCCCTCGGCGCGAGGCCCCGGCGGCCGCGCAGCCCGCCCCGCGGGCCGAGGCACAGGCCCCCGCCGAGCAGCGCCGCGAGGAGCCTCAGCCCGAGCTGGAGCGGATGCCGCAGTCGCGCCCGCAGGCACCCGTCCCGTCGCGGCAGCCCGAGCCGCCCGGTGGCTGGAGAACCCCGGGCGAGGTGATCCGGAACGCGCCGTTCCCGATCAATCCCTGAGGCGCGCGCTGCGCGCGGTTCATCGGTCCTTCGGTTCTTCGGTTGACGGCCGGCCTCGGGAAGCTCCTGCGTCCCGAGACCGGCCGTCAACCGTCAACCGAAGACCAATAGCGAAAGAACCGTCAGCGTACCAACGCGTCCTACGCCGCCCGCACGTCCGCGTACGCGAGGCTCACCGCGCGGCGCGCCTGTCGCTTCAGGGCGCGATGCACGGCGCGCGCGTACAGGATGAAGTTGCTCCCCGCCCACGGGTGCCGGAGGAAGAACTCCGCGGGCATCATGTCCGCCTTGAGGCGATTGCAGGGAGGGCACGCCGATACGACGTTGCCTGGCGAGTGCGTGCCGCCCTTGGCGAGCGGATGGACGTGATCGAGCGTCGCGCGCGCGTATTCCAACGGCGACCCGCAATAGACGCAGCGGCGGCTGCAGTCGCGCATCGCGGCGAGCTTGAAGGCTCGCTTGTGCTCAGCGGGAAGCAGCCGCCGCATGCGGCGCAGGAGATTGCGGGGGGCGCGAGGCGCGCGGGGGAGGGTGACGCGGTGACCGTGTCGAGCGGGCAATCTCACCTCGCTGGAAAAGACGACACCCCGCGGAGGGAGAGGCTCCCTCGCGCGGGGTGTCGTACATCGTGGTCGGCGTCGCACCGGCGGAGCCAGCACGTGCGGAGCGCTCTTCGCGCTCGCAACATCCGCTGAGTCCTGCGCTGCCGGGATCCTGTGCTCACTGGCCTCCGGGTGCGTCGGGTGAGCGGACGTGCCGCTCGTGCCCCATTAGTGCAGCCGACGTGCCAAACGCGCAAGAGGGAGAGCCTGCCGATTTGCACGCGCCGTCGAATGGGACTTAACGCGACGTCGTGCGGCGGTCCTCGCCTGTCACTCTACGATCCTGACGACTCGTCACCGGATCGCGTAACGCGGCGATGATCCGCGCCGCGTTGGCGTCGAGCACCGTGCGGTCGGGCATCCGCGAGCCGGCGAACGGGAGCGGCACGTCGAAGCCGTCGTCGGGGCAGCGTGGGATGACGTGCACGTGGAAGTGGAAGACGTCCTGTCCCGCCGCCGCGCCGCTGTTCACCACGATGTTCATCCCGTCGGCGTCGCCGACGTGCTTCACCACCGGGGCGAGCTGCATCGCGACGTCGAACAGGTGCGTCGCGAGCCCGCGCGGGATGTCCTCCAGTGACGCGTAGTGCTCGCGCGGGACGACCAGCACGTGCCCCGCATTCACGGGCTGGATGTCCATGAACGCGACGACGTCCTTGTCCTCGAAGCACATCGAGACCTCGCCCGCGCCGCGAATGACGTCACAGAACGGACAGGACGGGTGCGGAGCCGCTGGCATGTGCCCTCTGGCGTGGGTGGTGGCGTGATGGAAAATGCACGCGGAGTGCCAAGCCAGCCACGGTCGCCGGCGGGACGGTCGCGATGGCTATGGCCGCACGTCGATCGCGACGCTCTCCGAGACGCCGTCGACGCTGGCGGTGATCGCGCCGTGACCGGCGGCGAGCGCGCGCACGATGCCGCTCGCATCCACGCTCGCGACGGTCGGCGTCAGGCTGCGCCAGACGATCTCCGATTCGGGCACCGCATCGCCACTCGCATCGCGCGCGCTCGCCGCGAGGGCCAGCGTCTCGCCGACGCG
>DASTSX010000238.1:0-3019 GCA_035760455.1 Gemmatimonadaceae bacterium | reverse complement strand
GGGAACTACGGCTGGCCGTACTTCGTCGGCGACAACAAGGCCTACTACGACTACGACTTCGCCACGAAGACGCCGGGCCCGAAGTTCGACCCCGCGCGCCCGGTGAACGAGTCGCCGAACAACACGGGGCTGCGCGAGCTGCCCCCCGCGCAGAGCGCGTTCATCTGGTATCCGGCGGGCAAGTCGGAGCAGTTCCCGCTCGTCGGGAGTGGCGGCCGCACGGCGATGGCGGGGCCGGTCTTCAATCGTACCGACTTCCGCGCCGCGCCGCGCGCGTTCCCGGCGCACTACGACGGCAAGCTGTTCACGTACGAGTGGATGCGCGGGTGGATCATGGCCGTGACGATGGACGCGAAGGGGGACTTCGTGTCGATGGAGCGGTTCATGCCGAGCCAGAAGTTCAGCAACCCGATCGAGCTCGAATTCTCGCCGACCGGTGATCTGTACCTGCTCGAGTACGGGTCGGGCTGGTTCCAGGCGAACCCCGACGCGCGGCTCGTGCGCATCGAGTACAACGCGGGCAACCGCCGGCCGGCGGTCGTCGCGACCGTGGACAAGGCGGCGGGCACGCTGCCGCTCGCCGTCGCGTTCTCGTCGGCGGGCACGGTGGACGCCGACGCCGACGCGCTGCGCTACGAGTGGACGATCACGGGCCCGGGTGGCGCGGTGGTGAGCCGGCTCGCCGGCGCGAACCCCACGTTCACCTTCGCGCGACCGGGCGTCTACACGGCGACGCTCGCCGTCACGGACGCGAAGGGCGCGCGCGGGACGGCGCAGACGCGAATCGTCGCGGGGAACGAGCCGCCGCAGGTGGATCTCGACGTGGTCGGCAACCGCACCTTCTACTTCCCCGGCACGCCGGTGCGCTACGCCACCCGCGTCACCGACCGTGAGGACGGCTCGCTCGCCGAGGGCGGGATCACGGCCGATCGTGTGACGGTGACGGCGACGTATCTCAAGGATGGACCGCCGCCGCCGGACACCGCGTCCGGACATCGCTCCGCGCCCGCGTCGCCGCACGCGGCGGGCAAGGCGCTGGTCGAGGGGGGCACCTGTCTCTCCTGCCATCAGGTGGACCGCAAGTCGATCGGCCCGACGTACAACGACGTGGCGGCGAAGTACCGCGGTGACGCGACGGCGCTGACCAAGCTGGTGACGAAGATCCGCGGCGGCGGCTCGGGGGTGTGGGGCAACATGATGATGCCGCCGCATCCGCAGCTCACCGAGCAGCAGGCGACGCAGATGGCGGCCTACGTCCTCAGCCTCGGCCAGCAGAAGGGCGGGCCGTCGCTGCCGCCGAGCGGCGAGTACACGCCGCCGGCCACCACCGCGCAGTCCAGCGCGCCGGGCGGCGGCGCGGTGCTGCTCCGCGCGGAGTACACGGACAAGGGCGCGAACGGCCTGCCCGGCGCGGCGGCGGACAAGACGGTCGTGCTCCGCGCGCCGATGATCATCGTCGCGACGGCGGAGCTGAGCGAGGGCGTGTCGAAGATGCAGGTGCCGCAGATGCCGCTGCCGATCACGATGCCGTCGCGCTCGGGGACGCACGCGCTGCTGCGGCAGATCGACCTGACCGGCATCTCCGAGGTGGTGTTCGGCCTGCTCGCGCCGGCGCAGTACGGCGCCGTCGGGGGCAAAGTCGAGATGCACGTCGACTCGCCCGACGGCCCGCTCGTGGCCGAGACGGAGATGGTGCAGCCGCAGCAGGGGCAGAACGCGCCGCCGATGCAGGTGCGTGCCGCGCTCAAGCCGACGACGGGGCTGAAGGACGTCTATCTGGTCTTCAAGGGCGATCCGGCGAAGCCGGGGATGCCGTTCATCCTGATGACGGCGACGTTCGTGCCGGGTGCGGCGGCCGCGGGCGCGGTGGGAGGCGGTCGCTGATCCGGGTGCGGCCCGGCGGCGGCGACTCATCGCGGTGATGTGCCGACGGAACGCTGATCGGTCGTACGAATGGCCGCACGCCGGGATCCATGCCGACGAGTGTCGGGGATCTCGGCGTGCGTTGCGTTCAGCGGGCGAACGTGCGCTGGAGCTGACAAGGAGTCACCAGCCGTAGCGTGCACCCTACTCCCGCGAAGGTCGGCCTGGAGACGCGAGTCAGCCTCGCCTACGTGGACTCGGGTCCGCGCTCGCGTGACGCCCTCGTTCTCTTGCCCGGTCTCAGCGACTCGTGGCGTAGCTACGAGCTCGTGCTTCCACACCTGCCGGCAACGTTCCGGACGATCGCCGTCTCGCAGCGAGGTCATGGTGACTCCGACAAGCCCGAGAGCGGCTACACGGTTCGCGACTTCGCGGCTGACCTGTACGCGCTACTGGCTGCCCTCGAGGTCGAGAGAGCGGTCATCGCTGCGCACTCCTCTGCATCCATCGTCGCTCGGCGTTTCGCGATCGATCACCGTGAGAAGGTCGTCGGACTCGTCCTCGAAGGCTCTTTTCTCGAGCTCGGCGAGGGTGCCGCCCAGTTCCAGGCACGGCTCGTCGCGCTGGAGGATCCCGTTCCGCGAGAGTTCGCGCGCGACCTTGCGAGCGCGACGTTCGTGCGCCCGGTAGCGACGGCGTTCATCGAGGCGATGATCGAGGAGAACCTGAAGGCGCCGGCGCGTGTGTGGCGCCAGACATTCGCCTCGCTCCTCGACTACGACGACGCCGCGGAGATCGCCGGTCTCGACGTCTCGACGCTCGTCATTTGGGGTGACGAGGACGCCATCATCGATCGAACGGCCACGGAAACGCTCGTCAGGTCGGTCCGAAATGCGAAGCTGGTGGTGTACGAGGGCGTCGGGCATACGCCGCATTGGGAGGATCCGGCGCGGTTTGGGCAGGACGTCGCGGCGTTCGTGGAGGCGCGCGGACACGGCGCAGCCTAGCGTAGAAGCGTTCCTTTCCGATCCCCGCGGATGTCGGGCAGCTCTCGCCTCGCCGCTCGCCTGGCCAGCGCGAGCGACCCCGAGGCGCAGACCGCGGACGCGAGGGCGAACGTGGGCACGATCATCAGCACGTCTACCCACTCGAGCGA
>DASTSX010000237.1:0-2013 GCA_035760455.1 Gemmatimonadaceae bacterium | reverse complement strand
GCGGCGTGCGGAGCTCGTGGCTCATCGTGGCGAGGAATTCGCTCTTCGCGCGGTTGGCCGACTGCGCCGCGGCGTACAGCCGCGCGTTGTCGATCGCCGTCGCGGCGCGGGCCGCGATCTCCTGCGCGGCGGTGAGGTCCGCCTCGTCGTAGCGTCGACCGGAGTCCGCGTACACGAGCGACAGCGCGCCGAAGGTGTGCCCGCGCGCGATCATGGGGACGCAGGCGTACGAGCGCGGCGCGAGGGACTTCAGCATGGCCGCGTGCTCGTCGTCACGCGCGAAGGCGGCCGTCGCCGCCGGATCGACCTCGGGCGTCACCTGCGGCTGTCCCGTCCGCACCACCTCGGGCACGCCGAGGCGCTCCGACGCGAGGTATGGATAGCGGCGCCACATCTCGCGCACGAGCTCCTCCTTCTCGGGATCGACGTGCGTCGTCGACACGCGGCGGATGCTGCCGTCCGGCTCGACGAGGTCGACGCTGCAGTAGTCGGCGAGCGCCGGCACGACCAGGCGGGTGAGCGCGGCGAGGGTCCACTCGTAGTCGAGCGAGGTGCCGAGCACGCCCAGCGCATTCTCGACCGCGGCGCGGCGCTCGGCGTCGACGTGCACGTCGTGCGTGTCGTCGAGGACGCCCACCCATTCCACGAGTCGCCCGTCCTGAAGGATCGGGACCGCGCGCGAATGGAACCAGCGGTGGCCGCCGTCGCGAAGGCGGAGGCGATATTCGGCCTCGAACACGCCGCCCGAGGCGATCGTGGCGGACCAGCGGTGCCGAACGCCCTCGCGGTCCGCGGCGTGGATCGCGTCGAGCCAGCCGAGGCCGCGCACCTCCTCCACGGTCTGGCCGGTGAGCTCACGCCAGTGCGGCATGTCGCCGACGGCACCGGTGGGATCGGCCGTCCACACCATGACGCTGCTCGCCTCCACGAGCGCGCGATAGCGCTCCTGCGTGCGCGCGCCATCCAGCTCGGCGCGGCGCGCGGCGGTCGTGTCCTGGATGAACGCGACGAGTCCCCCATCGGGGGTCGGCGCAGCGCGCAGGTGGAGCCAGAGATCGGCCGGCTCGTATCGGAGGTCGTACTCGATCACGCGCCGCCGCGGCACGGCGTCGCGGAGCGCGGAGCGGATCTCGTCGGACGCGAGGAGTGGGAGGTCGTCCCAGACGACGTGCCCCTGCAGCGCGCTCGCATCCGCGCCGACGCGGTCGAGCAGCCTCACCGCGGCGGCGTTGGTGAAGGCCAGCCGCCACTCCGCGTCGAGGACGAACATGGCGTCGCTCATCCCGTGGGTGGCCTGCTCCAGCCGGGCGCGCGCGAGCTCGGACTCGGCCGACAGCTCGCCGAGCTGCTCGTTGGTCTGCTCGAGCTCCTCGGCCATCACCTGGCTCTCCTCGAGCTGGTGCTCGAGCTCCGCGGCCTGATCCTGGAGCTGCTCGCTGGCCATGGCGAGCTGGCCAGCGGCGTCCAGGGCTTCAGCGCGCGACTCGCGAAGGCGCTGGAAGGTGGCACCGAGGAGGCCGCACACGCCGATCAGGGTGGCGCCGGAAAGCAGCTCGGGGAGCGCGGGCACGGTGAAGACGCCGAACGGCGGGACCATGAAGTAGTTCGCCGCCACCACGCCGAGGATCGACGCAACGAGGGCGGGCCGGAGCCCGCCCTGCCAACCGGCATAGGCGCCCGCGACCCAGAAGAGGAGGAGCCGGGTGGCGGTGAGCTGGTCGCGCAGGGCGAACGACAGCAGCGCGGCGAGCGCGACGGCGGCCACGGCTTCGAGGAAGGGAGCATATCCACGACGCACGCCGGCGGTGGCGGCGCGGTCGGCGGTACTAGGCGGCGACGTCATCGCGTACGGCATCCGCTCTCCAACAAGACGGGTTCCGGTCGGGGTCTGGTGATATAACGCCGTGACGACGGCGGCGGCCATGGGCGGACGTACCGTGCGCAGCGAAGCGATCGTCGTCGTGCGATTGCCTCCGCGTGGGCTCGTGCGTCCTTCGACATGGCGTTTCAACA
>DASTSX010000236.1:0-21220 GCA_035760455.1 Gemmatimonadaceae bacterium | reverse complement strand
ACCGACGTGATCTCGTTCGGCTTCGCGCCCGTGGCGCGGGCGCGCGCCGTGGTGGGGGACGTGTACATCGCGCCGGGCATGGCGCGGCGCAACGCGATCGCGCACGGACGCGGCGTGCGCGAGGAGCTGATGCGCCTCGTCGTGCACGGCGTGCTCCACGTGCTCGGCCACGATCATCCGGAGGACGAGACGCGGTACGAGTCGCCGATGTGGCGGCGCCAGGAGCGACTGCTGCGCGCGCTGGGAGCCGCATGAGCGGACCGGCTCTCGCCGTCGCTGCGGGCGCGATCCTGCTCGCGGCGCTCGCGGCCGCGGCGGACGGCGCGTTGCTCGGGGGCGACCCCGACCCCGAGCCAGCCCCGCCGGTCGTCGGCGACCTGCGCCACCGGGAGCGGGCGCACCGCGCGCTCGCGCTGACGCGGGTGCTGGCGCACCTGGCGGCGGGTGCGGCGCTCGCGCGCGGATTCGAGCTGACGCGCGCGGACGGCGTGCGGGGCGTGTTGATCATGTTCGCGTCGGGGCTGGCGACGGTGATGCTCGTCGAGGGCATCGCCCGGTCGCTCGGCTTCGCCACCGCGCCGCGCTACGCCGTGGCCCTCGCCCCCCTCGTGCGCATGCTCGAGATCGTGCTCGCGCCGGTGCTCCGTGCCGGGGTCGCGCTGGATACGCTCTTCGAGCGCCTGCTGCCGCCGCCGACGATCGCCGAGCGCGCCGAACAGCTCGAGGAGGCGGCGGAGCAGTTCCGCCAGGTCGTCACGGCGGAGGCGGACGTCTCGCGCGACGAGCAGGCGCTGCTGCATGGCGTGTTCTCGCTCGCCGACACCGCGGTGCGCGACATCATGGTGCCGCGGGTCGACATCGTGGGCATCGACCTCACCTCGCCGTGGAGCGAGGTCGTCGACCGCGTGCGGAGCTCCGAGCACGCGCGCTTCCCCGTATTCGACGAGACGCTCGACAACATTACGGGAATCCTCTACGCGAAGGACCTCCTGCCATTCGTGATCGACGACGACGAGCCGATGCTCGGCTGGCCGACGCTCGTGCGGCCCGCGTCGTTCATCCCCATCTCGAAGCCGATCGACCTCCAGCTGCGCGACTTCAAGGCGAGCCGCACCCACATCGCGATCGTCAGCGACGAGTACGGGGGCACCGCCGGCCTCGTGACGATCGAGGACATCCTGGAGGAGATCGTCGGCGAGATCCACGACGAGTACGACGACGAGGAGCCGGAGGTGGAGCAGGAGGAGGGCCGCCGCTTCTGGGTCACGGGCCGCCTCACGATCGACGAGCTCTCCGACCTGCTCGGCCAGGACTTCACGCAGCACGACGTGGAGACCGTCGGCGGCCTCGTGTACGAGGCGTTCGGCCGCGTGCCCCGCGCCGGCGAGGCGGTGAACATCGGCGCGTACAAGCTCGTCGTGGAGCGCGTGCGGCGGCGGCGCATCGAGCGTGTGTACTTCGAGCGGCTCCAGCCAGTGTTGGGAACCTCGGCGACATGAGCCCGCAGAACCTCCTCCTTTCGCTCTGCGTGCTCACCGTCGCCGTCCTCACCGCCGGCGGGATGGCGATGCGCTCGGTGAGCCGGATCTTCCTCCGGCACTGGGTGGAGCAGCAGCTGCGGGGCTCGCGCGCCGCACTCGCGTACCTCGAGCGGCCGCAGCGTCTGATCATCGCGGCGAGCGCGATGGTCGCGCTGGTGCTGGTGCTGAGCGGCGCCCTCATCGCCACCGACTACGCCTACCAGCCGCTCCGCCTCGCGGGCGCGCTCGCGCTGTTCGCCGCGGCGGCGGTGGTCCTCGGGCAGCTCCTCCCGCGCGCGATCGCGCGCCGGTTCGCGCCCGCCGTCGCGTCGCTCCTCTCGCCGCTCCGCGAGGCGGCGGCGATCGTCACCGCCCCGATCGTGGCGGCAGGGCGCTGGGCGAGCCGGCCCTTCGAACGGAAGAAGGCCGCCAGCGACAGCCCGGAGCGCGACACGATTCAGGACGTCCTGCGCGAGGGTGAGCTCGAGGGCGTCGGCGAGCGGCAGGAGCTCGAGATCATCACCGGCGTGATGTCGTTCGGCGAGAAGCTGGTCCGCGACGTGATGATCCCCCAATCCGAGATCTTCGCCATCGATCGTTCGGCGAGCGCCCGCGAGGTCGCCGAGGAGTTCGCGACGTCGGCGTTCAGCCGCGTGCCGGTGTACGAGGGCTCGCTCGATCACATCGCCGGCATGGTGCACGCGTTCGACGTGCTCAAGATGGGCGGGGAGCGCCTGCCCGCGCTGCGACCGGTCGCCATCGCGCTCGACGCGACGCCGTGCAGCGAGCTGCTGTTCCAGATGCTGCGCCGCAGCCAGCACCTGGCCATGGTGCAGGACGCACAGCAGCACACCGTCGGCCTCGTGACGCTGGAGGACCTGCTCGAGGAGCTCGTCGGCGATATCCGCGACGAGCACGACGAGCCCGCACCGCGCGCCGAAGGCTGACGGTGCACGACGCCCTCCTGGCGGACTTTCGAGCCGGCCGGAAGGCGGCGCTCGCCCGAGCCATCAGCATCGTCGAGAATCATCGCGCCGGATCCGACGCGCTGCTCGGCGCGCTCCATCCGCGGCTCGGTCGCGCGCGGCGCATCGGAGTGACCGGTCCTCCCGGCGCCGGCAAGAGCACGATCACGGCCGGCCTCGCACGCCACTATCGCGGCCAGGGACGCACCGTCGGCATCGTCTGCGTCGATCCCACGTCCCCGTTCACCGGCGGCGCGCTGCTCGGGGATCGCATCCGGAGGGAGGACGTCGCGCTGGACCCCGGCGTCTACATCCGGTCGCTGGCCACGCGCGGCTCGCTCGGGGGGCTGTCCGCTGCGACGCGGGAGGTCTGCGACGTGCTCGACGCGTTCGGCATCGACCGCATCCTCATCGAGACCGTGGGCGTGGGGCAGAGCGAGCTCGAAGTGGCGCGCACCGCCGACAGCAGTCTCGTGATCCTCGTGCCGGAGTCGGGCGACTCGATCCAGACGCTCAAGGCGGGACTGATGGAGATCGCCGACGTGTTCACCGTGAACAAGGCCGACCGGCCCGGGGCGGATCGCCTGCGCACCGAGATCGAGCTGATGCTCGGGATGCGGCCCGGTGCGGCGGCGACGGAGTCGGCTGGGCACCACGGCGTCGACCTGTCGCGGAACAACCTCGCCCGCCAGGTGCGCGAGGCGGCCGCGCGCGACGACGCGCGCTGGACGCCGCCCGTGCTGCGCACGATCGGTATCGAGGACCAGGGGATCGTCGAGCTGGCCGACGCGCTGGACCGGCACTTCCAGTATCTTGAGGCCAGCGGACAGCTCCGCACGCGACGCCGCGCCAGGCTGCGTGAGCGCGTCGTCGACGTCGTGGAGGACAAGACGCGGCAGCGGCTGTGGACCGACCGCGACACGACGGCCTGGCTCGAGGCGCGCCTCCCGCAGTTGGAGACGGGAGAGGCGACGCCGTTCGAGATCGCCGATGCGCTGCTCGCGCGCAGCGCCGACCTGCTGAGCGGGAGGACGACATGACGTCGATGCGTGAGCTCACCGAGCACGATGCCGAGCTTCGAGCGGAGCTGGAGCGCCTGCGGGCCGAGGTGGCCGCCTGGCGCCGCGCGTACGAGGCCGGGGCGAAGCGCGAGATCGCCTTCACGAACTCGTCTCGAGAGGTCGAGCCGCTCTACACCGCGCTGGACGTCGCCGACGCGGACGAGTCCCGGCTCGGCGTTCCCGGTGTGTTTCCCTACACGCGGGGCATCCACCCGACGGGCTATCGCGGCAAGCTGTGGACGATGCGCCAGTTCGCCGGGTTCGGCAGCGCACGCGACACGAACGAGCGGTTCAAGTTCCTGCTCGCCCACGGCCAGACCGGCCTCTCCACCGCGTTCGACTTCCCTACGCTGATGGGCTACGACTCCGATCACCCGCGCTCAGAGGGTGAGGTCGGGAAGACGGGCGTCGCCATCTCGAGCCTCGCCGACATGGAGGTGCTGTTCGACGGCATCCCGCTCGACCAGGTCTCGACCTCGATGACGATCAATGGGCCGGCGATCATCATCTGGGCGTTCTACGTCGCCGCCGCCGAGCGGCAGGGGGTGTCGAGCGAGAAGCTGCGCGGGACGATTCAGAACGACATCCTGAAAGAGTACATGGCGCAGCACGCGTGGTGCTTCCCGATCGAGCCCGCGCTGCGCCTGATCGTCGACTGCTTCGAGTGGGGCGCGACGCACGCGCCGCTCTGGAACACGGTGTCGATCTCCGGCTACCACATCCGCGAGGCCGGATCGACCGCCGCGCAGGAGCTCGCGTTCACCCTCGCCGACGGCTTCACCTACGTCGAACGCGGCATCGCGCGCGGGCTCGACGTCGACGACTTCGCGCCGCGCCTGTCGTTCTTCTGGGACATCCACAACGACTTCTTCGAGGAGATCGCGAAGCTGCGCGCGGCGCGGCGCATCTGGGCGCGCCACATGCGCGATCGGTACGGCGCGAAGAGCCCGCGGTCGTGGCTGATGCGCTTCCACTCGCAGACGGCGGGGGTGACGCTCACGGCGCAGCAGCCGATGAACAACGTCGTGCGCGTCGCCTACCAGGCGCTCGCGGCGGTGCTCGGCGGCACCCAGTCGCTGCACACCAACTCGATGGACGAGACGCTCGCCCTTCCGACGGAGGCCGCGGTGCAGGTGGCGCTGCGCACGCAGCAGGTGCTCGCCTATGAGACGGGCGTGCCGAACGTGCTCGATCCGCTCGGCGGCTCCTACTACGTCGAGGCGCTGACGGACCAGCTCGAGGCAGAGGCCGAAGCACTGTTCGCCGAGATCGACGCGATCGGCGGCGTGGTGCGCGGGCTCGAGGACGGCTGGTTCCAGCGCAAGATCGCCCAGTCCGCCGCGCGCCAGCAGTGGGAGATCGAGCAGCACCGGCGGCTGATCGTCGGCGTCAACGACTTCGTCGCGGAAGGGGATGCCCTCGGCATCCCCACGCTCCGCGTCGGCGAGCAGGTCGACCGCGACCAGCGGGAGCGTCTCGCCCGCGTCCGCGCCGAGCGCGATCAGGCGCTGTGCGACGCGCGCCTCGAGCGTCTTCGGCAGGCGGCCCGCGGCAGCGAGAACGTGTTCCCGCACATCCTCGACTGCGCGCGCGCCTACTGCACGCTCTACGAGATCCGCCGCGCGCTCGAGGACGTCTTCGGCGCCTACCGCGAGCCCGTCTTCTTTTGACGCGCGCCCGACCGGCCGGCGAGTGGTGGGAGTCGTACTTCGACGCCCACTACCTGCTCGAGTACCAACCGATCTTCGACTTCGCGCGCGACCGGCGCGAGGTGGCGCGGTTGATCGATCTGCTCGCGCTCCCCGCCGGCTCGCGGATCCTCGACGTGCCCTGTGGCCAGGGCCGCCACGCGCACCTGCTGGCCGAAGCGGGCTACCGGGTGGACGGCCTCGATTACTCGGCGCACCTGATCGAGAAGGCTCGTGCGCGAGGCACAGGGCCGACGCTCAAGTACGTTCGCGGCGACATGCGGCGGCTTCCCGCACGCTGGACCGGGCGGTTCGATGCGGTGGTGAACCTGTTCACGTCGTTCGGGTTCTTCGCGTCGCCGCACGATGACGCGCGCGTGATCGCCGAGTTCGCGCGCGTGCTGCGCCCCGGCGGGACGCTGCTCTGGCACGGCGGCAGCCGCGATGGCGTGATGGCGCGGTTCCTCTCGCGCGATTGGTGGAAGTCCGACGACGGCACGATGATCGGCCACCGGCGCCGGTTCGACCCACTCTCCGGCGTGCTGACGATCGAGACCGACTGGGAGGGCCCCTCCGGTCGCGGCAGCCGCGAGCATCGAATCCGGCTGTACACGGCCACACGGTTGGCCGAGCTCTGCCTCGACGCGGGGCTGGTCGCGGAGGAAGCGTACGACGGGTGGCGCGACCGCCCGCTGCGCCGACGCTCGAGCGAGATGGTGCTCGTCGCGCGCAAGCGCGAGTTGCCGCGGCGCCGACGCGGCGGCTAGCTTTCCGCCCTGCCGAGCGCCTCCGTCGCGGCGTCACCGCGAGCGACCGCGCAGACGTCCACTCTCCGGCATTCATGCGTCCCATCCGTGTTCTGGTAGCCAAGCCCGGTCTCGACGGTCACGACCGCGGAGCGAAGGTCGTCGCCGCCGCCCTCCGCGACGCCGGCATGGAGGTGATCTACACCGGGCTCCACCAGACTCCCGAGATGATCGCGACGGCCGCGGTGCAGGAGGACGTGGACGTGGTCGGTCTGTCGATCCTCAGCGGCGCGCACATGACGCTGTTCCCGCGCGTCCTCGAGTTGCTGCGCGCCGAAGGGCGGGGCGACATCCTCGTCACCGGCGGCGGCATCATCCCCCGGGAGGACATGGAAGCGCTCCAGGCGATGGGCACCGGCAAGCTGTTCGGCCCCGGTACGCCCACCACCGACCTCGTCGACTACATCAAGGTGTGGTTCACCGAGCGCTCGGCGCAGGAAGCGTGATCGCCACGTGAGCACCAGTCGCCTGCGGGAGCTCAGCGCCGAGCTCCGCACCCTCGAGGAGCGCCTTCGGCAGGGGGGCGGCCCGGACAAGATCGAGCGCCAGCACTCGCAGGGAAAGCTCACGGCGCGGGAGCGCGTCGCGCGCCTGTTCGACGAGGGCGCGCAGTTCGTCGAGCTCGGCCTGCTCGTCGCTTACGACCGCTACGACGGCCAGGCCCCCGGTGCGGGCGTGGTCACGGGGATCGGGATCGTCCATGGGCGGCCGGTCGTGGTCGTCGCCAACGATGCGACGGTCAAGGCCGGATCCTGGTGGCCGGAGACGATCACGAAGATGCTCCGCGCGCAGGAGGTGGCGATGCGGTGCCGCATCCCCATCGTCTACCTCGTCGACTCGGCGGGGGTGAACCTCCCGTATCAGGGCGGCGTGTTCCCGGGCCAGTACGGCGCGAGCCGCATCTTCTACTACAACTCGATCATGCGCCGGTACCTGCGCGTCCCACAGCTCGCGGCGGTGATGGGGCCGTGCATCGCGGGGGGCGCGTATCTGCCGGCGCTGTCCGACCTGATCGTGATGGTGAAGGGGACGTCGTTCATGGGCCTCGGCGGGCCGAACCTCGTCAAGGGCGCGACGGGCCAGACGATCGACTCCGAGACGCTCGGCGGCGCCGTGACGCACACGGAGATCAGCGGCGTCGCGCACTATGCCGCGGAGAACGACGACGAGTGCCTTCGGCTGCTGCGCGACCTCGTCGCGCAGCTTCCCGCCGAGCGGCGCCCCGATCGTGACGGCGGCTCGGCCGCGCACGACGCGGCGCCCGAGGCGCTGTACGATCTGCTGCCGGCCGATCACCGCATGTCCTACGACATGCACGCGATTCTCCGCGCCATCCTCGACGACGGCGCCCTCGTCGAGTTCCAGGAGCACCTGGCGCGCGAGATGATCTGCGGCGACGCGCGGATCGGCGGCATCGCGGTCGGCGTGATCGCGAACCAGCGCGGGCTGATCAAGACGCGGCCGGGCGAGAAGCCGCGGTTCGGCGGCATCGTGTACGCCGAGAGCGCCGAGAAGGTGGCGTTCTTCATCGACCGCTGCGATCGGCAGGGGATCCCGCTGCTCTTCGTGCAGGACGTCTCCGGATTCATGGTCGGTCCCGAGGCGGAGCACGAGGGGATCATCCGCGCCGGCGCGCGCTTCGTCGAGGCGATGGCGACGGCGCGCGTGCCCAAGATCGTGCTCACGGTGAATCACGCCTCCGGCGCCGGCTACTACGCCATGGCGGGGCAGGGCTTCGATCCCGATTTCATCTTCTCGTGGCCGACGGGGCGCATGGCCGTGATGGAGGGCGAGAGCGCCGTGCAGGCGGTGCACGGCCCCGCGCTCGAGAAGGCCAAGCGCAGCGGCGCGCCCGTCGACGAGGAGACGGCGCGCTCGATCGAGGAGATGCGCGCCGACTACGAGCACCAGCTCGATGCGCGCTACGCCGCCGCGCGCGGGTTCGTCGACGCGATCGTGTATCCCGAGGACACGCGCGACGTCCTCGCGCTCGCCCTGCGCGCCGCGCGCTCCAATGCCGGCCCGCATCTGGGGCCGTTCGTCCTTCCACCGGGCTCCGACGCATGAGCAGCACGGCCGCAGCGCACCGCATCGTTCGCGTCGCATCGGGCCAGGGATTCTGGGGCGATTGGCTCGACGCGCCGCGCCGGCAGGTCGAGGGCGGTCCCGTCGACTACCTGATGCTCGACTACCTCGCCGAGGTCACGATGTCCATTCTGCAGAAGCAGAAGGAGCGCGATCCGGCGATGGGCTACGCGCGCGACTTCATCGGCGCCATGGAATCGGTGCTTCCCGCCGTGGTCGAGCGCGGCGTGCGCGTCGTCGCCAACGCCGGCGGCGTGAACCCCGTCGCCTGCGCGCGCGCGGTGCTCGACGTCGCGCGCCAACGTCAGGCCGAAGGCCGGTTGAAGGTCGGCGTGGTCACGGGCGACGATCTGCTCCCGCGCTTGGACGAGCTCATCGCGAGCGGCCATCCGCTCGCGAACATGGAGACGGGGGAGCCGCTGGACACCGTCCGTGACCGCGTGCTGTCGGCCAACGCGTACATCGGCTCGACGCCGATCGTCGAGGCGCTGGCGCGCGGCGCCAACGTCGTCGTCACCGGGCGATCGACCGACACCGCCCTCACGATGGCGCCCCTGCGCCACGAGTTCGGCTGGGCGGCGGACGACTGGGATCGCCTCGCCGCCGGGATCATCGCCGGACACATCATCGAGTGCGGCGCGCAGTGCTCCGGCGGGAACTGCCTTTACGATTGGCGCAACGTGCCCGACCTCGCCAACGTGGGCTATCCGATCGTCGAGGCGCACCCCGACGGCACGTTCGTCGTGACGAAGCATCCCGGCACGGGCGGCTGGATCAACGTCCCGTCGGTGACCGAGCAGCTCGTGTACGAGATGGGGGATCCGCGCAGCTACATCACGCCCGACGTCGTCGCCGACTTCACGTCGATCCGCCTCGCGCCCGACGGCGACGACCGCGTACGCGTCTTCGGCATCACGGGTCGTCCCGCCACCGACAAGCTGAAGGTCTCCATCGCGTATCGCGCCGGCTTCAAGGCGGTCGGCTCGCTCGTGTACGCGTGGCCCGACGCGCTCGAGAAGGCGCAGCTCGCCGACCGCGTGCTGCGCGAGCGCCTCGGCGCGATGGGACTTCGGTTCGACCAGATCCTCACCGAGTACGTCGGCGTCTCGGCGGCACACGGCCCGCTCGCCGCGCGGGCGGGGGAGGCACCGGAAGTGCAGTGGCGCATCGGCGTGCGGTCGTCCGATCGGCGGGTGGTCGAGCGGTTCACGCGCGAGATCGCCCCGCTCGTGCTGAACGGCCCGCCGAGCGTCACCGGCTTCGCGGGCGGCCGTCCGAAGGTCGAGGAGATCGTCGCCTACTGGCCGGCTCTCGTCGACAAGTCCGTCGTGCGCACCCAGGTCGAGATCCTCGCATGAAGGTCCGGCTCGTCGACATCGCGCACGCGCGCTCGGGCGACAAGGGTGACACCGCCAATGTCGGCGTCATCGCGCTCCGTCCGGAGTGGTATCCGTTGATCGCCGAGTCGCTCACGCTCGAGCGTGTCGCGCACCATTTCGCCGGGCTGATCGACGGCGGCGTCGAGCGGTTCGAGCTGCCCAATCTCCACGCGCTCAATTTCCTCCTCCACGGCGCGCTCGACGGTGGGGGCACGCTCTCCCTCAAGACCGACGCGCAAGGCAAGGTATTCTCCACCGCGATGCTCCGCATGGTGCTCGACGTCGACGACGCACGGGCACGCGAGCTCGCGCTCCCCGCGCCGCCCGCGGCGTGACCCGCATCCGCCTCCTGCGCGACGGCGCGATCGGACGCATCGTGCTCGCGCGCCCCGAGAAGAAGAACGCGCTCGACCGCCAGGCGGCGGACGAGCTGTTCGCGGCGCTCGCGCAGCTCGAGAGCGACGCGACGGTCCGCGCGATCCACCTCTCGGCGGACGGCGACGACTTCTGCGCCGGCGCCGACCTCGAGGCGCTCGAGCGCACGCTCGAGGCGGGGAGCGACGTGCATCGGCAGGACGCCGAGGCGCTGGGCCGCGTCTTCCTCGCGATCCGCGCCCTCATGAAGCCGGTCGTGTGCTCCGTGCGCGGGCGGGCGCTCGCCGGCGGCGCCGGCCTCGCCACGGCATGCGACATCGTGCTCGCCCACGAGGGCGCGGAGTTCGGCTACCCGGAGGTGCGCGTCGGGTTCGTGCCCGCGATGGTGATGACCATGTTGCGTCGCGCCGTCGGTGAGAAGCACGCCGCCGACCTCGTGCTCACCGGCCGGATCGTCAACGCCGAGGAGGCCGAGCGGATCGGCCTGGTGAGCCGCGTCGTGCCTGCCGCGACGTTCGACGAGGAGGTGGACGCGACGCTCCAGCAGGTGAGCCGCGCGCCGACCACGGCGCTCGCGCTCACGAAGTGGCTCTTCTACAAGCTCGACTCGCTGTCGTTCGACGACGGCATCGCCGCGGGGGTCGTCACCAACGTCGAGGCCAGATCCACCGAGGACTTCAAGAAGGGCGTCCGCCGGTTCACCGAGCGCCGGAGCCGTCCGGAATGACGCGGCTCCTCATCGCCCGCATCGTGCTGACGGCGATCGGCATCGTGGTCTGGGGGTACGGCAATGCCTCCAACCAGCTCAACGTCATGTATGGCGGGATGGGCATCGTGGCCGTCGCGTTGGTGCTGCGATTCCTGCCGAGACGCTGGTTCGACGGCCCGCCGCGCTAGTCGCCGCTCGATCGCCGACGAGCCTGTCACCCGACTGCAGTTCGGGGCTGTAAAGCATTACATTTCAACACTTATGACGCGCCTCGCCATCCCCGAGCTTCTCGCGCCGGCCGGCTCGCTCGACGCCGTGCGCGCAGCGCTGGCGAACGGCGCGGACGCCGTCTACCTGGGCGCCGAGCGCTTCAACGCCCGCGACGAGGGCGCGCAGCTCACGCTCGACGAGGTCGCCGAGGCATGCCGCCTCGCCCATGAGCGCGGCCGGCGCATCTATCTCACGCTCAACATCCTCCTCAAGCCGGCCGAGCTGGCCGACGCGCTCGCGTTCCTCGGCGAGGCGATCGACCGCGGGGTGGACGCGGCCATCGTGCAGGACGTCGGGCTCGTGCGCCTCATCCAGCGGGTGTACCCGGGCTTCGAGATCCACGGCTCGACGCAGATGACCGTGCACGACGAGAGCGGCGCGCGCGTGATGGCCGAGCTCGGGATCGAGCGCGTCGTGCTCGCGCGCGAGAACACGCTCGACGACATCCGCGCCATCCGCGCGGCGGTGCCCGAGCTCGGGCTCGAGAGCTTCGTGCACGGCGCGCTGTGCATCTCGTACAGCGGTCAGTGCTACATGTCGGGCATGATCTCCGAGCGAAGCGCGAACCGCGGCTCGTGCGCCCAGTCGTGCCGCAAGGACTACGTGCTCACCGATCTCACGTCGGGAGCGGAGCTCGATCGCGGCTACCTGATCTCCGCCAAGGACCTGGCCGCGACCGATCACCTCGCGGACATCGCGGACGCGGGGATCGGCTGCCTCAAGGTGGAAGGGCGGAAGAAGCGTCCCGAGTACGTGGCGACGGTCACGAACGGCTACCGCACCTTCCTCGACCGGCTGGCCGAGGGCGATCGAACGGCGCCGTCACCGACGGACGTCGAGCCTCTGGTGCAGATCTACAGCCGCGGGTTCACCGGCGGCATGTACGGCGGGCGCGAAGGACGCGGCTACGTGACGCGCGAGCATCCCGACAACCGCGGCCGCGAGCTCGGCACGGTGATCGGACGCCAGGGGAGGGAGCTCGTCGTCGAGGTCGCGGCTCCGCTTCACGTGGGCGACGGCGTCGGATTCGAGTCGCCCGGCACACGCGGCGGTGCGGCCGTGGGGTTCAGCGTGACCGAGGTGCGGACGATCTCGGGCGGCGTGCCGCTGCGCCAGGCGCTGGTCGCGCCGCCGCGGCTCTCCGTCGGCGAGGGATGGCGGGTGATCCGCTCGTCCGAGGCGGCACTGCTCGAGCGCGCACGCGCGAGCTACGCCGCGCTCCCCGCCGAGATTCGTCACCGGAAGGCTCGGTTGGACGTCCGCATGTTCGGCTCGGCCGGTGGCCAGCTCAAGGCGGTCTTCACCGCTGACGGTGAGACCGTGACCGTTCGCTCGGAGCTGAACCTCGCCCCCGCGGCGAAGCGCGCGCTCGACGAGCATTCGCTGCGCGAGCACATCGGTCGGCTCGGCGAGACGCCGTTCGTGCTCGCGACGCTCGAGCTCTCGGGGCTCGCACCTGGTCTCTTCCTCCCGATCAGCGAGATCAACCATCTGCGCCAGCAGGCGGTGGACGAGCTGCTGCAGCGGCGCGACTGGGCGCGCGAGGCCGCGATCGCCGAGCGCCGCGCGCGGATCGACGACGCGCTCGCGCTCTCCCCCTCCTCTGTCTTCATCCCGAGCGAGCGCAGCGAGTCGAGGGATCCGCACCTTCGGTTCGACCTCCTCGCCTCGGTCTTCACGCTCGACGACGCGCGCGCCGCCGCCGCGGCCGGCGCGACGACCGTCGTGCTCGATGTGTTCCTGCGCCATCCGACGCCCCCCGTCACGCGCGTCCGCGCGCTCGCCGACGAGCTGGCGGCCAGCGGCGTGACGCTCCGTCTCCGTACACCGACCATCGTGCGCCCCGAGGAGCGCCGGAGCGTGCAGAAGTGGCTCGACCTCGGGCTGCCGCTGCTGAGCGGGCACCTCGGACTCGTCGCCGAGCTGTCGCGCGCCGGCCGCGACGTCGTCGCCGACTACGCCGTCAACTGCTTCAACCAGCATACGGCGGCGGAGATCTTCCGGCTGGGGGCTCGGCGCATCGCACTGTCGGTGGAGCTCACCACGGACGAGCTGCTCGCCGTCGCCTCGCCGTGGGAAGGCGACGGCTTCGACGTGATGCTGTACGGCCGGCCCGAGGGGATGACGATCGAGCACTGCGTGCTCTCCGCCGCGTTCGATCGCGTGCCGACTACGTGCCGCGACCTCTGCGTGCAGAAGCACACGAACGTCGAGCTCACCGACCCGGCGGGATACAGCTTTCCCGTGGCCACCGATGCCGCGTGCCGCAATCGGCTGCTCCACTCGCGCCCGATCGAGGGCGGCGAGTTCCTCCCGCGGCTCTGGCGCGGCGGGCTGCGCAACTTCCATCTCGTGTTCAACGTCGCCAATGAGCCGATCGCGCAGATCGTCTCCGGGTATCGCGCGATGCTCGAGCAGCTCGCTGGCGGATCACGGCAGGTCGCGAACCTCGCGAGGCCGGCGGTGCACGACGCTTTCACGCGTGGACACTTCGTCCGTGCGGTGTAGCGCGACGGTGCGCGGCGGTCCGATGATGCGCGCGTCGGACACGCGCTGCACGCTCACGCCATGACGACTCCACGTCCCACGCTCGACGAGGCGCGCGCGCTGCTGCGCGCCCGCTTCGGGTTCCCCGAGTTCCGCCCCGGTCAGGAGCGCGCCGTCACGTCGGTGCTCGCCGGCCGCGACACCCTCGTCGTGCTCCCGACGGGCGGCGGCAAGTCGATCTGCTACCAGGTCCCGGCGATGGTTCTTCCCGGGCTCACCGTCGTCGTGAGCCCCCTGATCTCGCTCATGAAGGACCAGGTCGACGCGCTCACCACGCGCGGCATCCCGGCCACGTTCGTCAACAGCACGCTCACGAGCGGCGAAGTCTCGGAGCGGATGGCGCGCGTCGCGCGGCGCGAGGTGAAGCTCCTCTACGTTGCTCCCGAGCGCTTCGACGTGGGCAGTGCGGCCGATCGCATTCGCGACGTCGGCGTCTCGCTGCTCGCGATCGACGAGGCGCACTGCATCAGCGAGTGGGGCCACGACTTCCGGCCGAGTTACCTCCGGATCGCGCAGGTACGCGAGCGGTTGGGCTGGCCGCAGACGGTTGCGCTGACCGCCACCGCGACGCCGCACGTGCGCACGGACATCGCCCGGCAGCTTCGCCTCGAGGACCCCGAGACGATCATCACCGGGTTCGACCGCCAGAATCTGCGCTATCACGTCGTGCCGACCCGTACCGACGCCGAGAAGGACGCGGCGCTCGCCGAGATCGTGCGCGAGCACGACGAGGGCGTCGCCATCGTCTACGCGTCCACACGGCGCAACGTCGAGAAGATCGCGCGGACGCTCGAGGACGCGGGGATCGCCACGGCGGCCTATCACGCGGGCCTCGACGACGCGCACCGCCACGAAGTGCAGGACGCGTTCATGTCCGAGCGCGTGCGGGCGATCGTCGCCACCAACGCGTTCGGCATGGGGATCGACAAGCCGAACGTACGCGTCGTCGTCCACCATGCGATGCCCGGCACCCTCGAGGCGTACTACCAGGAGGCGGGGCGAGCGGGACGCGACGGCCAGCCCGCCGAGGTCTACCTGCTGCACGCGTTCCCGGACCGCTTCACCCACGAGTTCTTCATCAAGGGCGCGTATCCGGATCGCGCACTGGTCGAGAAGGTCTACGATCGCGCGCGCGCGCTCGCCGACCGCACCGGGGCCGTCTCGCTCGAGCCGGGCGCCATCGCCGCATCGCTGCCGGGCAAGATCGGCGACCGCGAGGTGGAGTCGGCGCTGCGCCTGCTGATCCAGGCCGGTGCGCTGCGCTCCGATCCGGAGAGCGGAGGGCGCGTCTTCGTCCGGCTCCTGGCGACCGCCGAGCGCATCAAGCGCGAGCTCGGCGCCGCCGACGCCCTCAAGCTCGGTCTGCTGCGCGCGCTCTGGCGCGTCGGCGGCGACGCGCTGTACGATGGCGTCCCGGTCGATCTCGACGGCCTGCCGCCCGGCTTCGGCGGCGCCGCCGGCGCGATGCCGATGCTGGCGGAGCTCGAGCGCGGACAGTTCCTCGAGTGGCACCGGCTGGGTGGGGGCGACCACGTCACCGACCCGCGCCGGCCCCTCTCGTCGTATCCGCTCGACTGGGCGGCGATCGAGCGGCGGCGGAAGAACGAGCTCTCCAAGCTCGACGCCATGCAGCAGTACGCCTATGCCACGGGCTGCCGGCGCGGCTTCGTCCTGCGCTATTTCGGCGACCCCGCGGCGGGGAAGGATTGTGGCGGGTGCGACAACTGCCTCGGCACCCACGACGCCACCCGCCGGCAGAAGACCGCGCCGGCGTCCAAGCCGGGTGAGAAGCGTCGCACGCGCGGCGACCGGCGCGCGCCGAAGCCCGAGCCCTCGGACCTGGTCGCCAGTCCCGCCGATGCGCGGCTCCTCGAACGACTGCGTGCCCTCCGGACGAGCATCGCGCGCGAGGAACACGTCCCCGCGTACGTGGTGTTCGCCGACCGCACGCTCCTGGAGATCGCCGTGCGTCGCCCCAAGTCGCCGTACGCGCTCGGCGAGATCCGCGGGGTGGGCCCGATGAAGATCGACAAGTACGGCGAGCGATTCCTCGACCTCGTGCGAACCTCCGACGAAACGGAAGCGGCCTGACGACATGGACGATCAACTGTACTTCTCCGAGCAGCACCTCGCCGTGCGCGAGATGGTCCGCCAGTTCGCGCGCGAGGAGGTGGCGCCCGTCGCCGCGAAGCACGACGCCGACGGCTCCTTTCCCTGGGAGACCGTGAAGAAGATGGGCGAGCTGGGCCTCCTCGGCGTGCCGTGGCCCGAGTCGCTCGGTGGGGCGGGGCTCGACCTCCTCAGCTACGTGCTCACCATCGAGGAGCTCGCGCGCGTCGACGCGTCCACCGGGCTCACGATCTCGGCGCATACGACGCTCGGCACGTCGCCGATCGTCCATTTCGGCAACGACGCGCAGCGCGAGCGCTACGTGCCCTTCCTCGCCAGCGGCAAGGTGCTCGGCGGCTTCGGCCTCACCGAGCCCAACGCCGGCTCGGATGCGGGCGGCACCCAGACCACAGCGGTCAAGCGCGATGGCGGCTACGTGCTGAACGGCACCAAGCGCTTCATCACGCACGGCAGCGTGGGCGAGATCTTCGTCGTCACCGCCGTCACCGATCCGTCGAAGGGCACGAAGGGGATCAGCTCGTTCATCGTCACCAAGCCCACTGCCGACCTCGACAAGGTGCGCGATCTCGGCGTCGGCCACGAGCCGTCGCTCGAGGCCATGCCTGGATTCCGCTCGGGCAAGAAGGAGGACAAGCTCGGCTGGCGTGCATCCGACACCGCGGAGCTCATCCTCGAGGACGTCGAGGTGCCGGCCGAGAACCTGCTCGGGCGGGAAGGCGAGGGGTTCGTGAACTTCATGAAGACGCTCGATTCGGGCCGCGTCGGCATCGCCGCGCTCTCGCTCGGCATCGCGACCGGCGCCTACGAGGAAGCGGTGAAGTACGCCAGCGTGCGCAAGCAGTTCGGTCAGCCCATCGCGAGCTTCCAGGGGATCGCCTTCCAGCTCGCGGACATGGCCACCGAGATCGAGGCGGGCCGGCACCTCACGTATCACGCCGCGTGGCTCGCACAGCAGGGAAAGCCCTTCGGCAAGCAAGCCGCGATGGCCAAGCTCTTCTGCTCCGAGCTCGCCATGCGCGCCACGATCAAGGCGGTGCAGGTCCACGGCGGCTACGGCTACACCAAGGACTATCCGGTCGAGCGCATGATGCGCGATGCCAAGATCTGCGAGATCGGGGAGGGTACCTCGGAGATCCAGCGGATCGTGATCTCGCGGCACATCCTCCGCGAGCTCGCCGACTGATGCGCGGCGGGCGCGGCCGCGTTGCGAGTCCGATCGGCGATCGTTAGCTATTCACCAGTGTTCGCATCCCAGGTCATTCCGCTTCCGGCACCGCGCGGCGACTCGTGCGGCGGCCGGGATCTATCGCGCGCCAGCGCGGCCGAGGCAGTCGTCGGCCGCGTGGGCGCGCTCGTCGCATCCGCTGCGGCACCCCGGCTCGGGCCGGGCGATCGTTCGGTGCTCCGGCTACTGGCGGCCCTCGTCGCCGTCGTCCTCGCGCCCATCCGGCGCCTGGTTCGACGGATCGACGCGGACCGCCCGGACGCATCGTGCCCGATCACGCAGCGCGTCGTGACGGCCCATCCCGATTCGGTTCGACCACGTCCCGTGCGGCGCGGTCCGGCCACCCATCCTCCCACTTACCGCGCCGCGGCCGCCGAGTCGCCGGACGCCGCTACCGGCGCGGTCCTAGATGAAACGAGAGATCCTGATCAACGCGACCCAGCGGGAGACCCGGGTCGCCATCCTGGAGGACGACGAGCTCGTTGAGCTGCTCGTCGATCGTCCCGACGCCCGCCGCATGGTGGGCGACATCTACCTCGGCAAGGTAGACGCGGTCCTTCCCGGCCTGCAGGCCGCGTTCGTCGACATCGGAACGGAGAAGAGCGCCTTCCTGCACGCCTCGGATCTCGTCTATCCGGACGGCGGGGCGGACGAGGACGACGAGGACGCGGACGAGACCTACCGCGAGCTGGAGCGCGACGAGCGCGACGCGCCGCCCATCCAGGACGTGCTGAAGCGCGGCCAGGAACTGCTCGTCCAGGTCAGCAAGGAGCCGATCTCCACGAAGGGCCCCCGCGTGACGGCCCAGGTCTCCATGGCGGGCCGCTTCCTCGTCTACATGCCGTTCGCGGCGCGCGTCGGCGTGAGCCGCAAGATCGGCGACCGCGAGGAGCGCAAGCGGCTCCGCGCGCTCGTGGAAGGGATGCTCCCGGACGACTCGGGCGGCGTCATCGTGCGCACCGTCGGCGAGGACGTCACCCCCGAGACGATCGAGCGCGAGCTCACCACGTTGATGAACACGTGGAAGCGCATCAAGAAGAAGACCCACTTCGTGCGGCCGCCGGCGCTCGTGCACCGTGAGACATCGCTCACGCGCGGCCTGATCCGCGACATCTTCAGCGACAAGGTCGAGCGCATCACCGTCGACTCGAAGCAGGTCTACAACGAGATCCTCGAGTACCTGAAGGGCATCGCGCCCGAGCTCACCGAGCGCATCGTGCTCTACGAGGACACGACACCGCTATTCGACAAGGCGGAGGTCGAGGCGGAGATCCGCGACCTGTTCAAGCGCCGGTGCGACCTGCCGTCGGGCGGGTACCTGATCATCGAGCCCACCGAGGCGCTCGTCTCGATCGACGTGAACTCCGGTCGGTTCGTCGGCAAGAAGGACCCGGAGAAGACGAGCCTCAAGACCAACCTCGAGGCGGCCCGCGAGGTGGCGCGTCAGCTCCGGCTGCGCGACGTCGGCGGCATCATCGTCTGCGACTTCATCGACATGGACACGAAGTCGAACCGCGAGCGCGTCCTCCAGGAGCTGCGCACGCATCTCGGACGCGATCGCGCGCGCACGAAGGCGTTCGCCGTCTCCGATCTCGGCCTGATCGAGATGACGCGGCAGCGCGTGCGGCAGAGCCACCTGCAGAGCATGACGGAGGCGTGTCCCACCTGCGCCGGCACCGGGCGCGTGTTCACCGCCGAGACGATCCTCCGGCGCATGGAGCGCAGCGTGAAGCGCATGGGCGTCGAGGGGAAGCGCGATCCGCTGCTCGTGAAGCTCCACCCCGACGTCGCGATGTTCGCGATGGAGAACGAGTCGGATCTGATGCGGAAGCTGGAGAAGACCGTCGGCTTCGCGCTCGAGCTGCGCGACGATCCACTCCTCCGGCCCGACGAGTTCAAGCTCGTCGTGAAGAGCGCGGGGCGCGACGTGACGCACCAGTACGCCGTCGCCTGACCTGAAGGCTCACGGCACGACCAGCAGTCCCGCACGCCCGCCGAGGTCGTCGTCCACGGCGGGCGTGTTCGTTGCCGGCCGCCACGTGCCTCCATCGACGCGGACGAGCACGCGGTGCGTGCCGGGGGACACCGCCATCGTGCGCTCGAAGCTCCCGCTCGCGCGCGTCAGCGGCACGACGCTCCAGTCGGTGAAGTCCGCCATCAGCTCGACCCGCCGCGCGCCGGGAGCCAGCACGCGCACCAGCCGCTGCTCGTCGCCCGCGCCGACCGAGATGAGTGCCGGGATGCGCGCCGCGCGCGCGGTGGCCGGCCTCGGCTCGTAGAACCGCATGCCGACGGCGGCCCACCGCGCGGCGTCCGCGCCGCGCACCCAGTCGGGCGGCACCTGCGACACCGAAAGCGTGAACGCCCGCGACTCGGACTGCCAGAACGACGCCGTCACGGCGAACGTCGGCTCGTACACGCGCGACGCGTCCGGATCGCGGCGCACGCCCGCGGAGACGTCGAGCGCGATCGCCTCGCCCTCGAGCCGCGCGGTGAGCGTGCCCTCCTGATAGTGCACCGGCAGCGTGCCGACGAGGATCGTTCGAAACGGGCCCGCGAACAGCTGCGCCTTCGCGCGCTGATCGACGAGGTCGACGCTCAGGCGCGCGCGGGGCCAGCCCCACCACGCCCCCGCCTCCACCGACCGTGCGGGCAGCGTCCCCGCTTCGCGCCGGGACGCCGCGGCGGCGCCACGCGCCCACACGCCGCCATCGCCGAGCACGCGGATCACTCGCCCAGAGCCCGTGGCGGCGACCGCGCTCCGCACCGACGAGCCGGCGACCCCGAACAGCTCGCCCGATCCCTCGAGCAGCCAGCGCCGTGCGATGGGCGCCCTCAGGCCGCCGACGAAGGTGGCGGAGCCCGACGCACCACTGAAGGTGCCCACGCCGCCGATGTCGGCCTGACCGAACAGTCGTCGGCCATCCGCGGCGGACGTCAACGCCATCGAGGGACCCGCCACGGTGGTGCTCTCGTCGAGGAAGCGCACCACCGACACGCCGACGTCCAGCGACGACCGATGCTGTGCGGCGAGCGGCCTGCCCATCCCGATGAGGACGAGCAGGCCGCTCAGTGCCGCGGCGATCGGTCGCCTCACCTAGGGCTTACGCTTCGGCCGTGCGGCATCGCCTGCGCGGGGCGCGTTGATCAACGGCGTGCCGCCGGTCGTGACCGTCGTCCGATCGAACGTGCCGACGCCCTGGGACTCGATCGCACGCAGTCGGAACACCGCGGACTCTTCGGCCGGAACCCCCGCGCCGACGTCGGTCTCCACCGCGTTGCCGAAGGCGAGCAACTCGTGCGGACCCGCGTCGCGCTTCAGCAGCTCGAGGATCATCTGGGTGGCGCGGTGCGCCGGCACGCCGCTCGCCACCAGCTGCGCGAGCGCACCGAGTGGAGCGGAGACATCGCGCGAGCCGCTCGCGGCGCGCACGGCGCGCAGGGACGCCAGATCGACGCCCGCGGCCAGCGCGTCCGCACCGGCGACGAGCTCCGCGGCGTTGGAGCCGGGCCCCATCGCCGACCGTGCGGAGTCGAGCCGCGCCGCGAGGATGGCGACGGCGAGTCGGATCCGCGCCGGAGCCGCGCGCTTGATCTGGCCTTCGCGAACCTTGGCGACGAGCGGCTGCACCGGCAGCCCACGCGTCTGCGCGCGCCCGAGCTCCTGCATCACCGCCGCTCGCGTGGTGCTGTCGAGCTCCGACACCGCGGCCGCCGCGTACGCCACCTGCTGCGCCGCGCCGATGGACGGCAACGCGGCGAGGGCCAGCACAGCCAGCAGAACGGCGCGGCGCATCGTCATGGCTGTCCCACGAGCAGCACCGAGCCCGGACGCCCGAAGTCCTCGTCGGCCGCCTCGGGACTCCGTGGGTCCCGCATCCAGACGCTGTCGTCCATGACGAAGGCGTACACGTGGCGGCCGGGTCGCAGCGCCAGCGTGTGGCTCCACAGCCCGCTCACGGGATCGCGTGTCATCGCGTCGGCCTCGACGTCCCATCCGTTGAAGTCTCCCACCACGCTCACGCGCTGTGCCGCCGGGGCACGAAGGACGACCTGGACGGCTTTGAGCCCGGCGCTCTTCGCGTCGCGCGCGAGTCTGGCATCGACCGATCCCGACACGGCCGCCGCCGGAGGCGCCGGCGCGGCGCCGGCGCCATCGGCGACGACGGCGGCCGGCCGCGCCCCGCGCAACCAGATGGCCGCGACCAGTCCGGCCGCGGCCACGGTGCCGAACGCACCCACGACGCGCCAGCGCCGCAGGGCGCTCACTCGTCGCTCGCGCGCGCGCTCGCGCTCGGCGGCCACCGCCACCAGTACGCGGGCCTTCTGCTCCGGATCGACGTCGGGCAGGGGACGCAGCGCCGCAGCGATGCGCGCGATCGTCTCGTCAGTCTCGTCGTGCACCGTGATCCTCCGTGAGCCGGATCCGCAACGCGTCGCAGGCGCGCTTCACCCGCATC